>CALVOB010000020.1 GCA_944350095.1 uncultured Clostridia bacterium
ACACCTACAATAGTAATAATATCAGATAAAATCTGTTCTAAATTCTTATTCATAAACAAAAACCCTTTTAATTCAATATGTAGTAATAGTACTATAAAATAACTTGTTGCGCGACCTATATATAGTAACATAAAACAAAGAATAATACAAGAGATTTTAACATATTTTTACAAAATTATTAAGTTTTTTACAAAACCCACATGGTATAATTAAAATTTTAAACTTTTAATAAAATATTTTCTTGTATAATATTATATAGTAGTTAATTTCACACAAAAATAGTTTGACTTTTTTAAAAATTGAATTTAAAATAATTAAAAAAAAGGGGGTAATATGAAAAATAAATTTAAAATTTTGTCTTTTATGTTTGTATTTATGCTTTTTTCGGCAACATTGCTTGTAGCTTGTGGAGAACCTTATAATGTTACTTACGGCACCTATGAATATTATGGCGTAAGAGTTGTAGACAATACTACAGGTGAAGCAAAAGAAGAAAGCGACGAGGAAACAACAGAAATTGTAACTTCAAAAATAGATTTTACATTCAATGAAGATGGAACTTTAATTGCAAAAACAAGTACTGAAACATATAATTTAACTTATAAAGTTGATAGTGCTGGATATGTGACATTTTATGGCGACCAAGCATATATGTTGTCTTTATTGGTAGGAAAAGACTTCAAAAATAATGGTTATTTTAAAGACAATAAATTTTATTATAGGTTTGGGTATAATGATGAAACAAAAATTGAAAGATTTTCAATTTGTGTTTTAAAAGATGTTGACAATAATATCTAGTAAAACAAAAAACACTTAAATCTTAAATAGATTTAAGTGTTTTTTTCTACTTTATAGATATCGATCTATATGGTATTAAGGATTTAATCCAGAAGGGTTTTCTTTTTCTAGCTTTTTATCTACACTATCACCCTTTGTATTGCTTGATGTTTGAGGAGGAATAAAACGAACAGTATTTTCGGGTAAAGTCATGCCTTCTGCTAATTTTTCAGTTCCCTCTATTATAATTCCCTCCTGTGGAAGATATTTTTCATCGCGAATTAACTTTTCTTCTACAAGCTCACCATTCATATAATATTGTAAATATGCCTTAGAACGATACCCCTCTTGTGGATATTTTAATCTCAAATATTCACCCTCGTAAGTCACCTTATCTGCATACTGTTTTTCAGTATCTTTTACAATTCTATCCCCCGGGTGATTAAGTACGCCCACAAATTCCGCTTTGCGTTCTATCTTTAATCCCTCTGGAAATGGATTACCATAAATTTCTACACCAACAGTTTTATCATCACCATAAGTTCTAATATAGATTGGCTTATCAGTGTTGTTTTTAAATATTAAGTCGGAATAGCCCTCGCTAACCATAGCATCAAAAGCAAGAGACACATAACTTGGTGGAAGAGAATGAGGATTTACCTCTAAAATTTCCAAATCGGCTAAAATTAATGCATTGTAAAGTGTTGTAGATGCTTGACAAACTCCCCCGCCTGTTCCTTCCACATAAACGCCGTTTAAAATAACATTTGCCTTTTTATATCCGTTTTCCGCAGTGCGTGAGCCCGTTATTGTGTTAAAAGAAACTTCTTCACCAGCTTGAATTACCATACCATTAAAAGAGTTTAATGCTCGCTTAACATTATGCTTTCTATCCGTTTTTGATGTGGCAATAGATGTTTCAAAAGTAGAGCGAAGAGCTATATCCTTTTTTAAACTTTCAACAGTTACATCTGGCTCGCTTTCAATTACAGGTATATCAACCACTACTTGCAAGCTAGTTTGAAAAGCTGTGTTTATATCCTGCTTTAATTTTTCTAAATCCACCTCTTTGCCTATCTGTTCTTCTTCATATTCAAAAATTTCTTTTGAAGACGGGTCAAAGTGTACAACTGCATCTTTGGGTTCTACATTTATATCCATAGCTACGCTTTCAAGCTTTTCGTCAATACCGCCTAAAACATAGGTATAAGGTATTGTTACTTTATATCCCTCTTCCTTTATTTTTTTTATAGTTCCGCGTCTTTCAAAAATGTCCCCCTCACGACCATAAGAAAAAATATCTTCAACAGCAGATAAAATTTCATTATTAACTTCAAAATCTTCACCTGTCCATTTATATGTTTTATCTCCATATTTTAGTGTAAGACTTACATCACTTCTTGAACTTATCATTTTTGTTGAAATAACATTAGATACTTCATCTACTGTCATACCTGATACATCTACGCCGTTCACCTGTGTACCATTATAAAAACGCTTGTTATCAAATACACTAAGCCCATAAGTGTATTGCGTAAAAGCAAATACCGCAAGCACGGCAAGACCTAAACTTAATGTTACTAAAAAAAACTTTTTACCCTTTTTCATACTTGTATTATTTGTTTTAATAAAAATATTATTCAGAGTGATTGACAAAAACCGTGAAAAGCAATAAAATTACATAGTTAAAAAGGATAAAAATATGTTAGATAAGTACAATTTTAAAGAAAGCGAACCAAAATGGGAAAAATTTTGGCAAGATAACAAAGTAAACGAATTTAATAAAAATTCAAAAAAGGAAATTTTTTCAATCGATACGCCACCTCCAACAGTTAGTGGAAAAATTCATATAGGACATATATTTTCTTATTCACAGGCAGATTTTGTGGCTAGATATAAAAGAATGAGAGGCTATAATGTTCTATATCCATTTGGCTTCGACGACAACGGACTTCCTACTGAAAGACTTGTTGAAAAGGAGTTTGGTATTCGTGCACATGAAATGAGCAGAGAAGAATTTCGTGAAAAATGCATGCAAACCGTTGAAAAGTATGAAAAAGATTTTAAAGAACTTTTTATTCGTGATGGTATTAGTGCAGATTGGAAACATAGCTACAACACTATCAGCCCAAGAGTTCAAAAACTTTCTCAAAAGAGCTTTTTAGATTTATATAAAAAGGGTAAAATTTACTATGCAGAGAAAGATGCTATATGGTGCCCTGAATGTCAAGTATCCATTGCACAAGCTGAACTTGAAAGCAAAGATATAGCTTCAACATTTAACCATTTAAAATTCTATATCTCTGGAAGTTCAGAGTATTTAGAAATTGCCACAACTCGTCCAGAATTACTTTGCGCCTGTGTTTGCGTTTTTGTAAACCCAGAAGATAAAAGATATGCTCATTTAGTTGGCAAAAATGTTATAGTTCCACTATATAATTTTGAAGTCCCCGTTCTTACAGATGAAAAGGCTGATATTGAAAAAGGAACAGGCGCAGTTATGTGCTGTACCTTTGGTGATGAAACAGACCTTTATTGGCAACAAAAATATAACCTTCCAATAAAAGAGGCAATTACAGATGGCGGAAGAATGACAGCTCTTGCAGGAAAATATGAGGGCAAAAAAATAAAGGTGGCAAGAGAAGAAATAATTCAAGATTTAAAAGAAAACAATCTTTTAATAAAGCAAGAAGAAATTGTCCATGCAGTTGCAACACACGAACGCTGTGGCACTCCTATGGAAATTAAAATTAAAAAACAATGGTTTGTTAAACTTGTTGAAGATAAAGACAAATTCTTAAAAAATGGTGAAGAGATTAATTGGTATCCATCATTTATGCACGCACGCTATTCAAATTGGGTAGATAATGTAGACCGCGATTGGTGTATATCTCGTCAGAGATATTTTGGTGTTCCTATTCCTGTTTGGTATTGTGCACATTGCGGAAAAATAATAGTAGCTGAAGAAAGCGAACTTCCTGTAAATCCACTTGTAACAAAACCATCTAAGCCATGCGAATGCGGTTCAACAGATTTTATTCCAGAAAGCGATGTTTTTGATACATGGCAAACATCTTCAATAACTCCACAAATAAACGCAATGTGGGGCGAAGATGACGAGATGTACAAAAAACTTATGCCTATGAGTTTGCGTCCTAACGCACATGATATTATTAGAACTTGGGACTTTTACACTATTGCAAAATCCTATTATCACTCAAATTCTTTACCTTGGAAAAATGTTATGGTATCAGGCTTTGTTATGGCAGACAAAAACGAAAAGATTTCAAAGAGTAAATCCAATTCCAAGATGAGCCCTGAAACACTTTTAAATGAAAAATCCGCCGATGTAACAAGGTATTGGGCAAGTACAGGCAGTTTAGGAAGAGATATAGTATTTAGCGAAGAAGAATTTAAAAACGGCGCTAAACTTGTAAACAAAATTTGGAACGCATCAAAATTTGTGCTTTCTTTCTTAGAAAATTATGAGCCAAAACAAACAAGACTTTTGCCTATGGACGAATGGATAATAGCAAAATTCAATCAAATGCAAACAAATTTTATTAACTACTTTGAAAAATATGAAATAGGGCTTGCTATGGCAGAGTTAGAACGCTTCTTCTGGAATTTCTGCGATAACTACATTGAAATTGCAAAGAATAGATTATATAAACCCGAAATTTATGGTGAAAGTGCAAAAGCAAGTGCACAACTAGCCTGCTATAATGTTTTAAAAGAAATGCTAAAAATGTTTGCAATATATCTTCCTCATATAACAGAGGAGATATATCAAAGTTATTTCCGCAAGTTTGAAAATGTAGCATCAATACACAACACAGAAATATCTCCGATAGAAATAAAAACGCCAGAAAATATAATTGAAAACGGAGATAGTGTTTGCGAGATAGTTTCAAGCGTAAGAAGATACAAATCTGAAAACAACTTATCCTTAAAAGAGGAAGTAGAGCGTTTAACAGTGCAAGGGTATTCCGACTTTATAAAGCGTGTTGAATACGATATAAAAGCAGTAGGAAACATAAAAGAGATAGTATACCTAGACGGCGATAAATTTGTTGGAATAAAAATGGCTAAAAAAGATTAAAACTATTAAATTTTAAAACAAAAATTAAAAATCAATAATTTTTTGGTAAAAAAAATAAAAAGTTCTCAAAACTCTGAGAACTTTTTTTGTTTCATTTATCTTTTTATTTCTAACATTAAAAAGCCAAGCATTTCGCTTGACCTTTGATAATATGAAAAACAAGGCAATATGCCTTGTTTTTTACGCTCTTATTTCTAATACCTTTATTGTGCTTGGCCCAGCAGGTGTATCAACTATTACAGTGTCTCCCACCTTTTTTCCTATTAACGCTCTTCCAACAGGCGATTCGTTACTTATTAATCCTTTTAATGGATTACTTTCAGTTGAACCTATTATTTGGTACTCAACCTCTTCGTCAAAATCTGCGTCGTATATCTTTACTGTGCAACCAATGCTAACTTTGTCTGTGTTTATCTTGCTTTTATTTATTATTACTGCGTTGCGAAGTTTATCTTCTATTTCAAGAATTTCAGATTCAAGTTGAGCTTGTTCTTCCTTTGCTGCATCATATTCTGCATTCTCACTTAAATCTCCATACTCTCTTGCAATTCCTATCTTTGCTGAAATTTCTGGTCTTTTAACCGTCTTATAATATTCAAGTTTCTCTTCAAGTTGTTTTTTGCCTTCTGGTGTTAAAAATGTTGCTGGCATACCGTCCCTCCTATAAAAAAAATTTAAGTATGTAAAGCCTAGACTTTACCCAACCTAAACATTCGTACATTATAGACTTATTATATTTTATTGTCAAGAAAATTGTTAAAAATTTTTTTAAAATTTTCCTACGCATATAATATGCTGATTTGCACATAATATTCTTATATTTTTAAAATGGAGGTTTTATGATAACTTTTATTTCCTTTGTACTTATAATTTTGGGTGCTATAAATTGGCTTTCGATAGGCGCACTTCAATATGATTTTGTAGCAGGACTTTTTGGCTCGCAAGCAAGTATGTTTTCTCGCATTATTTACTTTTTTGTTGGCATTGCAGCAATTTGGATAGTAATTCAAGCTTTTCGTGGTAAAGGCAAAATTAAAATAAATGATGATGGCTTTAACAAAAAGAAAGATGTTTTAGCTGAAGAAAAAAATAGTAGAGTTTCATCTATGGAGGCTGGACATGATTATACACATAGAAACATAAATGAAAGAGATTACTCTAACCATTCAAATAGCGAAGTTGGAAGAGAATATGCAAATACAAATAATTCTTACAGAAATGAAGATTATTATAATAGTCAAGGCTTTCCCAGAGATGTTTCAAGATATGAAAATAGACAAAACTACGAAAATTCAAATGAATTAAGAAATAATTATAATAATTCCGTTCAATCAAAAACAGATTTACAAAATAAAAGTATTGATTATAAAAGTCTAGGTTATAAAGATTTTAATGAAGAAGATTTAGATAAATAAATAAAATTTAAAAAATATATATTTCCTTTTTTTTAAATTTTTAAAAAAAATTGCGATAATATTGTTTTTTATAAATTTTTAAATATATTTAAAAATAATAAAATTAAATTTATTTAAAAATACAAAAAAGAATATAGATGAATTCTATATTCTTTTTATTTTTTAATTTAATAATTTTATTTTTCTCTGTTTACATTTAAAATAATGCTTCTTCTCATTACAGCAGAAATGATTAACCACAACGCTGATAAAAGCACTAAAATATAAACTATTATTGAACCAGCATTGTATCCGCCAAAAATATAATTTACTAAATCAAAATTAAATATGCCAACAATCCCCCAATTTAATCCACCTATTAGTAAAATTATAAAAGCTATTATATTTGCTATTACCATTTTTACCTCCCACTACTATGGTGCGTAAAAATTTTTGTTTTATTCATTAAGTTAAATTTTCTGCAACAAACATACTTCTAAACAGTTCATTCTTTGCAAATAGTTCTTCAAAAGTGCCAATATCTAAAATTTTACCCTGATCTAAAAAGTATATGATATCAGAATTTCTTATTGTGGATAGTCTATGTGCAACAATAATAATTGTACTCTCACCTTTTAAGGAATCTATGCTCTTTTTTATATCTTCTTGTGCAAAATTATCTAGGCTAGATGTACTTTCATCAAAAATAATTATTGCCGAATTTCTAAGCAATGCTCTTGCAATGGCTAACCTTTGCTTTTGCCCGCCTGAAAGTTTTATTCCACCTTCACCTACGCGGGTATCAATCCCTTTTGGTAGACTTAGTATAAAATCCCATAAACTAGCCTTTTTTAAGCTTTCTATCATCTCATCTTCTGTTGCGTCGGCTTTTGCCAAACTTAAATTTTCTCTTATTGTCATGTCAAATATGTATGGGAATTGATTAACTAATGATATACCTTTTCTTAAAGTTTCTTTATCTAAGTCGTTAATATTTACTCCATCTATCAAGATTTCGCCACTATCAACTACATACATTTTAGACATCAAATTAAGTATTGTAGATTTTCCACTGCCAGATCTTCCAACAAATGCCACTGTTGTATTTGGTTTTATTTTAAAACTTAAACCATTAAAAATTTGATTGATTGAAGATATTTTTTTCTCTTCTTTTGCATTTTTCTTTGTTTTTTTGTTTTTCTTTATGTTGTCATTGTTTTCATTTTCATATTCAACATAAGAATAACAAACATCTTTAAATTCTATTTCGCCTTTTATTTTATCTAAATGTACATTTCCAAAGTGTTCTGTGGCAAACTTATTATCATCAAATAATGCAAACATTCTCTCTTTGCAAACTTTTATTTCTGCAAATTTACTACTTATGTTTCCTGCTGACCATACTAAATCGTAAACATAACCTCTGTTAGAATATACAATCATAAAAGCAGCAAGCCCCATTAAACCTTTATCCATAAAGTATATGCCTAATATTAAAACGCCTATTGTAACAATTTCTATAATTATATTTCTTAAACTCCAAAAATTGCAATCTGTAATACTTACTTTATAGGAGGATTTTTTATATGCATCGTAGTTTTCCTTAGAAACTTCTTCAAGTTTACTTTCAAGCCCTAAGCTTTTTATATCCTTTTCACTTCTTACAATTTCAGTTGTCAATGAATTTATTTTATCGTTTTTCTTTCTTGTATCAACCCTGTTTATTTTATATACCCTAACACGCTTTATTTCTAAAAGCCCACATATTATTATTAATCCTACCAAAATTAACGATATATACACATTTAATGTTGATACATAAATTATAATAACTAATGCTGAAATCATATCCATCAAGGTTATAATTACATCTGAAAGATTTGTAACAATTCTCTCCGGATCGGCAACTATTCTCTGTACAAAAGTTCCTATATCGTTATCTGAATATGTTTTAGAATTCAATTTAAAGGCTTGTTTTGCTAAATCAAAATTTAATTCCGCCATTATTTTGTTTGTATACTTATAATATATTCTATGGGATAAATACCAGCCAAGCCTTTTTATCAATATTATTCCTAAAACAAATAAACAGCCATAAACAGCATCTAAATATAAATTAAATGTTATTTTTTCAATTATATTTGCAAAAATAATTGTTTGCAAAATATCGCAAGCAGAAGCTATACAATAAATTATTATATATAAAATTATTTGAAGTTTATACCTTTTTATATAAGGCTTTAAACCTACATTATTTTTTTTATTATTTAAATTATTTGCTTTTTTCATAAAAACCCCATTTGCTAAATATTTTTATATTTTTTTGAATAAAATGGCATAATAATATTATTTCAATAAAACATCATGCAAAAATTTTTGCATGCAATATACAATGTTTTAATGGCAAAGTACTACTAAATACAAAACATATTTTCTTTGCAATATTTAATGCCACATAAAAATCTATACAAATTCGCTAATGGCTTTATGTTTTAAAAAACAATTTCGGCACAATGCGAAATATTTGTATATTTTTTATTTAAAAGTTCACCTATGCTCATTTCGCATTGTCCCTCCTTTTATTTATATAAATAACATAAGGGTTGACTTTTGTCAACCCCTTTATTTTTTATTAATTTAAATTTTAGTTAAATAATTATAAAAGTTATTATACCTTATTTTATTTAAAGATATATCATCATAACCTCTGGCTTTTAAATTCATAAGCACATTTTCTACCTCTTGATAATCTTGAACATCATCTGGCAAGTCATCTGTACCATTAAAATCTGTTCCAAAACCTACGCAATCTATTCCACATTTATCTACAATGTAATCTATATGATTTGCCACAGTTTCACTGGTCACCTTGCCATTTGATAAAAAATCGCCAACAAAATACACACCGATAAACCCTTGCATATCTTTAAATATTTTTAATTGCTCGTCTGTTAAATTTCTTGTAGTTTCACATAGAGCATTAGTTGCTGTGTGAGAATTGAATAGCGGACGAGATGTAATTTTTGCAAGTTCAAAAAAACTTTGTCTGTTAAGATGTGCCGTGTCTATAATAATTTTATTAGATTCAAATAGTTTTACAACCTTCTTTCCAAACTCTGTTATGCCACCATTTCCAAAACAACCTCCCGCTAAACTGTTTGTATCATTCCAAGTAAGCCCTGCATATAAAGGCTCGAATGTTAAAACCTCCTGCAAGTTGTTCTCATTTAAAAACCAACAATCTTCTATGCATAGTTTAAGAATTGTGGCTAATTTTTTACTATCTAAAAATTCTTTAGATTTTTTTAATTTAATTAATGGTTCTTTTATTTCGCTAGTCCAAACAGGAGAACATAAAAATTTAAGGTATTCTTCTCTATCTTCTAAATAAGTTGAACTAACACCTTTTGTTAAATAATCATTATGTGTATCTGCAATCATAATATTATTTTACTCAAACTATCTTTTAATATTCAAATTTTTGTTTTTTACTATAATAATAGTTAAAAAATTATTATTTGCAACAAAAAGCTTTTAAAAATAAAAAACCAACGATTACGCGTTGGATTTTTTTAGATAATCTGTAATAAACGGTTGAATGTCTCCGTCCATTACTGCTTGAATATTTGATGTTTCATAACCTGTTCTATGGTCTTTAACTAAATTGTAGGGGTGAAATACATAAGAACGAATTTGGCTTCCCCATTCTATCTTTTTAATTTCTCCACGGATAGAATTTAGTTTACCCATTTCCTCTTCTTCTTGTTTTTCTGCAAGCTTACCATATAACATCTTCATTGCTGTTTCACGATTTTGTATTTGCGACCTTTCTGTTTGACAAGAAACAACTATACCCGTAGGAATATGCGTAATTCTTATAGCACTTTCTGTTTTGTTTACATGCTGACCGCCTGCACCACTACTTCTATAAGTATCAACTTTTAAATCTTCTGGACGGATTGTTATGTCTGGGAGTTCATCAAGTTCAGGCATAACTTCTAAACTTGCAAAGCTTGTATGTCGGCGTGCATTCGCATCAAAAGGTGAAATTCTAACAAGCCTATGCACTCCTTTTTCAGACTTTAAATAACCATAAGCATTATCACCCTCAACTAAAAATGTTACACTTTTAATTCCTGCCTCGTCACCATCTAAAATATCAAGTAGTGTAGTTTTGTAACCCATACGCTCGGCATACATTGTGTACATTCTATAAAGCATACTAACCCAATCCTGTGCCTCTGTGCCACCCGCTCCTGCATGAAGAGTTAAAATTGCATTTAAACTATCGTATTTGCCATTTAAAAGCGTTTCAAGTTTTAAATCTTCTAGTTTTTCTTCAAGAGTTTTAAGCTCACTATTTAATTCATTAAAAAGCTCTTCATCTTCTGTAACAGAAAGAATTTCAATAATTGCAGAAATATCAGCAAATTTTGTATCAAAATTTTTTATAAGTTCTAGTTTATCTTCTGCATGGCGTTGCTTTTTTCCAACTTCTTTTACAAGTTTCATATTCTCATAAAATCCGTCTTCCTGCTTTTTATCTTCACATTCCTTTACTATATTTTTTAACTTTTGTTCGTCAAAGACACCCCCTTAAAAAAGAGTATTCGTTTTCAAGTTCTTTAAATTTTATTTGCTGATTATCTATAATCATAATATCTCCTAATATCCAAAAACTGTAAAAGGGTTTTCTATATTTTGTTCTTTATCCATTTCATAAAAAGTGTAAGTAATGTAGTTATGAACTTTTTGATTTCCTATCATAGCTAATATGCCCTTAGGAACAATTTCAAATGTTTCATCTAATACATAACTTAAAAGATTTCCATTTACCTTACTAATTTTAAATGTTACAGATATATTAATAGTATTTTGTGGAATATAGTCTACATACTCGCTAGATAATACGGGATTATAGTAGTTTGAAGGAACTGCATCTTGGTTCATTATTATTTTGAATTCGTAGTAGTCTGTTTTAGTTCTATCAAAATATACAAGCTTACTTGTACTTGGAGTTATCTTTAATAGAAAATCATGTACATCTCTTTGTCCGCTATTAAATTTGTCTGTATATTTGCAAACTCCAGGGGCACTTTCAATTGTATAACTTTCAGCATATACAAAATTTTTACTAGATGCAAAATACATATCTCCATTTACATCTGTATAATTAACAATTACTGAACTATCTAAAAATGAAGATGTCCCTTTCCTATATGAAATTTCTAAGTTGTCTGAATAATTACTTACAGCCCCATTTCTCTTTAAAACAGTATACATATATTGTGTGCCAATGCTTGCTTCAGCTTGTCCGCTCATTATTCCATAATAGCCTTTACCGTTTTTAAAGATATTATATGAATATTTCCATAATTTATAAGCGTCCTTAAAAATAGGCATTGTTTCAGTAGTAGTATCTTCCGAATTGCTATCGTCATCAGGAACAGATGGAATTATCTGTTCAGGAATTTCAGGTTGAATGTCTGAACTAGAACTTGCAACAGTCCCGCCAAAAGTAAAGCCTAAAACAAGTGCAACTAATAAAATTGCTACTATTGAATAGTATCTTAAACGCTTAAATATCATAATTAATCCCTTTTTAATAAATTTTCTGAAAGTAAAATTTTATGTTTTATCTAACCAAAACATAAAACTATATATTTTTAATAACTAAATTTGTAAACTACACCAAAACATTTTCATTCATACTAAAAACTTCTATTGCAGTTGAAACACAATCGGCAGTCATTGGCAAAAATGATAGATGATTTTTATAATCTTCTGTTGTAGTTATTGAATACAAATGTCCATTCTTTTTATTAATTCTAATTTCTAGAGTTATTGAGTTTATTTCTACACTATCAACAAGTCCTGTTGAAGTGAACCCGTTATAATACGCATCAGTCAACTTGTCTAACTTATAGCCAAGTTTAATTATATAATAACTGCTATTAGATATTTTGTCAAATAAAATTAAATCAACATTTTCTTTTTTGAATTCAAGCCCTCTTAAAGCAAACAAAGCAGAAAAGTTTTCAAAATTTGCTTCTTCCTTTGTAATTGGCTCATCTGTAAAAGTATAAGTCCCCTCGTTATAGTCTATATTAAAGGTTCTTCTTTTTTCATTTATGCCATTTTTATATAAAGAATATTCGTAATAAGTGGCGTCACTTCCCGCCATAGAGTTTGAATTAGTAGTAAAATATTCAAGTTTATAACTGCTTTCTTTTGAACTGTATTTTTCTGAACCCTTAAAACTTTGAATGGCTGTTACACCCATAGAGTTTGCATTCACCGACATATTAAAATTAGCAATATAGCCATTTAACAAAATATTATAGGAATAATCCCAAAGTTTATCCCAAGCTTTAAAGGTTGGCATTGTATCAACAACGCTTTCATCAGTGTTGTCAGGACTTTCAGGTGCTTCAACACTTGGCTCTTCTGGAATAATAGGTTCTAAAACACTGTTTGTTGTTTCATATCCAGTAAAGGCAACTACGCAAACTATCATAGCCAAAAGCAATGCCATTATTATATAATATTTTACATAATTTATTTTCATGATTTTACCTCAACAAAATTCTACTAAAAAATTGCATAATTGTAAAGATTGTTTTTAAAAATAAATAAAACTTTTTGAAAAACATTTCAAATTATAATTTAATATGATATAATAATAATATGTTTAAAAAGAAAGAGATTGTGCCACTAGAAAGAGTTTGCCCTGACCCTAGTTACGGCTTAACAGAAATTGAAATTGAAGAAAGAAAAAAGCGTAAACTTGTAAATGTAGCAAAAAACAAAGGTTCTAAGAGCGTTCTTAGAATTCTTTTTGAAAACATATTTACCTATTTTAATTTGATTTGGGTTATTATTTTTATTGCTCTATTGTGCGTTGAAGCTTATTCTGACTTGGTTTTTATGGTAACAGTAGTATTAAACACACTAATTGCTATCATACAAGAAATTAAAGCAAAATATACTGTGGAAAAACTATCGCTTGTATCTTCACCTAAACTAACGGTTATTAGAGCAGGAAAACGCATACTTCTACACGCAAGTCACCTTTATCCAGACGATATTATAGAACTAAGCGTAGGAAATCAAATTCCCGCAGATTGTATTGTGGTGTCTGGTGAAGCAGAACTTAATGAGAGTTTGCTTACGGGAGAAAGTATTGCTATTAGAAAAAGAGAAGGTGACATATTACTTGCAGGAAGTTTTATTTTCTCTGGCACTGTGCTGGCAAGAGTTGATAAGCTAATAAGCGAAAGTTATATTCAAACAATAGCGAGTGAAGCAAAAAAATTTAAAAAGCCAAATTCTAACCTTTTTAAAGATTTACAAACAATAATAAAATACATAGGAATAATAATAATTCCTATTGGCGGGCTGATGTTTTTAAATAATTATCTTAGTTATTACGGCGATCCTAATTGGCTTAAACTTGCAATAACAAAAACTTGTGGCTCGCTTACAGGCATGGTGCCTGCGGGAATGTTTTTACTTGTTACAATAGCTTTAACCGTAGGAGTTATAAAACTTGCAACAAAACATACACTTGTTAAAGATATTTATAGCATTGAAATGCTTGCAAGAACAAATATGCTATGCTTAGATAAAACAGGCACAATAACAGACGGCACTATGAATGTGATTTATTATAAATGCTTTGATGATACATTAAACTTTGAAACCATAGTTCAAAATATCCTTGGGGCACAAAAAAGTACAAATTCCACATTTAATGCACTGCTTTCAAAATTTGGAACAGAAAACAATCCTGAAATTAAAAAAGTTATTGAGTTTTCATCGGAAAGAAAATATTCCGCTACTACTATTCAAAACACAACATATCTATTAGGTGCACCTGAATTTAGTTGTAAAAATATACCAGAAGATGTTTATGCTTTAATAGAGTCCCGTGCAAAGCTAGGCGAAAGAGTTTTATTGGTATCTAAAACAAATGAAGAAATCGATGAAGAAAACTTTCAAAATTTGCCCGCTTCATCTACCCCTATTGGAATAATAACTCTTGTAGACCATATTCGCGATGACGCAATAGAAACTATAAATTGGTTCAAAAACAATGGTGTTAAAATAAAAATAATTTCTGGCGATAATCCTAACACAGTCAGCACAATAGCAAGACGAGTTGGAGTAGAAGATGCAGAAAAATGTATTAGTTTAGAAAATTTAAGCCCGCAACAAGTAAAAACAATAGCAGACCAATACACAGTTTTTGGCAGAGTAACACCAGAACAAAAACACATTCTTGTAAAGAGTTTGAAAACCCTTGGATATGTTGTTGCAATGACGGGTGACGGAGTAAACGACACCCTTGCTCTAAAAGAAGCAGATTGTAGTATAGCAATGGCAGACGGAAGTGATGTTGCTAGAAATCTTTCAAGCTTGGTTCTTATGGATAGTAAATTCTCCTCTCTTCCAGCTGTTGTAAAAGAAGGCAGACAAGTTATAAACAATGTACAAAAATCTTCCACTTTGTTTTTAATGAAAACGCTTTTCACAATTACACTTTCTACAATATTACTATTTGTTGCTCTTGTTACATTTACGCCTAATTCCTATCCTTTCACTCCAAAACAATTATTACTTCTTGAATTCTTTGTAATTGGTATTCCATCTTTCATTCTTGCTCTGCAACCTAACGACGAACAGATAAAAGGAAACTTTATTCCCGAAGTATTAAAAAAAGCTGTTCCTAGTGCAATTTTAATGCTTTTAAATATATTTGTTGTATTAATTTTAGCTAAATTCTCAGTTATAAATGTAGCTGAACAACAAACTTTATGCGTACTTGTTTTAACAATAACAGGCTTTATAAATTTAGTAAAACTTTGCTATCCGTTCAATGCTCTTAGATTATTATGTATAATTGTAAGTGGTTTGCTTATAGCATTGGTATCCGCATTAATGCCCGAGTTCTTTGAAATGCAGGTATTTAATGGCACAATATTCCTGATATTAGGAATAATTATAGCATATTCTGTTCCACTGCAATTTGCATTTCCATTTATAGAAAAGTGGATAGCCCCAATGTTTAAAGACAGAAAGAAAACAGGCAAAAAAAGCAAGGAATAAAAAGCTTAAAACATAAAATCCACCTTTAAAAGTTAAACGCTTCTAGGGTGGATTTTTTAAAAGAAAAACATTATCTGAAATATAAAATCTTTAAACAAAATTAAGGCTTTATTTGTAAGTTTTAACTTTTTTAAAAAGTTTGTTCATTCTTTTGTTTTCAATAATTGTAACATCTCCAACATTTGTTTGCCTACTCTGCTTTGAAACATTTAAACAAATACCTATCGCACTCATAAATACAATTAAGCTTGTTGAACCTGCACTTATAAAAGGAAGCGGAAGCCCTGTTGGTGGAATTGAGCCTGTTACTACGGCTATGTTTAAAATTGTTTGCACTGCTATTACACTAGCTACCCCAGCTACTAATAACATTGAAAATCTTGTTTTTGCTCGGCGGGCTATTATTATTAAACACACAACAAGAACGGCAAATACTAAAACTATAAACATAGCTCCTATAAAACCAAGTTCTTCACCTATTATTGAAAATATAAAGTCGGATTCAGCAAATGGCAAAAAGCTATATTTTTGTCTGGAATTAAAAAGCCCTACACCAAAAAGCCCACCTGCGCCAAGACCATATAAACTTTGTATTAACTGAAATCCTTCCGCTTGCGGTGACGCCCAAGGATTTAAAAACGCCATTAATCTTTTTACCCTATATGGCTCCATAAATATTAATGCTGGTACTGCAAGCACCCCTGGCACAGCAAGGCAAGCAAAATGCTTAGCACTTATTCCTCCTAAAAATAGCATAATTACAAGCACAAGCCCTATGCACATCGTTATGCTCATATTAGGCTCTAAAATTACTAGTCCGCAAAAAATACCACCTACTAACAATGGAGGTAAAAGCGTTTTAAATTTTTTAACCTTATCATAGTTTTCAGAAAGGTGCACAGCACAAAAAAATACCAGTGCGAATTTCGCAATCTCACTTGGTTGCAAAGTAAAAAATCCTAGTCCTATCCAGCGTCTCGCTCCATAATTTTCAATACCTATTCCCGGTATAAACACTAAAACCAAAAGAACAGCACTTACAATAACTGCTATCCACTTGAACTTTTTTAGCTTTTCAGGATTGATAAAAGTGCAAACAAAAAGGCAGAGTGCTCCAAGCAAAACCCCAATAATTTGCTTTATTAAAAAAAAGTATTCATTGCCTAATCTGCCTGCGGAGTAGCAACTTGCACTATAAACCATAATGCACCCAAACACACTTAAAAAAGCAACACACAGTATAACAACAATTTCTACTCCACTAGGCTTATTTTTTACTTTCATCTCTCACCCGCCACTAAACCTTTTACTAGTTTTTTGAAATAATCACCACGCTGTTTATAACTTGTAAATTCATCAAAACTAGCACAAGCAGGAGATAGCAAAATAACACTATTTGGCCTTGCAAAAAGATAGGCTTTATTAAATGCACTCTTTAAATTTTCTTCGTAAGCTATATGTTCTGCTTTTGCACTTCTTAAAATTTCTAGTCCACATTCACCAAAGCAGACAACTGCATAAAGTTTGTTTTCAAAAATTGGTGAAAAATCTAAATTTTTACCTTTGCCACCAAGAAGTAAAATAATGTTTTTATCCTTAAACGCAGATAAAGCACAAATCGTGCTTGATATGTTAGTAGACTTACTATCATCAACAAACATAACATCATCTAAAATATCCACAAGCTCAATTCTATGTTCAAGTGGTTTAAATTTTGATACTGCCCTTAAAATAGCACTATTTTTTATTTTTCCAAGTTTTGCGAGTGTAATAACAGCCAAAACATTTTCTAAATTTTTTTCTCCAAATAGCTTTATATCAGATTTTTTTATTACTCGTCTATTTTTATAGTAAATATAATCGCCTTTTAAATATGCACCATTTGTAACTCTATTTTTAGAAAATAGAATGGCATTATTAAAACGCTTTGAAAGATTATAACAAATTTCATCATCAGCATTAAATACTTTATATTTTGCCTGCTGTAAAAGTTTTAATTTAAGAGATATGTAATTTTCCATTGACTTATGTCTATCAAGATGGTCAGGAGCTATATTTAAAAGAGCGCTAGCATAACTTTTTAGCTTGTCCGTTGTTTCCATTTGAAAGCTACTTACTTCACATACGCCGTAGCTTCCTCTTTCTAATTTATCCACTATGCTAGTAACAGGTGTTCCTACATTTCCAAACAACTCGCATTTCTTGCCCGCCTCTAAAAATATAGCATTTAATAAATTTACAGATGTAGTTTTACCATTTGTCCCCGTTATGCAAAATAGTTTAGCTTTTAAATTTTCTGTTCCAAGTTCAAGTTCACTTTTAAGCTTAACCCCGTTTGATGTAAGTAATTTTAACTTATCGTTATTGATATCTACCCCCGGGCTTACAACAGCAAAATCTAAGGTTTCTGGTTTAATTAAACTTAAATTTTTAATCATGGTTGCATTCTCTACAATGGTAGCTTTATCATCATAGGCATAAACAAGAGCTCCGCGCTCAGACAAAAATTTTACAGCACTTATTCCGCTTGCACCTAAACCATAAACTAAAACTATTTTTTTATCGTATTTCATTATACCCCCAAGGCAAAATATACCAAAAGCGTTGTAATACTTACTAAAAGTATTGTTATAACTATATATACGATAACAATTTTATTTTCATGCATTCCTTTTTTCTCAAAGTGATGATGAAGTGGTGCCATTAAAAATATTCTCTTTTTTGTGCGTTTGTAATGCAGAACTTGAATAATATCTGAAAGTGCTGTTAAAACATATATTAGCCCTATAATTGGCACATACAATATTAATCTTGAAAATATAGCTAGTCCAGCAATGAATCCCCCAAGAGCAAGTGAGCCTGTGTCGCCCATAAACACACATGCAGGGTGGCCGTTTAATACTAAAAATACAAGCAATCCACCAAGCATGCAAGCAGTAATTAAAACCAAGTTGTTTTGTTCCGTTATAAAATTTGGAGATTGTCCCGTTTGTAATGTTAAATGTAAAGCTATAAGCCCCATAAAACCTATTAAATAAACAAAGCTAACACCCCCAGCAAGTCCATCTAATCCGTCTAATAAATTTACACTGTTTGTTATAGCCAAAAAAACGAACACACAAAAAGGAATATACATAAAGCCTAAGTCTAATGTAAGATTTGTAAAAGGCACAATAATGCTTGTCCCGACTAAACTAGAATAATAAGCAAAAAAGGCAATTAAAAGTGCCAAGCCAACTTGTCCAATTATCTTTTGATAAGCTCTTAACCCCATGTTTTGCTTATATTTAACTTTAATAAAATCGTCTAAAAAGCCAAGTATACCAAAACCAAGCATAGATGCAAGTGTAATTACCGCCAGAGTTATATCATTTTTTAAAATGAAAATTGAAGATATAATAGCTGTTAAAATAAATATTATACCTCCCATCGTTGGCGTGCCTTGTTTACTTTCATGAGCTTCCACATAGTGAAGTATAGTTTGTGAAGCATGAAGTTTTTTTAATAGTTTCATTACAAAAGGGCATAGCACACCTGCTACGCCAAAACTTATTAAAAAGGCTATTAAAATATTTGTCATAATATTTTTTCAATCTCCTCAAAATCATTATATGGAGTTTTAACGCCGTTTATATCTTGATACATTTCCCCGCCCTTGCCAAGTATTGCCAAAACTCCGCCGTCAGCAACTAAGCTTAAAGCATATTTAATAGCTTCCCTTCTATCCACTATCTTTACATGATTATTTTTTTTCATACCTTTTTCTATATCATCTAAAATTTTAGACGGGTCTTCAAACCTTGGATTATCACTTGTAACTACTATAAAATCGGAATACCTTTCTGCAATGTTCCCCATAATAGAACGCTTACCTGTATCTCTGTTACCTCCACAACCAAACACACAAACAAGCTTTTCAAAATAAACGCCCTTAATAGTTTTAAGCACATTTTCCATTCCGTCAGGCGTATGAGCAAAATCTATTATGGCAGTGATATTGTCAGAAATTTTCATAACACTAAATCTTCCAAGCGGAGCTTTAACTTTTTTAAGACCATTTACAATATTCTTTTCACTTATTCCTAAACTAAAACAAGTGGAAATACAGCCTAAAATGTTATATACATTAAACTCTCCTACAAGTGGGCATTCAACTTTAAAAACATTGTCAAATGCATTAACTACAAATTTAGAAGAAGTTAAACTCTTTTCAATATCCATAGCAAACACATCTGCTGGGTTGTTTAATCCATAGGTAATAGTAGGAACATCTATTTTATTTAAATTTCTTCTAATACGCTCGTCATCAACATTTACAACAGCAGTTTTTATATGCTTTGAATTTAAAAAACTAATTTTAGTTTGCTCATAGTGTTTCATTGTGTTAAAAAAGTCTAAGTGGTCTTGTGTGATGTTAGTTATAACTCCAACCTCATACTTTATTCCTTCTAATTTCTGCAAGAAAATAGCATGAGCAGATGCTTCCATAATTACATACTGCACACCTTTATCAAGCATTTTTCTTAAAAGTGAATATAACTCTGTTGGGTCAGGAGTTGTAAGTGAACTTTTGTAGCTTCTTCCATTAATGAATGCACCTTGCGTGCCTATAATTCCAACCTTATAGCCCGCCTCCTTTAAAATTTCGCGAATAATAAAAGTAGATGTCGTTTTACCATTAGTTCCTGTAATTCCAATAAATTTAAGATTTTTTTCAGGATTTCCGTAAAACTTGGCACACATTTCACTTAAAGCCTTTCTTGTGTTTTTCACAACAACTTGTGGAATGTTTACCTTTTGTAACTTTTCCACAACAATTGCACTTGCTCCAAAGCTAGAAACATCTTGAGCAAAATCGTGCCCGTCAAAGTTTTCTCCTTTAATACAAAAATATAAACTTCCCGCCTTAACTTCACTGCTTTTAAATGTTAAAAAGTTTATATCAACATTGTCGTCTCCATAGACCTTAGCATTTTCACACAATAAATCTTTTAATTTCATAAGCTCTCCATTTCATCATATTCGTTTTTTATGTTTTGCGTCACAAGAAAAACGCTTTAAGAATATTCTAGTATGACTAATAATTTTTTATATGCACAAATTAAAAACAGACAAAAATTTACAAAAAGCTTGGCAAAATGCTACTTGTATGTTAAAATAATTTTACTTAAAAGGAAATTTATGCGAAAAATAGACCTAGAACGCCGTCATGGAAACATTATGAAAAACAGCTTCGACTTATCATTAATTAATAAGGAAGCAAAAGATAATCTATCCGAGCTAATAGATACTTCTGAATATCTATATAAAAGTCAAGTAAGACACATAGTTAAAGAAATAGTTGAATTAAACACGCGAATAGTTCTTTTAGCGGGTCCGTCTTCTGCTGGAAAAACTACAACATCTCATCTAATTCGTGAAAGCTTAAAAACACAGGGTATAGACAGCTTTGTTGTATCACTTGATGATTTTTTTAAGAACAGAGAAGACACTCCTCTTCTTCCTGACGGAAGCTATGATTTTGAAAGTATTAATGCAATAGACCTTGTGTATTTAAACAAATTTGTAGATGACCTACTTGAAAAACGCGAAGCTAAAATGCCGATATTCGACTTTTTGACAGGTAAGAGAAAACCCGACCTTGTAGATGTAAAATTAAGTGAACATACAGTTGTTATTTTTGAGGGAATACACGCTTTAAACCCAACATTAATTCAAAATCACGAAAGCGATATTTATAAAATTTATATTTGTGTAAATAGTAACTTTTTTATAGGCAAACAAATTATTATTCCTGCCAAGCGTTTAAGGCAAATGAGAAGATTAATTCGTGACCACTATTTCCGTGGCCATAGTCCTAGCAGAACTTTTGAACTTTGGGCAAATGTTGTTCGCGGAGAGGATACATATATAAAACCTTTTAAAACAACCGCAAACTATATCTTAGATTCTACACACATGTACGAACCCTTGCTTTATGCCACCTATTTAGCACCATTACTTAAAGATATGGAAGAGGAAGAAGCTAAGGAGTTATATTCCATGTTAAAAAAATGTGGAAAATTGAAAAAAGATGTAATTCCAAAAGATAGTTTACTAAATGAATTTATTAAAAATAATTAAGTTAAAATTTTAAATAATTAAACACAAAAAAACGAATTGCAAAAATTCGTTTTTTTGTTTAATTTTCTCTATTGTAATATCAAATTTTATGTGGTATTATAGATTAAATTTATAAAAGGAGAACTATGATTAAAATTGGTATAGATATAGATAATACTATTTTTACTTGCAACTCTTTTATTTATCAACTTACAAATAAATTGCAAAAAATTAATAATACTAGTTCCTCTTATAAGATAATTGATGTCGAGAATGTAAAAAAGTCAAATAAAATTATCAAACATCTTCATAAAATTTTTAATCCAGACAAATATCAACCTCATACTAAGGCTATAGAAACAATTAATTATTTACATGATAAAGGTTTTGAAATACATATAGTTTCAAATCGTCCAACATTTAATATAATGGTTAAAGCAACCGTAAATTTACTTGAATCTTATGGTGTAAAATATAATAAACTTGTTTTAGGATGTAAAAATAAAGTGGACTATTGCAATAAGCATAACATTTTTATTCTAATAGACGATATGCCAAAAACCTGTGAAGAAACAGCTAAAAACGGTATAAAAACAATAATATTTAATCCAGAAAATCAATATAGTACTAACTCTACTGACCATAGGTTAAAAGCATATCTTTGTAAGTTTTCTTCATGGGACAAAATAAAAAAAATGATGTGTTCTAAAATTGCTTTAATAGATATTATTAAATCCCGCTGTAAAAACAATCAACAAGAACTATAACTTTATATTAATTTTTCAAAATATCTAATAAGCGATTTTTGCGCCGTATCTGTTTTACAATATGTTATCCATCTAAGTTCTGCAATATTTTTAACTAATCCGTCTTCTGTTTTTGCAATTTCTAAATTTATTTTATCGCCTTCTGCAAGCCTTGTGTAGATAGGCGATTTTGTTGGTGAGTCATTTAAAAAAGCATATTTTACGGAAAAACCAAAATCGCGGTGTATTTTAAATGCAAAATCTAAAACAGTGGACCCCTCTGGCATATATACCTCTTCACCAGAACGAGTTTTTACTTTTATATATTTAGTTATTATTTCGCTAGCGTGTTCGTCTACAAGTTCTATATCCGTACCATCAGTGCTTCCATTTCTAAAAGTCACATAGTCGGCAAAGTTGAAAACTTTTAATTGATATTTGTTTCTAAATTTATCTTGAACTACTAAATAATTAAAATTGAACAGAGTGTTTTTTTGATAGTCTATTATTTTTATAACATCTTTTAAATCATCTTCTAACAAACTAAACACAATGTTAAAAGCTTCCTTTGTAGGAATTGCATTATTTAGTATTATATAAAGTTTTGTAATTGGAACTTTGTTAAATTGACTTTGTTTTATATTTTTAACTTCTTTTATATCAAGCGTTTCAGATATCATGTTTATAACTTCTAGCTTTGTACATGTTCTTAGTTTAACTTGTGTATTTTCAGTAGGTTTTTTAATTTTCATTAAATAATCATTTAGTGCTAGCAAAATGTTCTCTTTAACCTCTGAATATATTTTTTTATTAAAAGCATAATAGGCATCATAAATAAGATTAAACTTTGTTAGTTCTTCAGCATTTAAAATTGTGTAGCACTCGTTGGCTATTTCATTATAAAATTTATAAGCTCTAAACATCTTTAAAAGTGGCAAAATCCATTTGATAGTTTCTCTTACCTTTTCCACTTGTTTGTATTTAGGAAAACAACTTATAGTTCTAAGATTATTTAATCTATCTGCAAATTTAATATAAAATGCATACTTATTAATTTTGCCTAAACTAATAAGCTTTTGATAACTCATTTCTTTTAAATCAAATTTAGCAAACTCGTCTTGTTTTAAAAGTTCGGCGGCTTCGCCTTTTAAACTTTTTGCTGTTATGGCAGATACAGCATCTACAATATTAGCAACTTCTGTATTAAACTCGTGTTTAATTTCTTCAACAGTACAACCACAATCTTCAACAACATCATGAAGTAGACCTGCACTAATCACATTAGAATCAAAGTCGTGCTGTTCAAGTGTTAAAGCAACTTCAACAGGGTGAAGAATATAATCTTCTCCAGATTTACGCTTTTGCCCTGCATGTAACTTTTCTGCATAATGAAAAGCCTTTTCAACCTTTTCAATTCCAAGTGATTTTTTTAACTTCATATCAGCTATTAGCTTATTAAAAATTTCTTTATAATCTTTTGCCATAGCTTATTCCTCTTCTCTGATAATTCTATAATAATTATCGTCCTCCATGCCCGACACCTTAGCAAATCTAAACATATTTGCATCAATTAAGTCTAGTAGCGTGTTTGAAAGACTATCTTCAAATATCTTTAATCTTTGATATTCTGTTAAAGTGTCTGCATTTTCAGATAAGTTTTGAAATAGCTTATAAAGCTGTTCTGTTTCATTTTTAACATTTATTTCCGCCATACCGAGAGCAAGCAAGTTATATATCTCTCCATCTGGGATTTGAAGAACATATCTAGAAACAATCATGAATTGCACACATGGCATATGTTCACGCCCGCGAGAAACACTATTAACTGTTCCAAGCCCTCCAATATATGTTTTATTGCTAGGCGGATTATTTAATATAATTAAGCCTTGGTCATTATTGTTCGTATTTTTTATATAAATAAAAACTTGTGTTGTGGTAGTTTCAATACTTCCAGAATACGCGTCCTCGCTTGAATAAATACTTATTATCTCTTCAACAGACAAAACCTCTTCTAATTTTTCTTTAAGAATTACAGCACTTTCTTTGCTTTTCATAAGACTTGCTAGAACTTGTATTTCTGAATGTTGTTTAAATATGCTTATTACGCCATATCTAAGCGTATTTTTTGATATGTTGCTAGCCTTTCCTTTATAAACTGAACTATCATAATAATATACTATATAATTGCCAATAAATTTATCATCTACTTGTTTAACAACCTTTGCTTGCTCCGATGAAAACTTTTCTGTTATAAAGCTATCTATATTTATATTGTAATTTTCTTTTAATGCAAGCAAAAATTTAAGCGATGGTTCGCTTTTACCGCTTATATATCCACTAATACTAGCAGACGAAAACCCTGTTTTTTTAGCAAGTTCATTCTGTGATGTCCTGCTTGTTAACTCTTTTAAATTATCCTGAAAAAAATTATCCATACCTATATTATAGATATGGATATATTTTTTGTCAAACAATATTTTAAATTATGTTTATTATTTTAAATATTTTTATGTTTTTTATTCAACATTTTAAAATTTATTAAATATTTTTAAAAAGCTAAAATTTATTGTTTTATACCTTTTTGTGTTTTTAATCTTCTTCTAGCTCATTAATATATTTTTCCAAAGGAATTTTAAGTTCTTCATTTTCTTCTATAATTTCATATAAAAGTTTTAATTTTTCTCTAACAAACTTTTTTTCCTCTTCTTGTCCAGCTTGCATATTTAAAGGAGCTCCACACCTAGGACAGAAATTAAATTTTGTTTCTCCTTTACCAACAACTACATTACAATTTAAACAAATTACTTTTTCACCATCTTTTTTTACGCCAAAACTCATTTTTCTTCTCCCCTATCTTCATGACCATATTTAATAAACTTTCCTAAGTCCTTTCTAGCCTTAATAACGGTTGCATCTACCGTTCTATCCATGTAATCGGTTGCTCTATCTTCAAGAGTAGATAGAACATCTTTTATATGTTCACCTATAACTGCACTTGTAAAGTTAGAAAAGTCTTCCTTAGTTTTATGCGGATAAACATAATCTTCATAATCTACTCTGACACTTGGTTCAACTTTACCATTTAAAATTCTAAACGAATGTCCTATTTTATACCAAGCTTTGTTCGGTACATAAGGTTCTAATGATGGTCTATTTAAATTTGCCTTATCATATTCAAACATAGGTCCAAAACATAAGAACCAACAAGGCTTATGAGTAACATCACCATTCTCGTTTACCGATGTTGTCATGCCGGCACTCATTCCGTTTTGTTTTGCTGTTGTGTTGTAGTAAATATCAAAGCCCGGACGCGTTTTTTCAAATCTGCTCATTATGTTAAATATACCCTTAGTTGCAGTAGTCCTTTCGTTTACAGATATTATACTTATACGCCTTTCCTTACCTTTAAGTTTAGGATTTGAAATTTCTACTTCAATTACGGGATTAGAAAGCACTCTATCTTCAAGCCCAAGAAGCTTTCCAAGTTTTAACATCAAATCTGGCCCGCCATTTTTTATGATATCCTGTTCAATATTACCTCTAACTAAAGCTAAAAATTTTCCTTTAAGCCTAGGGTCACTAAATTTTTCGTATGCAACTTTTAATTGTTCTTTATAAGGAATATTTTCTTCATAATTTCCCGTTGTTACCCTAGTAAAAATATTCTCTAATATTATAAAACTATTATTTGCGCCAGCAACTTTGTCTATAATATAATCTAGCCAATCTTCGTCCATAGCATCTTTGTCATCAACAGAATATTTAATTCTTTTAGCATCTGGCGGAACATTGTATTCTCCG
The DNA here is from genome assembly GCA_944350095.1 of uncultured Clostridia bacterium. Classification (GTDB taxonomy): domain Bacteria; phylum Bacillota; class Clostridia; order Christensenellales; family UBA1242; genus Caccopulliclostridium. The sequence goes on from CALVOB010000020.1 coordinate 26,031, forward strand.
CCCTCTTCTCCAATTAGTTTATATGCCTTTCCAAGATTTAAGTTTGCTAAAACATTTAAACCAAAATCCTTACAGTTTAAAGAATATCTCACACTTTGAAGAGTTGTTTTGTCCTGTGGTTTTTCTATTTCAAACTGTTCACTAATAACTTCGTTTTCATCAAACTCTCTATCTATTTCTTCCTTAATTCTTAGCTTTTTGCCAATAACATCTAGTGCTTTATCTGGGTCTCTTTTTGCCATAATCACTCCTTACCCTGACCTAAGGGTTTTAAAACAATTTGTTTACTATTTTCTCGTGCTTGTTCTCGCCTTATTTCTTGCTTTAATGCTGTTCTTACAGAGTTTGTTATGTCTATGCCCTGTTCTCTCATCCATTTCAAAAGGTCATTAATCTTTGTAAGAAATTCTTGATTTAATTCTCTTTCTTTTTGAGCAATAATTCTATTTGCTGTTTTAATGTATTTATTTTTCTGAGCTGTATCTGCCGCTTGCATAATAGGTATTGTTCTTACAGCTGGTATTATTTCCTCTTCCGCCCATTCTGAATTTTTAAACTTTTCAAATCTTGGATTTTTAACAGCTGTTACTTCAAGTGCAAGATAAGGAGATTTGTAGTTTACTTGCAACATCTTTTCTTTTGCATAATAGCCACCACCAGCAGAAGGAAGTATTACATCAAGCACAGCCTTTTTATACTTTTTACCTGTTGATGCATCATAGTATGGCATTCCACGAACAAGAAGTTGCTCTCTGTGAAGATGTCCTACTGTGTTTATGTAAGAACCTGAATCTATATCTTGAAGTTTTTTAACCCCGCTGATATTTCCAACACCATCACCATGATGAGCCACAATTGGTATAGTAAATTTTCCTGTTGGAGAATCTGCACATTTCAAAACAACATCTAAGTTTGCATAGTATGGAGCAAACACCCCTTCTGCATCTATTGCATGAGCAAATTGTCTTAAAGTTTCAATTCCCGTTTGTTTATACACACGCCTTTCATGATTTCCTGCACATATTGCAATAATCTTATTTTGTTTAGATAGCATAGAAAATAAATCCACTGCAATCTGCCATTGTTCTTGCGGATAAGCTATATCTTCATACATATTGCTAACGGCATTTAATATAGCTGTATTTAAAAGGTCTCCAAGAAGTAACACTTTTGCGTTAGGAGTATTTAAAACATAATTTGTTACCTCAATAAGCCAATTAATATCTAAATCAAAAGTCCCAATATGAAGGTCACTTATATAAACTAGAACTGCTGTATCAAATTTAGATGATTCGTCAACAGTACCAATCATTACAGACTCATCTTTAGTTGCCTTTTGTTTATCTTGATAGTGTTTTAATCCCTCAGTAAGGGTAAGTTTATCTTTAAAGCGTTGTTTTTGCATCTCTCCCCCTTTTACAGAATTATTATAATATTAAAGCTCTGCTTTGTCAAGGTAAAAGAGTTCTAAAAATTTCTAAAAATTAAGTCTTGAAATGTATAATTATAGGTGTTATAATATATGCATGAGAAAATTAGTTTTCAATGATAAAAGAATAACAGTTTTATTAAAATTTCTATGCGATAACGACACTTATGCTCTATCTGCCGTTAAATATTTTTTTGAAGATATAGATGAATATCTTTTAGGTATTATAAACAAAGGTTTAAATTTCGAGGGCGAACATGGCAAAGGATATTACAGAATAAACTATAAGCCAGACACAATTTTAAACTATGGCGATAAAAACTCAGATATGTTAGAAATAACAAAAATAATAGATGGCAATAAGCAAGTGTTAAATATATATTATGGCTTATTAGATAAAAATACAAAGCCATCAGATTTAAGCCCTTTTGCTCTCATGGAAATAAAAGGTGTATTTGACGAAACTCAAGTTTTAAATAAAAACTTCGAATATAGAAACATATTTTTATGGTCTCTTACAAAAAATGGAGACTTAGAATTGTATATTGATAATATGACAAAAAACGAATGTAGCCGAGCTTTATTTTCAATAATTTCTCCATTAAGAACAGATGTTTTGGAAGAAAGTTATCCTAGAAAAGAAAAACCTTTACAAATAGAAAACAATTACAATCTATTTGGTGATTCACTTCTTATTAGGTCTGGAGAATTACCATATTATAAAGCATACAAACAGATGTTTGAAAACGAAGTTTTAGAGGATAGAAGAAAAGCATTCTTTGGCTTAGAAGATAAAAATGGTTATGAAAAATAAACTCCTTAAAATAAGGAGTTTTTTAATGCAATTTTATAAAGTATTTAACATTAAATAGTTTAATTAAAAATAATATTTTTAAAAAATAATTATTAAATAATATATTTTATTAAATTTTTTAATATTTAATTAATTTTAATTATAATTTTTTTGTTTTTCTATTAATGCATTTGTCCTTTTTCTAAAATATTCTGAAACATCTTTATTATGTAAATTTAGTTTTAACAATTCTTCAATTGAAATACCTTTTTCTATATAAAGTGTTTTATTCTTTTTCTCATATCTCATATTGTAAATTTTTATATTTCTTTTATATTTCTTATAATATAGTTTTGCTAAAAGATAAAATCCCGCAAAATATTCTTTCATGACTTCATGATAACCATCTGAACTGTTTTCTGGAAAAATAACTACACTTTGACCTTTATTTATTATTTCACATGTGTATTCAAGCGTGTTTTTTAATCTTGAATCTGGATATGTTGGAATAAGCTGTAACCCTTTGTAAAACATGCCACTAAATGGAGCAATTAAAAAGGCTTTTATAAAAGCAGAAAATTTATTGTTGTGTTTCTTTTGTATAAAATATGTTTTATATAGATATTTAAATCTTGAAAAATATCCTCCACACATTTCATAAGTTCCCCAAAATCTAAAATCAACAGGAAAGTTAAACTCTAATTTAAAAGGACCTTTTGAGCCAACATGATTACACAAATAAATAGAACCTTTTTCTAATTCATCATTTTCATTGATTATTTTTATTTTTCCAACAAATGGTTTCATTATAGCTTTAACTATTCGAAAAAACCATTTTGGTTTAGGCTTAATTTTTTTGTTTTTCATAGGATTATTTTACAAATAAATTTTTTAAAAATCAATCAATTGACAAAATTTTTTAATATTCTAAAATTTTTTTAAAATTAAATATATAATTATTAAATTAAAACTTATAATAATAATAATTAAATTTTATATAAAACAAAAAAGCTTAAAGACAAATTTTTATCAATTGCTTTTAAGCTTTTTAAATTAAATTATTTTAAAATTTTTAAATTGAAAAAGAATAACTTATCTAAACTAATTTTTTAAGCTGTTTCTTCATCTGTTATATTCAATAATTCTTTACACATATCGCAAAGCGTTTTTGTTGAAGCAAGAGTTTGAATTCTATAATATTCCATTTCTCCATCTTGACTATCATCTTCATAGTAAAGATAAATTCCATTAAAGCCAACTTCATCAGTTATATAACAATACATTGTTTTTGTTTGAACAGGTCTAGTAGAATAATTTGGGTCTGTGTAAACTTTGCCATTTACATAAATATTTTGATATTCTAAATATTCAAATTTTACTTCAAATCCAGATTCTGGCTTAGTTATACTTGCTTCCCCTATTCCTGTTGCTGTCATTGTTGTAATTAATTCACCAGCAAAGAGAGCAGAAAGAACACTTTGTTTGAATGAGTTTCTAAACCCTTCTACAAGTCTATTATAATCTTCTTTTGTTTCATCTTTAAACTCAGAAGAATTTGTATTATAAAATGCTTGAATTTTATTATCTTCAATATAAGTTATAGTAAGCTTATCTGGGTCGTTTGTATTAGGAAGATAGTTTTTAGGAACTATTGCACTAATTATAAGTGCAACAGCTATAATTCCTATTAAGCAATAGCAAATTAATAATGTAATTTTTTTAGTCATACCTATTCTCCTTTATCCTCATCTTCTTGTTTTTCTTTCTTTTTGTAAGTTCTCTTTTTTGGTTTTTCTTCTACCTTTTCTGTTTTTTCAGGCTTTTCTACTGCTTCTTCTTTTTTATCTTCAACCTTATCATCTTTACTGCTAATTTCTTGCACTTCATTGTATTCAGGTGAGGACTTTTTCATTTTCTTTTCTTTTAAACTTTCTAATTTTTTCAAATCCTCATCACGAAGATTTAAAATCTTATCATAGTCTTCCTTAGATATAATTCCATTTTTCAAGAAAACTTCAGCCGTTTTTAATTTGATTTCATTTTCTTTTACTTTTTTAATTAAATCAAATTCAGCTTTCACTTCCTCTTCTTTTTTCTTTCTTTTCTTTACTTCGTTATTCATATGACGAACTATTTGTTCAGTTGTCTTGCCTGCAAGCAACATATCAAGTTCATTACTGTAAATAGTTTCTTTTTCTATCAATAATTTTGCTAGTTCGTGAAGATATTGAATGTTCTCAGTAAGAATTTTCTTAGTTCGAGAATAATTATCGTCTAATATTCTTTTTATTTCTTCATCAATCTCACCCGCAACTTTTTCTGAATAGATATTTTTAGATTGATAATCTCTTCCAATAAAAACTTCTTGGTCATTTCCAAAGTTTATAAAGTTAAACTTCTTACTCATTCCCCATTCAGTAACCATTTTTCTTGCAATATTTGTTGCAACCTGAATATCGTTGGAAGCTCCTGTTGTTATATCCTTGAATATAAGTTCCTCTGCAATTCTACCACCCATTAGTTCAGCTATTCTATCATTTAATTTATTGAAACTTAAATGTTGGTCGTCATTTTCTGGCCTGCTCATTGTATAACCAGCAGCAGAACCTCTTGGTATAATTGAAACCTCTTGCACACCTTCACTATATTTTAATTTTTTAGCTACAATAGCATGCCCAGCTTCATGATAAGCTGTAATCTTTTTATCAGAATCTGTAACTATTCTACTTTTCTTTTGAGGTCCCATTATAACTTTATTGATACCCTCAGTTAAGTCTTCCATAATAATTTTAGGTCTTCCAGCTCTTGCTGCAAGTATAGCCGCTTCATTAAGCATATTTTCAATATCGGCACCTGTAAATCCACTTGTTATTCTAGCAAGAGTTTTATAATCTATATCATCATCTAGTGGCTTATTTTTTGCATGAATTTTTATTATTCCCTCTCTACCTTTAACATCAGGAATATGAACATAAATTTGTCTATCAAATCTTCCTGGTCTTAAAAGCGCAGGATCTAAAACATCACTTCTATTTGTTGCAGCAAGAACAATAATTCCTTCATTTGCTTCAAAACCGTCCATTTCAACTAAAAGCTGATTTAATGTTTGTTCACGCTCGTCGTTTCCACCACCAAGACCTGCTCCGCGTTGACGGCCAACAGCATCTATTTCATCTATAAACACAATGCAAGGTGCTGATTTTTTTGCTTGGTCAAATAGGTCACGAACTCTGGAAGCTCCCACACCTACAAACATTTCAACAAAGTCAGAACCACTTATATTTAAGAAAGGCACATTACTTTCACCCGCAACTGCACGAGCAAGAAGAGTTTTTCCTGTTCCAGGAGGGCCAACTAATAACACACCTTTTGGAATTCTTGCTCCAAGGCTTGTAAATTTAGATGGATTTTTTAAAAACTCTACAACTTCTTGAAGTTCTTCTTTTTCTTCGTCAGCGCCTGCGATATCGGAAAATCTAACCTTAACATTAACAGAAGCTCTAGCTTTAGACTTTCCAAAACTCATTGCACCTTTCCCGCTAGAACTAAACATTTTAAATAAGAAATAAATTAATACAACACCTAAAACAATATACATAATAGGCATTATTGTATCCCAAGCAGATGGTCCCTGTGGAACAAAATTGTTAGCCACATAAGTTGTATCGGTTTCAGGATTTTTACCTTCATTAAGTTCCATTGTTTTTGCATAGAAAATATCAAAGAATGACTTTGTATACTCTACATAATAATCTGAGCTTGTTGGAAAAGCACCGTCTTGTATTTCTGAACCTGTTTTTTTAATTAATATAACAGAATTCTCAACAGCATACCATTCTTCAATCTCACCACTCTCTAACATATTGTAAGCTTGGTCTGTGGTAAGTTTTTCTCCACGACTTCCTGTATCAACAAATGCAAATAAAACAATTAGTGCAAGTAGTAACACTAAGGATAAATACAATATTTTTCTTTTACTATTCTTATCCAAAATAATCCTCCAATCAAAGCATTTTAAAACATCTAGGTTTTAAAATCAAGTCTTTTAAATATATTTTATTATTTAATTTTTGTGAATTATATCATATTTATGCAATAAAACCAAATCTTTTTGAATAACTATCATTTAAAAATTGATATCCTTTATAGTTTGCAAAATTTAAGCATAAAACATTATTTTTAAATTAAATACATTTAGCGCTAAAAAACATAGTTATAGCGCTTAAATTAACTGTTCCCAATTACAGGATTGTTTGCAGAAGTTGTGTCATCTGTTAAAGGTTCTAAAACATTTTCTTCTAAATACTCAGCAATTGGCAAAGCTATGAAAGAATCTTCTATTTTAGGATAAAGATAATCCCTTGCACTTGGTATTTGTAAAATTCCAGTAAGAATAAACAACAAAACTAAACTTAATAGTAATCCTTTTGCCACGCCAAAAAGAAAACCTAAAAATTTGTTTATACCTCCTAAAAACTTTGAATTAAATAATTTGCCAAGTGTAGCATTTAAAATTAGCGCCAATATTTTTAAAAGTACAAATATTATTGCACCATATATTAATAATGTTATTATATTAGACGCACCATCACCAAGCGTATTTGAAATTGAAGACGCTATTCCTATATTATTATCTAGCGTTAAAATTTGATTTCTAAATATATATGTTAAGGTTATAGCTAAACCAACACCCATTAAAGATGTTAAAGATTTAAAAAATCCTTTAAAACTTCCAACTATACCAAAAAGAAGGACTATAACTATAAGTAGTATATCAACTATAATACCATACATAAATTAATTGTTTCCTTTTTTAATATTTTTATAAAAAATTCAATGTAGATTTAAAACATTATTTTATTGTTTGCATCTGTTATTTTTACACATTTAAAAATCTTATTTATAAAAGATTTTTAAATGTTTTAACAACCACTTATTCGTAAAAAAATTTAAGCAAATTTACATTTGTGGACAAAGATTTTTGATTTTTAACTATTTATTAATTTAAACATACTTTTAAAATTTTATTCCTAATATATTTGTATTTTTACATCAATCGTATTGTTGATATTTATTTATATTAATATTGACAATTTTCATTAGTATTAATATATTCTAATTATTTATAAAATCTTATTTGTTTTTATAATTTTTGTTTAGCACTTTATCTATTTTTTGGTAAAAATCTAAAAAATTTTATTATTTTAATTGATTATAGGTTTTAATGTTTCACGTGAAACATTAAATTTTTTAAAGTCTTTACTTAATACAGATTTGTTTATAGTAATTTGTTTATATTTGAATAAGTTTTTAATAAAACTTGTTTACAAAAGTTTTTTAATACTTATTTGATAATGTTTCACGTGAAACATATTATAAAACCCTTTAAAATAAAGGGTTTGAAAATAATTATCTTTTGTTGATATCTTTTAAATTTTTTAGTGTTAGTGTTTTAGTTTTTGCAAGTTCAATAAGTTCTGCTATTCTATCTAAATCGTCACGCGAGTAATAATCTATATAAATTCTTCCTTTTTTATCATTTCCAATAACAGAAACTTTTGTTGAAAATACTCTTTGCATTTCATTTACTAATTCTTTAAGTTCAACACTTTGTTCTGATTTTTGATTTGAAAGTTTCTTAGGATTTAAATAGTTTTTAACAGTCTTTTCTAAATCTCTTACAGACATTTTGTTATCACAAGCCATATTAGCAAACTTTAATTGTGTAGTATAATCAGATACAACAACTAAACATCTTGCATGACCAGCTGATAATCGTCCATTTTCAACAAGTTTTAAAACATCAGGGTAGAGAGATAGTAATCTTAATAGGTTAGTTACATTAGGTCTGCTTTTTCCTATTCTATCAGCTACTATTTCCTGAGTAAAGTTATATTCGTCCATCAACTGTTTAATTGCTTTTGCTGCTTCAACAGGATTTAAATTTTCTCTTTGTAAATTTTCAATTAAAGCAATTTCTTTAATTTGTTTTTCTGTATAGTTTTTAACTATACATGGAACAAATTCTAATCCAGCTATCTTTGAAGCTCTCCATCTTCTTTCACCAGCTATAATCATATAACCGTTATCTTCTTTATTAACTACAAGAGGTTGAATAACTCCGTGATTTTTAATACTTTGAGCAAGCTCCTCTAAGGCAGTTTGATCAAAATTCTTTCTTGGCTGATTTGGATTTGGATGAACCTCATCTATTGGTATCTCTAAAACACCATCGTTGTCTCTCTTTAAATTATTAGATGTTACATTATTTTTATTTTCTTCTTTTTCATTTTCTTCATCATACACTGAAAAGAGAGCCTCTAAACCTTTTCCTAAACCTTTTTTCATAATTAATTACTTCCTCTTAATTTAAATTTTGAATGTTTAGTTATTTTTTTATAACTATCTTTATTCTTAACTAAAAATTCTTCTGCAAGAGCTAGGTAAGCTTCTGCGCCCTTAGATGCTACATCATATAACATTATAGGTTTACCATGACTAGGAGCTTCAGCTAAACGAATATTTCTAGGGATAAAAGTATCATATACTTTTTTGCCAAAGAATTTCATAATTTCTTGACTTACCTCAGCTACTAAATTTGAGCGTTTATCTTTCATTGTAAGAATAACGCCCTCAATATCAAGTTCTGAATTTAAATGATGTTTTACAAGTCTAACTGTGTTCATTAGTTGACTTAAACCTTCTAAGGCAAAAAATTCACACTGTATAGGAATGATAATGCTATTAGAAGCGGTTAGGGCATTTACAGTTAAAAGCCCTAGTGATGGTGGACAATCTATCATTATGTAATTGTAATTAGTTACAATTCTTGAAAGAATGTTTTTAACAATCTTTTCTCTTGAACTCATTTGAACGAGATCTATTTCAGCACCTGCAAGGTCTACTGTTGCAGGGATAATATCTAGATTTGGTATCATGGTTTCAAGTATAACTTCTTTTACTGAACAGTCACCATCTATAACATTATAAATAGTTTTTAGTTGAGAATTTTTTTCAATACCAACACCACTAGTAGCATTTCCTTGTGGATCCATATCCACAATTAGAACTCTTTTTCCCATTAAAGCAACATTGGCTGCAAGATTAATACAAGTTGTTGTTTTACCTACGCCACCTTTTTGGTTAGCAAAAGCAATAATTTTCCCCATATTTTCTCCGTTATTTTAGAATATAATTATTTTAACACAAATTTAAAAATTTGACAACAAATTTAATAAGTTTATATATATATATTATTTGTATATACTATATATAGAAATATAAATATACATATATAAAAACATTTTAAAAATTATTTTTAAAAATATTTTATATTTAAGTGAATGTGAATTTAACAAAATTAACAAAATTAAGTGATTTTTTATGTTTTTTAGCTAAAAAACACGCTTTTTTTGCATTTTTTTGCTTTTTTATTAATTTTTTAACTTAATTTTATAAATTTTTAAGTTGTCACATTAACTTGACTTTTGTTATTGTTTGGTGATAGAATTGCTTTAATTTATTAGGAGAAAATATGGACGAATACATAAAAAAGTGGGAAGAAGTTTTAAGCAAACTTGAAATGATGGTAAGTGCAGTTTCATTTGATTTATGGATAAAACCACTTGAACTACTCGAATTTAAAAACGGAAATACACTTATTCTTGGATCATCTTCAACAACAGCTAAAAATCAAATTTTAAAAAATCATACTGATAAGCTATCTGAATGTATTTTAGAAGTTTTTGGTGAAGGTGTTAATTTTGAAATTCTAGACCAAAATGAAAAACAAGCCTATCTTAAAGATACAGTTCTTGTTGAACCCGTAATTGAAACACAACAAGAAAATCAGAATAAAGGAATGTTTAATTCTAAGTATACCTTTGATAATTTTGTTGTAGGAAAAAGTAATCAATTTGTTTATGCTGCAGCAAGAGCGGTAGCAGAACACCCCGGTCAAAAATTTAATCCTTTGTTTATATATGGTGGAGTTGGACTTGGTAAAACTCATCTTTTACACGCAATAGGAAATTTTATTCATGAACATTCGCCAAACTTAAAAATAATGTATGCAACTTGTGAAAAGTTTACTAACGATTATATAGAATCTTTAAGGTCGAATAAAGAAAATGAAACGATAGAATTTAGGGAAAAATATAGAA
>CALVOB010000021.1 GCA_944350095.1 uncultured Clostridia bacterium
CCAGTGTAAAATTACACTGGTCAGCAGCTAAGTCCAAAATATATCAAAAATCTTTACTTTTATGCTACCATACGTTTTTAAACTTTATTTAATATTTATATTATATGCTTCGTAGCGTTCGCTTCGCTAGGGGAGTACGCGCAAGCGTCAAGAATCGCTACGCTAGGCAAGTTTCTAACCGCAACTATGCAAATCGCTCCGCGTTCTTTCCTTATTCCCAAAAATTAAAAATTTTTGGGAGCCCTAACAGTCTGAAGTTTTCGTCTGGCGCGTATAAGAAAAAATTACACGCTTAAATGCTATTCTTCTTCGTAGCGTTCGCTTCGCTAGGGGAGTACCGCCCAAGTTCCCAAGCGTAGCTGGAACTTGCGTTTGGGCGGTATAAAGGGAAAATGCGTGCCCCAACGGCACAGATTTTTTATAAAAAAAATCGTGCCACTAAGCACGACATTTTCCTTGGTTGCGGGGGTAGGATTTGAACCTACGACCTTTGGGTTATGAGCCCAACGAGCTGCCGGACTGCTCTACCCCGCGTCACAATATTAACTATATCATATATATTTAATTCTGTCAATAATTATTACCAAAAATTTTATTTTGTAAAAGCTTTGACAAAATTATTTAGTTTTATTATATATATTTACATGAAAATTATTAAAATTTTAAGTGGTTTATTTGCTATTATTTTGTCTTCAATTCTGTTTTGTTCCTGCAACTATAATCAATCAAAAAATTTAAACCTTGAAAATACCTTGGGAGTTTGGTGGTGGGATAATAGGCTTGATAATACATATTTAGATTTTGCTAAACAAAACGGCGTAAATGAAATTTATTACTACACTAGCACTTTTGATGAAAAAAATAAAAATTTCATTAAATTGGCTAATGAAAATAATATAGATGTTTTTTGGCTTACAGGTGAATATACTTGGATTGATAACAAGGAAAGTTTTTTTGATGAATTAAATAAATACATTGAATTTCAAAACTCTTCGAAATATAAATTTGCTGGCGTACATTTAGATGTTGAACCTCATCAAAATCCTAGTTTTGAAGAAAACAGAGAAGAAATTTTAATAAATTTTGTAAATTTTATCCATAATACTGTTAATTTGTATGAGAATATAAATTTTGATATTGATATTCCCTTTTGGCTAGACGATGTAATAACTTTTAATAACGAAACAAAGGAAACTTACAAATTTTTAATAGATTTTGCTGATAGAACTTTTATTATGAGTTATCGCGATAATGCACAAAATATTTATAATGTAGCCAAAGAAGAACTAGATTACGCAAATCTTAATAATAAAAAAATTTTTTTAGGTGTAGAAACAGGCAATGAAGAAGACATTGTAACATTTAAAGAAGAAGGTAAAACTTTTATGTATAATGAATTATACAAGTTAAACACGATGATAAATTCTAATTTTGGATTAAGTATTCATCATATTAAAACATGGAAAGAATTAGCTAATTAATTAAAAAACGCAAATGAAAATTTGCGTTTTTTATAATTTAATATTTATTTATTAAGTACATAGAATATCTATTTAAAACCTTATATACACCACTTTTTATTTTATTAGAAAACTATTTTTTATTTTTAGTTTATTTCTCTATACAATGCAACAGCCAAAGCCCCTGGACCTATATGACAAGAAACACTGAGGGACAATGGGTCGCAATATGTGATTTTTACATCTGGTATTGCTTTTTTTACTTCTTCTTGGAATTTCATGATATTTGCTTCATTATTTGTATGGGCAAAACACAACCTCATTTCAGATTTAATATCTTTAAATCTAGTGTTTAAATCGTTTTTAATTGCCTCTATCATGGCTTGACAAGCCATTTTTACACCCATAACCTTTTTATATGCGTCTAATTTGCCACCTTGAATTTGAAGAACAGGCTTTATATGTAATAGCGTTCCAAGTGCTGCTCCTGCTGGAGTTACGCGGCCACCTTTTTTTAAATATTTTAAGGTGTCAACCATTATATATATGCTTGAATCAAACTTGGTTTTAATTAAAATTTCTTTAATTTCTTCTGCACTTTTACCTAAACTTGCAAGTTTTATTGCATCATAAACTGTTCCTTTTAAAGTAACAGAAATGCGTTGATTATCAACAACAAAAACCTTCCCTTTATATTTCTCGTCTTCTGCAAAATTGGTTGCACTTTCACAACTCTTGCTTAAACCGCTTGACATAGGAATATATATAATTTCGTCATAATCTTTTAATATATTATCCCAAAACTCTTCCAAAGCACCAAGTGATGGTTGAGATGTAAAAACATCTTCGTTATTTTTTAACTTTTCATAGAATTCTTCTTGGCTTAGATTTATATCTTCAAAATAATCGTTTTCTCCAATAGTAAAAGGCATTGGCAAAACAAACACACCATTCTTCTTTGCCTCTTCTTGTGTTATTCCACTATTAGAATCTGTTGCTATTGCTATTTTCATAAATTCTCCTTTGTTATTTAACCATAATAATAATTATTTGTAAAGTAGTTGATTATTTATTTCTTTTTTGTTGAAAAAAATTAGTTAATAGTTTGGAACATTCTTCTTCCAAAATTCCACCGCGATAAACTACCTTATGATTTAAACGCTTGTCCTGAAATATACTTTTTAAAAAGTCTGTGTTCGATGTTTTATCATACGCCCCAAAATAGCACTCTGCAATTCGTGCGTTTGCGATTGCCCCCGCACACATAGGACATGGCTCTAATGTAACATATATTTCACAATTTTCTAACCGCCAATCTTTCATTCTTTTACAAGCTTTTTGTATTGCTATAATTTCAGCATGATTGACTGCGTTTTTTGTTTTATTCCTTGTATTATGCGCCTTAGCAATAATTTTATCATTTTTCACAATTACTGCACCTATCGGCACTTCACCTTTTATAAAAGCCTTTTCCGCCTCTTTTAAGGCAAGGCTAATATACACTTCTTTCATAGAACTCCCCAAATAAATGTAGAAATTGTTACTCCTATACTTAATAATAAAGCACTATATAAAAATATTTTTTCTACAAAAGCAGGTTTTCTTAATTGATGTATATTAATTCCAATATACTCAGCAGGGATTTTTAAAGAAAGCTCTCTAACAAATGGGGCTTGACTATCAGCGTTTATTGATGTATCTTGCATTATTTCAGCTGTTTCAGGGTTTGTTTGGCTATTAGATGACAAGTTTTCTTTTAAATCTTTAACAAGATTTCCAAGTTTACGCCCTGTTGTTTGCTTAAACAAAAGGTACACAAGCCATGCAAGTAAAAATAAAGCCAATATTAGTACTAGCAATATTATTAACATAGCTATAATGAAATTAGAACCAGTTATAGCCGAACTTATTTGTGATAATAAGTCTCCTAAGAAAAGGTCGTTAGCACCAGCAAACTCTAAATATACGCTTATACCATTATTCATAAAATGAACTATCATTGCTGGGAAAATACTATTTGTTGAAACGGTTAAAAAACCTAACAATGCACCTATTATGCTAGCATAGAAAAACTGTTCGATATTTAAATGCATTAATCCAAAAAGTAAAGCGGATAATATTATAGCCTTTTTCATTCCAAGGTCTTTGAAACCTCTTAAAAGTAGTCCACGGTGGGCAACCTCCTCGCAAAAGCCTGGAAGAACTGCGGTTATTAGTAAAGAAACAAAGAAAAGCCAAACAGGATAACTTGAAACTACTGTTGAACCTGTGGAATAGTGATATCCAAAGAGTTGGAGTATAAAACTAAAAAATGAAGATACCGCAATATTTAAGAAAAATACAATAATTCCTATGCCAATGCAGATTAAAACACTTTTAAAATTTATTTTATTAAATCTAAAATCTTTAAATGTAGTTTTTACTTTTTGTTTGCTTAGCAGAGAATACATAAAAAGTGGCAACAAAAACATAAATCCTATTTGGATAAGCCCATTTAAAATGTAACTTTCTGCGTCACCTAAAAAAGAAAATAAGTCTACCGCAGTAGAAATTCTTACTAAAACAAATAAAACTATTAATACAAAATATGTAAGACTAGCATTAAAAAAATCTGTTCTTGGCTTCATAAAACAATTACCCCCAATCCACTTAATAAGTCTAAAATAAGGAATATTGAACCAAGAATTACCCCTATCAATAAAGGCACATTAGAGCTAACCTCGGCTTTTTCCATAATTATAAATTGTTCTTGCTGTTCTTCTGTAAGTAAAATAGGTTTATCAACTTTTTTTAAGAGTTTTCCTAATAGCCAAATTACAACAAATGTTATGATGCAAATAACAATTGAAATTAATGCAAATGCCCAAGTGGGTATTGATATTTCAAATGAAAAGTTTACATAATTTAATATGACCACAAGTGCATTATTGATAAAGTGAATTATCATTGGCGCTATAACACTACCTGTTTTTAAAGCTACAAAACTTAAAATAATGCCAAATAAGAATGGAAAAACAAATTGTTGAACAGAACCATGAATTAATGCAAATAATGCAGATGTTATAATCATTGCAGAAAGTGCACCGCATTTTTTAAAACCATTTAATATTACGCCTCTAAATACGAGCTCTTCTAATATGCTAGGTACGCCTGCAAGCAAAATAATATTGAGTATTAACCAACCGATGTTATCCATAGGCAAAGGAAGAGAAGAGGATAGGTCGTAGCCAATATAATTTAAAAAAGTATCCACAGAAGATATTAATGGATTGATTCCAAAAACTCCAATAAGCCCAATTAAAATGCAAATTAATATATTTTTCCAACCGAGATTAAAATTTATTTTGCTAGCTCTCATAAAATTTATATTTCTATTAAAGGTTATATATACAATTAAAAAACCAATTTGAGCCAGCATTACCATTATTATTTGAATAAAAATATTATTGATTAGAGAGTTATAAGCTTCCTCAGTTCTTGCAAAACTGATTAACAGCATTACAAATATTGCTCCTAATAATTGAGGAACAATTAAACTCCATAAAAATATTTTTCCGCTGTCAGTTTTTGTATAATAAAATTTTTTCAAGTTATCTCCTAGTTATCTTACATACTATACATTATATTCTTAAAAATTTCAAATAATTTATCTCTTTACATGTAAAATTTGTTTTGCGATATCGGAATTTGGCGCTAATAAAAAACTTTTGTAAAGATTTTGTATTTGTTTATTATCGTTTGCTTTTTTAATCTTTTCTTTTAAATCTGTATCATATAACCCTTTCGCACGCTTTTTAACAAGAGGAATTTTATTAAACTCTTTTGGATATAAAGGCATACCTGTTCCGTTTACACAACCACCTGCACAAGCCATCACTTCTATAAAATCGAATTTTTCACCCGACTTTAATCGCTCTAACAGAATTTTAGCATTGTTAAGTCCACTAGCTAGTGCCACCTTTATTTTTCTATCGCCAATATAAATTTCAGCCTCTTTTATTCCGTCTAAACCTCTGTTTATTTGATAATCTAAACCTTTTATAGACTTTTTATCCAACTTCGCATTTAAAGACCTAAGTGCACTTTCTAAAACTCCGCCACTTGTTCCAAAAATTACTCCTCCACCAGATGCCATATTAAAAGTTTGGTCAAAAGGAGTGTCGGGCAGTTTTGAAAAATCTATATTTTTAGACTTTAACAAGTCACCAAATTCTCTTACAGTTAAAACAGCATCAACATCTAAGCCACTGCTTACATTAATTCCTTTCTTTAACCGTTCTAATCTTTTTGCAAGACATGGCATTATACAAACTACAAAAAGATTATCAGGCGAAATTTTAAGTTTTTCAGCATAATAAGTTTTTACAATAGCTCCAAAAATTTGCTGTGGAGATTTTGTTGTAGATAAATTTTGTATAAATTCAGGATAAAACTTTTCAACATACTTAACCCATGCTGGACAACATGAAGTTAAATGTGGAAGATTTTTACCACTTTTTAATCTTTCTGCAAGCTCAGAAGCTTCTTCCATAATAGTTAAATCTGCTGCAAAGTTTAAATCAAACACATCATCAAAACCTAAACGCTTTAAGGCGGTTACAAGTTTACCTTTAAGATTTTGCCCTACTTCCATTCCAAACATTTCACCTATTGAAACTCTTGTTGATGGAGCACAAGCTGAAACTACGCGAAGATTGGGGTTATTAATAGCATCTAAAATTTGCTTTACAGGGTTTTCTTGTTCTTTTATTTCCATAGTATTAATTTTAACAAAAAAGTAATTAAAATGTAAAAAGATTGTTAAAAATAAATTTATATTTTTCCTTAAAGATTTTTAATTTTAAAAATTTCTTTACATAAAGTTTAAATTGTGATAGTATGTTTTTATAGGAGATTTTATATGGACGCAAGTAAATTTGGCGGTACAAAAGTGCTTTGGCACGATAGAAAAAGATGGTGCGGAATGCCACTTTCCTTTACAAGATATTACATAGTAGAAAATGAGGGACAATGGCTAAAACTTTTTTCTTCAATAGGTCTTTTTTCTACGGAAGATAACGAAGTAAACTTTTTTAGAATATTTGATATAGCTCTTTATCAATCACTTTTTGATAAAATGTTTAATGTTGGAACAATTACACTTTATGTAAACGATGAAAGCACAGATGCAATTATAATTAGAAAAGTAAAAAATCCACATAAAGTAAGAAATTTAATTGCTAGCCTTGTTGAAAAAGAAAGGCAGAAACATGGTTTCCGCCTTACAGAATTTCATTCATAGAAAGCATTGTGCATTTGCTATTTTTGAATACTATTACTTTATTTAAATTATGAGTTCTTATGCAATCAACGGCAAGAGTAGAAAAAGCTTTTGCCTTTTTTATTTCTTCTTTTGTTGGGTTTTCTCCGCGCTGTAAATATCCTATAACACAAGACTTAAATTCTCTTTTTGTTTTTGCAATTAGTTCATTTTTAAACTCTTCCAAATTTATAAGTTTTTCTTGCACAACTATGGTTAAACTTTCCTTCTTGTTCTTCTTAATATCACGAACAAGCTTTGTTATATTTAATGAGTCGTATTCACTTATAGTATAATCTGGCTGAGAAGAAATTTTAACACCTTCTGCTATTTGACCAGACTCATTTCCCATAACTTCAAAAATACAACTTCTATTTAATGTTTGCATTGTACGCATAACAAGTTCAATATACTTTTGACAAGCATGAACCGCTGTATAATATCCTAAAGAATATTCAGAACAGGTTAAGTCGTTATCTATTGTAGCTGGAATAAACACCACTTTAACTCCCTGCTCTGCTAGTTCCTTAGCACCTCTTAAAGAGCCATCTCCACCTAAAATTATTATTGCATCAAAATTATTTTTTAAAATTGTGTTCAACCCTTTTTTTATACCTTTTGATGTTTTAAATTCTGGAGCGCGTGAACTTTTTAAAATTGAGCCTGCAAAAGACTTATTCTCTTCTAAAATTTGAGAGTTAAGTTGCACTGTGTCATTTTCCATTAGTCCTTTAAAACCAAATTTAATTCCTATTAATTCACAACCAATTTTTGAAAGCTTTTCAAAAATATCATAAACAACATAATTCATGCCTGGGGCATCTCCACCACTCACTAAAATACCAACTTTCATTTTTCTTCTCCTACCACTATAACATTTTCTTCACCGATAAGTCCGTTAAGTTCGTTTATTAAATGATTTACAATATTTACCTTTAAAGGCATTTTATACTTTTTATCTGTGCTTGTACATTTAGAAAAAACTTCTGCTTCCCCTTTATAATTTAAAAGGGTATCATAAACTTTATCATAAAGCACTTTATTTTGCATATCAAACTTTAAACAAAGCTTTTGATTTTTTTGTTCTTCCTTAACAGCTGGGGCAGACCATTTTACAAAACTTTCCGCCATTACAATGGGTGCTTCACCATCACGCATAGATATTCTGCCAGATATAGTAAAGAGGTCGTCTTCTTTTAAAATATCCTTGTATTTGCTATAAACCTTAGGAAAAGCCATTATATCTATTGTTCCATAAATATCTTCAAGTGTTATAATAGCCATTTCTTTTTTATCAGCTTTTGTAACATGCTTTTTTATTTTGCTAAGAATTCCACCACAAGTAACAGCCGTGCCATCTTTAACATTATAAATATATTTTATTTCATCTTCTTCATCAATTTCTTCTGGCTGTAACATATCTGAAGTTAAAGAAAAGTCATTGTATTTATCCATATATTCTTCTAATGGGTGACCAGAAATATAAACCCCTAATATATCCTTTTCAAATTTAAGCCTTGTTTCTCTATTGAACTCTCTTATATCAGGATACTGAGTTTCGTCTTGCAACTTTATTTCCATATTGTCAAACAAAGAAAATTGCCCTTTTGCCTTAGACTTTCTATCTTTACTAACCTTATCGATAGCAATTTCATACACCGCCATAAGCTGAGAACGACTTTTTCCAAAACAATCAAACGCACCACTTAAAATTAAAGATTCTATACATCTCTTGTTAAGTGCTTGCGGGCTTACCCTGTTTATAAAGTCATCAAAATTTTTAAAAGGACCGTTATTAGTTCTTTCTGCAATAACTTCATCCATAAGTTGCACACCCACATTTTTTAGCGCCCCAAGACCAAACCTTAAATTGCCATTTTCAACACTAAAATATGTTTCGCTTTTATTTATATCTGGCGGATAAACTTCATGTCCTTGTTTTCTTGTGTATGTTACATACTTTTTAATTTCGTCTGAGTTTGTTATTCTGTTATTTAAAACCGCCGTCAAAAATTCTATTTCATAGTAACATCTAAGATATGCAGTCTGATAAGAAAGATGAGCATAAGCTGCAGCATGTGACTTATTAAAGGCATAACTAGCGAAACTTTCCATTTCCGAGAACACCTGTTCTGCAACTTCTTTTGGAACGCCAAGCTTAACAGCTCCGGGGATATCATTTTTACCTGTTGGGTCTTTCCAACCATTAATAAATTTTTCCCTTTCATAAGCCATTTTTTCAACTTTCTTCTTGCCCATAATTCTTCGCACATTGTCAGCTTGTCCCATTGTATATCCGCCCATTACTTGCAATACTTTCATAACTTGTTCTTGATATACAATACAGCCGTATGTCACATTTAAAATTGGCTCTAAGCATGGGTGTGCATAAACAATTTTATCTGGATTTTGTTTGTTTTTAACATATCTTGGAATTGAATCCATAGGTCCTGGACGATATAGAGAAACCCCAGCTATAATATCTTCCAAACAGTCTGGCTTTAATTCTTTCATGAACTTTTTCATACCAGAACTTTCTAATTGAAATATAGCATCTGTATCGCCTGAACTTATAAGTTCATAGACCTTTGGGTCATCATAATCCATATCATAAAAATCTATTTTTACTCCATGAATTTTTTCAACATACTTTATTGCTTTATCTATATCAGTTAGCGTTCTAAGACCTAAAAAGTCCATTTTTAATAGACCAAGTTGTTCAAGCTCTATCATATTATATTGCGTTGTAATATCTTCGCCATTTCTTGAAAGAGGAACAAAGTTATCAACTCTATCTGGTGCTATTAATACACCCGCAGCATGAGTAGAAGTATTTCTTGGAAAACCTTCAAGCTTTACAGCCATGTCTACAATTCGCTTTAAAAATGGGTCTTCATCATACATCTTTTTTAATGCTGGAATAATATATTTATCGTTTTCAGGCTTGCCCGTAA
The DNA here is from genome assembly GCA_944350095.1 of uncultured Clostridia bacterium. Lineage (GTDB taxonomy): Bacteria > Bacillota > Clostridia > Christensenellales > UBA1242 > Caccopulliclostridium. The sequence goes on from CALVOB010000021.1 coordinate 9,714, forward strand.
CTCCAAAATAATATTTTAAAACAGGTGGCTTTTTAATGCCCTCAGGTAGCTTATCTGGTATTTCCTTTGATATTTTATCCACTTCGGAATATGGCATTCTTAGAACTCTTGCAACATCTCTAAGTGCATTTTTTGCTGCCATAGTACCAAAAGTTACAATTAGTGCCACATTGGAACTTGTGTATTTTCTTCTAACATATTCTATAACTTCACCACGCCTATCGTAATCGAAGTCCACATCAAAATCGGGCATGGATACACGCTCTTTATGAATAAATCTTTCAAAAATTAAATCATATTTTAGCGGGTCTATAAGCGTAATGCTTGTAGCATAGGCAACTATACTTCCTGCTCCTGAACCTCTACCCGGCCCAACAGGTATATCATGATTACGCGCATAATTTATGTAATCCCACACAACTAAGAAATATTCTACAAAGCCTAAATCGCGAATAATGGTTAGCTCACTTTCCGCTCTCTCCAAAATTTCAGGAGTGACATTCTTATATTTTTTATACAAGCCCTTGTAAGTCATATCTTTTAAAAATTCAAAACAGCCCATGCCATTTTCGGGCTGGTATTGTGGTATGTAGTTTTTAGATGCTGGAAGAACATACTTTTCTTCAAGGCCTAACTCACCATGAAGCTTACTTTTTATCACAACATCACATTTATCAGCTATTTCAAGAGTATTTTCAAGTGCCTCTTCGTACCCTTGAAAAGCTAGTGCCATTTCTTCATAAGTTTTTAAATAAAATTCTTGTGTTTTAAATTTAAGCCTATCTGGATCATCTATTTGTTTACCCATTTGCACGCACATTAAAACATCTTGCATTTCTGCATCTTCTTTGTTTATGTAATGTACATCGTTTGTTGCAACAAGTTTTATTCCAAGCTTTTTACTCATTTTAGCAAGCTCTACCATAACAAGCTTTTGTTCTTCTATTCCATGATTTTGAATTTCTAAATAAAAATCATCACCAAACAGATTTTTTAGTCTAAGAGCAAGTTTTTCTGCATCTTCAAGCCTGTTTTGCAATATTAATTGTGGAATACTTCCCGCTAAACACGCACTTAAACAAATAATCCCTTCGTGATATTGTTCTAATAAATTATAGTCTATTCTTGGCTTATAGTAAAAGCCGTCCACAAATGATATAGAACTTAATTTAAGTAAATTTTTATACCCTTCATTATTTTTTGCAAGAAGAATTAAATGGTTTAAAATAGGCTTTCCGCCTCGTTGTTTATGGTCATCACAAACATAAAATTCAGAACCTATAATAGGCTTTATCCCATGAGATAAACATTCTGTGTAAAATTGGAGTGTGCCATACATGTTGCCGTGGTCTGTTATAGCAACGGCTTTATTTCCACGCTCGGCTGATAACGCCACAAGTTGCTTAATTTTAGCCGCACCGTCTAATAAACTAAATTCTGTATGCACATGTAAGTGTACAAATTTTTCCTCCATTATTCCTCCAATTCCTTTGCAAGTTTTATTATTTTTCTAAATCTATGATTAAGCCCGCTCTTAGTAAGTTTAATTTTAGAAAGCTTTAAAAGTTCGTCTAAACTCTCTTCTGTGTTTGCAAGCCTTAATAGTGCAACCTCTTGTAGATCAGAAGGAAGAGAATCTAAACCTATTGTATTTTCTATAACATTAATTGCATCTAATTGCTTTAAGCTTGCCTCAACAGTTTTTGAAATGTTGGCATTTAAACAATTAGTTTGCCTATTTACTTTATTCCTTAATTCTCTTACGGCAAGCTCGTTTTGTAGTTCTAAAACAGAGTTGTACGCTCCAACAAGTGCCAACAAATCTGACACTTGACTAGCATCTTTTAAATACAAAACAAACAAGTTTTTTCTTTGTACTAATTTAGGGAATATATTAAACCCAGCTAAAAGTTCACTTAGCCCCTGTAAAAAATTATGACTGTGAGAAGTAAATTCTATATGATAGCCTGTATTTGTCTTTTTAGACGCCTCTTCGCTTAACCTTATGCTAGAAGTAGCCGAACCTAAGAAAGCTCCTTGAATAAAGCTCTTTTTACAACAGTCGCTTTTTATAATATACTCGTCGATATCTCCATTAAAATTTATTGTTCCCTCTGAATTTATAAAGCCTAAGTCCTTTAAAATTTTGTCAGTACTATCTTCTGGCAATGAAATTCTATAATAAACAGTTTTGTTTATTTTATAGTCATCTTCAATGTCAAGCTCCATAAAGTCGCCATAAAGGTTATGAAAAATTTTATTTATAAAGCTATATATTTCTTGTATGTCAGTTAAAATATAGGCTCGTTTTTTCCCCGAATTTATTTCAATTTCGCCAGATGCATGAAATAGCCCGCATAAAAGAGCTAGCCCACAGCAATCTGTGGGTGGTTCTAACGCCAATATTTGAAGTTTAGCATCTCTTGAAAAACTCATTATTTCCTCTTTTTAACTAAAAAATTCTTATCTAAGTTCACAATTAATTCATGTGGAAGATTTAAGCGTTCCACAATATTTAAACTAGTATTAACTTCGCCAACTTTCTCTGGCAAATGTGCGTCACTATTCAATATCATTTTAACGCCTTTTTCTGCTAAAAGCAATATTTCTTTGTCTGTTAAACAATTTTTTCTTCCATTTATTTCAATAGCCGTACCCTTTTCTTTAACAATAGGCGCAAGGCGAGCTATATCTACTTCAAAGCCGTAATTTAAGTGAACTAATGTGTTTATAGGATATTTATCTAATGCTTTAATAATCATATCAGTATTTTTTTTAATCTGACTTTTTGTTTTTACATGAAGTATATTTGGATAAAATAAAGAAAATTTATCCTTTACCCCACTTTTAACGAATCTATGAAAACCAAGATTTATAATTTCCAAATATTCCATATCACTTGGCAAAACATCAATTTTGCCATCTAGTGAAACAAAATTAGCTTCTATTCCTAAAAATATATCTAGCCCCGTCTCTTTTTCCGCCTGCTTTATCTTTTCTTTCATTTCTGGAAGTTTATTTCTATCTACATTATAGAGTTTATGGTCAAAGCCATGGTCTGTTATAGCTAGTTGTTTTAAACCTTTTTTACTTGCTACGCGTGCATTATCTATAATGTCTCCTTTGCCATGACTATATATAGTGTGTGTATGGTAATCTCCGTACAAAAGCATTGATATCTCCTTTTTAGCTTGTCCTATATAGCCTTTAAAGGCTATTTCATTACAATTATTTCTCTTTCTAATTTTACTTTATTTTCTAAAAGCACTTTTTCTTCAATCTTTTCCATAAGTTCAATGATATTTTTAGTAGTAGCACTACCCACATTCACAATAAACCCCGCATGCTTTTCAGAAACTTTTGCTCCCCCAATTATAGCACCTTTAAGCCCAAGTTTGTCAATAATTTCAGCAGGAATAATTTTATCTTGTCTTTTAAAAACGCTACCAGCACTTGGATAGTTAAGAGGTTGGCTTTCTATTCTCTTTTTCATGTAAAACAATTGTTTTTCTCTTACAGGTTGTGGCATTCTACTTATTAATTTTAACCCAACCTTTAAAATAACTTTGCCTTTTAACCCTCCATTTCTATAACTAAAATTAATTTGCTCTTTTTTTAGCTTTTTAGTCTTTCCACGATAGTATACTTCAACAAAATCTATAAAATCAAAAATTTCACTTCCATAGGCTCCCGCATTCATAAACACAGATCCGCCTATGCTCCCAGGTATTCCATAGCTCCACTCTAAACCGTCTATTCCAAGGTCGGCTAAAAGTTTGTTTAATTTAAATAAGCTAACACCTGCGTCAACAGCAATAAAAACCTTATCATTATATTTTGTAAGCAAAACATTTTGAAATTTTTTTGTAGATATCACAACCCCGTTATATCCCTCGTCAGGACAAAGCGTGTTAGTGCCATTGCCTAACATAAAATATTTTCGTTTAAGTTTTTTGCAATCTTTAATAACTTTTATTAATTCCTCAGTATTTTTTGGTTCAACAAAAAATTTAGCATTACCTCCACACGCAAAAGATAAATGCTCTTTCATAGGCTCATATAGTTTATAGGTTATCATATTATAAATTACTCATAAAAGAGCAAATTTGTTAATTGCAAATAAAAAAGTCTTCTAAAGAAGACTTTTAAGCATTAGATAATTAGCACTTTTAAAAAATAAGCACAGCAAACATACAAAATGTTTAAATATTTTTTAATAAATAAATTTTTTAATTTTATGGATAAAGCAAAACAAAAAAGATTTGTGAAAACTTTTTGTCGTGCGTTTTAATAGTTTAAAACCTAAAAAACTTTTTACCAAACCTTTTCGCTTTTAACTTTAATTACAATGCTTATTACAAGCCCAACCGTTAATACACCTACAACAATTAACACATACATAAGCACATTAGCTGAATTGTTACTTCTAGCTAAAATTTCAACTTCGGGGGCACGCGTTCCACCAAGAATACTTACTCCGTTTGAAAGTACATCTGCCTTAATTGTAAATCTTCCCTCACTTTCAGGTGTGTATGTAACATAATTACCAGAACGAACTAAATAAGAGTTATCACCTTCCACAATATACCATAATATTGTAAGGTTATCTAAATTATAACCAGAATTGTTACTTCCTGTATTGGTTAAAATTAATCTATAAGAATTCATAGTTCCAGCTTCACCTATTATTTCTTCATAGGTTATGCCTATATTTAATGAAGTCTCGGGAGAACTAGTTATATTTATAGTATAGATATTATTTTCTCCAATTAAATTATTGTTTACTTTTGCAAAAAATTTATATGTTCCAACCGACTTTAAAAGACTACTTATATCTATTGAACGCAAATTTTCTTCATTAGGAATTTCTATGTATTTATAGTTTCCATCTTTATAATAATAAAATTGAACTTTATCTGTGCTATCTAATTGAGAATACACTCTTAATTCAAAGACATCTGTCATGTTATAGACAAACTCGTAATAGTTGCCAGATTCTGGTGCTACAAACACAGGTTCTGTTTCAGGACTACTTGCCCAATATAACGCAAGTTCTACTTCACCTTCGGTTGTTGTATCTTCATCTTGGTTTTCTAAGCCGTTACTTAAAACTTGTTCTTCTTGTTGTATTTGCTGTGCACTTGCAGACGCATGGGAAATAAAGGCCATACCAAAAGTCAACCCTAAAACTAACATTAAACTACAAATATAAAAGAGAAATTTTCTTTTCATTCGCTTAACCCTTGATAATAATTTAACATATTTTTTAAAAAAAATAAAATAAAAAAGCATACTTTTTATAAAACTTCAAAACAAAGTGTTATTTTTAAGGATATTCCACCAGAAGAAAGATTTATATTATTAAATTCTATTTGAAAATTTTTATTTTCATCACTCAATTTTTTGTTTATTTTTAAAATTATTGGCTCATTTGTAACCTTTACTTCATATTGTAAATCTCCAAATTTAAAATTATTTGTCATATTTAAAATAATATTTTCTTGTAGATAACTATTAGTATTTATAACATAATTTTGTAATTTAAAATTATAATTATTATCTTTAATTAAATAATTTTCGCTATTAATTAAATTTATTTTTTTAAAATTATTTTCAACAGAAAAATTAAGCACTTTAATGCAATCATTTCCATTTACTTCATATAAAAAATTATTGCTTTTTGAACTAATAATGCTTATAGGAACTATATTTATTTCTTTTAATAAAACACTTTTATTTTCTTGTGCTTCAACAGAAAAAGCAAAAATATTTATTGTTAAAACAAGCATTAAAAAAAATAATACTAATTTTTTCATATTAGTATTATTTTTCTTTTTTATATTTTTTAAACTGTTTTTTGTTTATTTTTTTTATTTTTAATAAAATAAATTAAAAACATAGTTCCACAGGCTAAAAGAGATATTCCTAAAATGAGTGCATACCAAATTTCTGTTCTGGCACTTGTAATATACAACGATATTATTTTTTCTGTTTGGTTTTCATCTATATTCCAAGTGTGCATATAATAGCCATTTTGAACTTCTATTTTATCGGCATCACTTTTTAACCTAGATACTGGTGTAACATAGGTGTAAGTGTAGGAAGCCTCAGGTAGTTGGTTATATACTTCTAATGGCATATATTTTAAAACTAAAGTTTCAAACACTTCTCTATAATACTGAGTTATTGGCTTCCCAGATACAGTGCTTGCAAATTTTGTTTTTCCTGTTGTTATAGTTTTTGTAGTTAAAAAGCCTTTTTCTTCTTTTACATTACTGCTAGAATTACTTTCATCTATATTATAAAAATAATTTCTTACGCTTGAATTTAAAAAGTTCATTTCTATAACAACATATTCATCATTATATTGTTGTTTTGCACTAACGCTACTCTTTAATATCTCTTTATTCTCTTCTTCAATTGAAGCATCTTCATCAACTTTATTTTCAAAAGCTATAATTTCAGAATTACTTTCTGCTCTTGCACGCAATAAAAGTTCTTGCCTAAGTTCATTAAATTGAAGTTCGCTTGCACCCGCATCTATAAAAAATTGTTTGTTTAGTGGAAGATATAACCTTTCAGTTATAACCCCGTTTGCATTTATTATTAGTTGATAATCTACGCTTGCACAACCGCCAAGTAAGCACACTGCACAAATTAAAACAAGTAAAATTGATAATTTTTTCATAGCTACCCTTAAAGTTTGTTTTTGGGGGCTTTTACGCCCCCTAAACATAATATTATTCAATTAATTATAAATTTAATCCAAATTATTGTAAAGTAAATCCTCCAAAGTTTCCCAAGCAAATATTGGATATCCACCATTTGTTAGATTACTGTCTTGAATAAAAGCAGAACTTCCTACATTTAATTCAGAAATAAAGTTTTGATTTCTCATCTGTGATGATGTATAAGCCTTAGCAAAAATTAGTGAACTTGAATTTCCTATTGCTGATGTAGAACCTTGTAAGTAATAGTTGTTTCTTTCTGAAATTGAGCCTTGGAATCTTCCTATAATAGCACCATAAGATGTTTTGTCGCTAATTCCAGATGTTGAAGTTATTACACAAGTTACATAACTATTAGTAATATTGTTTGTTGAAGAGTACCCAACAATTCCGCCAAGTGAAACATCGCTATGAGTTCCTTCTAATATTATCTCTCCAACATTATATGTGTTTGAAATTGTAGAGTTAACCGCATTTTGAGCAACAATTCCGCCTAACTGAACTTCGGACACATTTGAACTAATAATTAATATTCCTTTGTTATAGCACTCATTTATTGTGCCTGAGTTAGATATTGCTATACCTGCAATTTTTTGAGCTAAATTTGTTCCGTTTAAAGTAATGTTTCCTATATTACCACAACCGTAAACTTCCGCCGTCCTTGAATTTGAATATACTATTCCAGACGCATTTGCTACATTATTTGCAGTAAATGGTGCAAGCGAGATAAGGTTTTCAAGTCTGCCATTATTGGTATAAACAAAACCTGCATAGTTTATAGAAGCACTATTTGAAATTATATTTACACTTTCAAGTACGCAATTAGAAATTCTTCCGCTATTGTTTTGAGCAAGTGACGCAAACATTATTGTAGAATTGCTTGGTCTTAAAGTTACATTTAATCTTAAATCTCTTACAATTCCGTTTTCACCAATTATATAGAATAGACTTGCATTCGAGCTAGCATCACTTAATATATAAGTTAATTTATATCCGCCTCCGTTATAAATATTTTTAAAGTTATTTATAAAGTATCCAGAAATAGTGTCAGTTATATTTATATCAGCAGTTTGACGGAAAGAATATGTTTGTTCTGTGCTAATATTTTCACCATTTTCATTTTCATAAGATGTCATGTAAGAATATTTAGTTGCACGCAAACTTATATTTAAGAAATCTTGTTCATTTGAAATCAGATAAGGATTAGTAGAATTTCCGTGGTCACCTGTATTTAATGCATCAACTTCAAATAAGTTAAAATCGTAAAGCGTGAACTCTTCTCCGTTTTCACTATAATATGTTTCAGAAGATACAAGTGCACCTTGATTATCCGGAGTTTTTCTTACAGAAATTCTGTGTGTTCCTATCTCAAACGGAGCATAATATACATACCTTTCCATTCCAATTAGTGAACTATAATCTCCTGTGTGATTTCCTGATGGAATAATGAATTTATAACTCTTTATCACATTGCCATCGTTATCTAAAAGTTCATCTAACACTATATAACCGTAGTAAGTTGAGCTTTCAGGTATAAGTTCATCTTTCCAATAGAATTCTTGTCGCTCTTCGTCAAAAATTACTGCTTCAACAGGGTCAGGAGTATTAAAGTTGTCTTTTTGTGACCAATTAGATTTTAACCATTTGATATTAGAGTTATCAAGAAGTGTTAATTGCACTTGATATTCAAACGAAGTTGGAGCATTAGTTTCCTCAATATTCAATGTGTATATAACATTGTTATCTTCCCCCTGCTCGTAATCAAGTTTTCCAAAATTGTATGAGTTCCAAGCCGTGTCATCGGAAGAACCTATTGGTCTGTATCTTAATTCAAAGCCAAAATTGTAATTTGCTGATAAAGCTTGAAGTGAAGCACTATTCAATTCAACCCTAATATAGTTGCCATAATCTTCATCTCCATAAGGATAAACGCCCTCATTTACAAGCATATCGGCAAACCTTAAAGTGCCAACCTTTCTTAATACAACAGGGCTAGAAGCACTGTCTGCATAAAAGTTATCACTTGAATTTAAGTAAGAAGTTTTTCCATTAACCTTAACTTTTACATAATATTCAAGTCCGTCTCTTAAAACTTCGTCCCACCATTTAGCATATAGGTCACTTTCATTAAATGTTGCATTTACTATTACTCTGTTTTGAGTAAAGTTTTCATCTGTTGCAAATGTTAAAATGTAATCTAAGTGTTTTACTCCGTCTGTTGTTTCTGTAACGAAATCCCAAACCAACATACCATTTTCTATTGCAAGTCCGCTTCCTACATACATATCTGCTGTAATAGATTTAGCCTTAGAAATAACCCCTGTTTCTGTTGTTTTCTTAGAGCCAAGTAGTGCAAAATAGTCATTTCTATTTTCTGCATTGTTTGTAAAACTTGCAATTAAATTAGGCAATGATGTTGAAGAACTTTTTGGTGTCCAATATATAAATGCTTGTAAAGACATTTCATAAGTGCCAGCAGATAAATCATCAAAATTGCCAAATGTTACATATCTTCCATTGATATCTTGATATTCTTCTTGGTTAATATAATATACATTTTGTCCAATTACAAGCTTATATACTATTGCTTGTTTATAGTTATCTTGGTCAGCTATACTATTCAAATTATAGAAGTTTAAGACTATTGTTTCCCACTTTAAATTACCTTCTTCAATGAATATTTCAGAAACTTCAGGAAGCACAACACCATAAGTTCCATAATAATCCTTTCCCTCTTGCTTGTTAGGAAGAGAATTAATATAGTATGTGTTATTGACAGCTTCTCCCTCCTCATTTTCTGTAATGATTGGGCAAGTGTCGCCTTTTGCACGGAATTGATATAGGTTGTATCCTGCAAAAGTGCTTTCGTAGCTTGTTGTGTCAGCTGTTAAACTAACCTCTTCTCCGTTTACATCTACAATATAGCCACTAACATTTCCAATAACCGTTGTCCAATTAAATATTCCGTTTGTATTGACACTTACATTTGGTGATGAAAGTTTATGTAGTGAGAAATCTACTTTTTTACCTGAAATAATAAATGTTTTAACTCCATTTTCACTTGATATATAAACTTCGCCAACAGCTCTTATTGAAGTTGAATAAACTGTTCCAGCTATCATACCATCGCCAGCCCATCTTCTTGATGAGTCTGAAAGGAGTATTGTTTCATTTATTATGTGAGATTGATTTGTAGCAATAATTTGTATGCCGTAAGCAGAAGCAAGTGTGTTCCAACTTAAATATCCGTCTTCCATGAAAGGTGTAACTTCTGGAAGAATTTGAATATTTAGCTCTGTTGATTTTAATCCAATTAGCGAACTTGTACTATCGCCTGCAACTACAACAAAAATTTTAACATCATCTGAGGTCAAAGTTCCATCATTTACAAGAGTTGTTAAATTAATGCGCGTTCTATTATTTCCAGCAGAAGTTTCTGCTGTTTCATTTACTCTTGCCACAATTCTTCTTTCACCTAAACTGTTTTCTGCCACAATTAGATATTTATTTTCTGCATTATAAGTTACATTTGAATTTATTGTAACATTATCCCAGCTAAGATAGAACTGTTTTTCACCATCTTGTGTTTCTGGTGCTTCTATTGTTGCATTGTATGGAGATTCAGGAATATATATTTCTCTCTTTGAAGTGAAGTTTGAATTTAAGAATGTGTTTACTCCAACTTGACGGATTTGTAAATAATATCTTCCAGCTGGAATGTTATTTGCTCCCTTTAATTCTTCAAAGAAAGTATTAATGCTTGGCCAACCTGATATTTCTTCTAGCCTTTGTTCTAATAGAACAATTAAGGCGTCCAATGTCTTAACAATTTCGCTATCTTCTGTAATGCCTAATAGAGAACCATTATCAACTATTAATTGTTTTAAATCTTTAATCTTTTGGATTTGTTCACTTGATACAGAAATTAATTCTATATATTCAAGGTCTAATGTGATAGTCCCGTCTTCGTTGTCCGTTCTTTTAGATTCTAGTAGTATATCGTATATTTTGCCTGTTACAACATCTGTGAAACGAAGTTCTATGCTTGGAATTTCAAATTGAAGATTAAATTCTGTTAATCCACCTGTATTATATAATATTAAAATTGGCGAATTTAATATTTTATTTAGGCTTAAGCCTATTGAAAGAATGTTTCCTGTATCAACGCCGTCAAGTCCGCTTAATCCATCAGACCAAACAAGACTTCCGTCAACTAAGTCTATATCATCTGGTGCATGTGGTAAGATTATATCTTCTTTATAATATCCCCCTTCCAAGTCTGTTTCGTTATTATACCAATGGCTAGAAATATAATCTGTTGTAGCACTAACAGCAACAACACCAATTGAATAAATTGTGTTATTGCTAGCGCTACCATATTTCTCTGGAAGAGCTAATGAGGTTGAGGTGAACATTTCGTATTCACTACCTACATAATATTGATTTCTATTAATATAAACATAGTAACCGCTTGCGCTTTCAACAGCGTCCCAAACAATTTTACCATCTGCAATCCTAACATTTGTTGGCTCATCTAATTTCTTTAATTCGTAACCTTGTGAGAATGCCGAATTCAAATAGTAGAAATTACCTGTTTCTAAACTACTGCTTCCTTTCGATGCCACTCTAATCGTAGCATTTTCCATATATTCATGAATACTTGACCTTTCTATTTGATAGTATTCGTCGTATTCTCCACTGTAATTGTAAAGCACAAAACCTGAATATAAGAACATTCCGTCAAATTTTTCAAAAGATACAACAACTCCATTATTTTGGTCGGCAAGTTTAAATGTAAGCTTTGTTTTTGTAAGGTCACCACTTGGATCTAATGTAAGTTTAACATCATTCGTTGATGTGTTAACATTAGGTAAAATTTTTATGTATATAACATCTGAATAGTCAGAGTAAATTTCTGTGCTTTGTCCTCTTGCTTGAATTTGAGCTTCATATAATTTTCCTGCTTCAAGAGAGCTAGCCATACCCTCATTATATCCAATAAACTGACCTTCTAGCTCTGTGCCACTTACCATATAGGAGTGGTCTTCTAACAAATAAGTTTTTCCATCTACTATAACATGATAAGAGGTTGCACCTTCAATTTTGTTTGTAGCTAAAAAGCCGTTATATACAGTAGCATTTGGCTTTTCAAGTTTTGTAAAAGATTGTGCATTGGTTAAATATTTACTATCTAAAATAACATTTTCAGAAATTCCGCTTTCTGTAATATTTCCAAGTGCCTTTATGTTGTATGCTTTAACACCTGAATCTAAGCCATTAAGATTTGCTACCCTTACTCCGCCGTTAACACTTTGCCAATATCCCCACTCAGTGCCTTCAATTTCTGACACTTTAATTAAATAATGGCTTACATTGATTTGGTTATCTACCCAAGTAACTTTTCCTTCGCGCGTTATAAATCCGCCAGCTGAAAGTTGAGATAGCCTTTGTCCTCTAATATAGTATGGTACAGAATTTATATAATTGCTATCGTCAGTAGCCATAGAAACAACTTTAATTGTAAAGTTTGAACCCAAAGCGTTGTCTAGTTCGCCTGTTAAATCTATTCTTGAATTTTCAAGGCCAATATTTGCACTATATGTTGAATTTAAAACATTTAAGGTGTAGCTTGTGGCATTTAAAGCTGGATTGAATGTGATATAAATTTTATCACTTAAATACTCTACTGTGTCATCGCTTGTGTAAGTTGCCTCTTGCTCCGCCGTCAATGTTTCTCGATAGAACTTATGATTTGTTATTGTATCTAATCTTGTTTTTGTAACACTAACTTCATTTGAAGAAAGCACATTGCTAAGTTCTGAAACTGCCTGAGCAGTAAATGTTATTTCACCCGCTGGTAAATAATCTGGATAAACAAATTCTTGGTAACTTGCATAGTTATTATACACTAATTCTATTCTGTCATTATTTGACATTTGAATAGTTAATTTAAAGTTATAACTATTTTCAGGAGCTATTCCTTGCTCTTCAATATATAAACTATCTGCATTTACAACAAGGTTTGGAGTAGTAAGCTTAGTTGCATCAAAGAAATAATATGCACTAGAAAGTGTTGTACTTCCATTTCCTTTAACTAAAACTTTAAAGTTTACTATGCCACCTGCATAATTATTTAAATTTTCATTTGAAGAAAAGTCTATAAAATTATCTAAAACATCGCCCTGATAGAATATTTCTTTTGTAGAATCTACAAACATTACAATATAATAAGGATTTGTATCTAATTTAGACCAAGTTGCATACGCATTTTTATCTATACTACCTGTTGTTACAGGTGCAAGTCTTGTAAAGGATATGCTTTCAAGCTCTGAACTAATTTTGTCATCTCCGTTTGCTCTAACTGAAATAGTGTAATCACCACTTGCAGAAAGTTCATCTATAAATGCAATACTTGTAGCTTCAATTTCAGATTGAACTACATTGTTGATATAAATTGTATAACTTGTTGCTCCACTTACTGCCTGCCATGAAACTGTAACCTCTTTTTGTTCTGGGTCGTCACTATCAACATTAATAGCAAGATTTTTAACGGTATCTAACTTTGTTAATGTATAGACGGCACTATAATCTGAACTAACATTGGCAACAGGAGAATTTTCCGTTTTTACATAAGGTGTTAAACTATTTGTGTCTGAAACTATGTATCTAACTTGAACACTGTAATTGCCTATATCTGTAATAAAGTTTAAAAGTCGTTCATCTTTAACAGATAACTTTGTATCTAGTAAATCTTCAATTAAAAATTCTTCATTATCTGTATTTGTTATCTTTAAAGTATAGCTTTTTGCACTAGCATTTGAGTTCCATGTAATATAACCACCGCCAACGCTGACCATATTTGGAGTTGTTAATTTATATGCTTTAAATACTGTTATACTACTATCTAGATAATAATATCCATTAGTAATTAAAGCTGTGTCGAGCGCTACATATTTTACATTAATTTCTAAATCTGTATTTGATGTTAAAGTGTTTAAATCTAAACTATTTTTTATTTCTCCATTTATAGAAATTCCACTAACACCCGCACTTACTTCCTTTGAAATTTCAAAAATTCCATTTATTACACTTGCCGTTTTAGGAGCCATCAACCTTTCTGCATAAATAATAGTTTGTTCTGATGTTATAAAGTTATCTCCACTTACCTTAACAGCTATTGAATAAGTTTTTACTTCTTCAAAAGTTTGGCTAAAAGTATATGAATATATATTTTCTTGTAAAGTTGGCTCTGAATTTTCTTTTATGCCATCAAGTAAAATTTCAAAATTAGGTGTGTTGGATAATTTAGATTGCCATGTAAAAGATATTACAACTTTACCATCTTTAACTTCAAGTTTTAAGTTTTGTACTGCATTTTCTTTTGCTACTTCAAAAGCCTCAGAATAAACAGAATCTAACATTACTGTGTTTTCGTTTGTAACACTATCAATATCATCAATGCTACAAGCTTTAACTTTAAACGAGAAAGTATCAATTTCAGAAACTAAAAGCGTATTTGTTAAAGTTTCTTGCGTTCTTGTTCCTTGAGAATTCCAAAGTTCAACTAAGTATTTTGCGTTATCTACTTGATTCCAACTTATGTTCCCTAAATTGTAGTTTAGATTTGTAGGAGCACTGAAACGCGCAAACTTAAATTCAGCTTCATCACTTGAAAGATAATATTTGCCATCACTAACATCGTCAGACGATATTGCATTAAATTTAATTAATTTACTTACTTCCCCTTGCTCTGCTGTTAAATCTTCTAAACTTATATTTTCGCTTTGCACTCCGTTAACACTAAAACTTTGCGAGCCATTAATAAGGTCTAAATGATATATATCTTTTCCAGCTTCTTTAACAAGAGTTGTAGGCAATGCAAGTTTTTGCAAAGTTATGCTAGCACTTTCGCCATCTAAGAAACTTGTACCACTAGCATAAACAGATAATGTGTATAACTTAACTTGACTAAAATCCGATGATAACTCATAAAAATCTTCAACCGTTTCGCCTACTTCCAAGCCATCTACTAAAACTTTATAACTAACACCTTGCACATTGCTAACATTTTGCCAAGAAAGTGTTAAGTTTTCACCAATATCAAGCTTTAATCCTGTTATGGTGTCCGCTTTTAAAATTGAAATTTCTGGGCTGACATAAGAGGTTATATATCCTACTTCCCCCACTCCAATAGAAGAAATATCTTCCTTAAATGCACAAACCTTTGCTTTAAAAGCTTGTGACGATTCATAACTATAATAATTATCTGTTACTTCTGCAACTATAATATTATCAATATAAACATTGTAGTTATCTACATTTTCAACGCTATCCCAAACCAATCTATTTTCAATGAAATCATAGTGAAGATTTGCAGGAGTTGCAAGCCTTTGTATATTAAATGTTTGGAAGTTACTGTTTAAATAATAAGTTTTAATTCCGTTTTCTATTTTATATTCTTCCGATTGATAGCAAACTTCAATTTCAAACTCGCTATCTTGCTGAGAAAGAGTGTTAACTTCCTCGCCGTTTATTTTTACAATTATAGGCGCACTGCCAAGAACAGCTGTGTTGCCATTAAAACTAGCATCTGCTGTGCTAACTATTCCACCCTGAACTTTTATTTTACTTGGTGTAACTAACTTTTCAATATGAATTTCATAGATGTTTGAATTGTTAACAAGTGGATTAGCATTTAATGCCTGCGCTGTCGCCTTATAAACACCAGCATTTGCTAAATATTCAGCTACTCCCCTTTCAATTTTTCCATCTGCAAGCACACTTTCTGTAAATTGAAGTCTACCATCTACACTGTAAAATTTAAGTTCGTAGGTTGTGCCGTCTATTGTATCCTGTGGAAGCAAAGTTATAACTTGGGTAGCTCTATCAAAAGTTAAAGATGGAGCAAGTAAACTTGCATAAACAGTTATCTTTTCACTAGAAGCAAAATTAATTGTGTCTAAAACGGTTTTATTGTTGCCAAGAGCTCTTACTTTAAAGCTATATTCACCATATCCAAGATTTGAAGGTATTCCTACGCTAGTAGCTGTTGTTGTAAATATGCTAGTTACAGCTTTGTCTGAGCCATATACTTCAAAATAATATTCATATCCGCTAGCATTAGGAACTTCATTCCAAGATATTGTATTTTCGTTAACTTGAATATTTTCTACGAGTGGTAAACGCTCTACATTTATATTCATTGAAGATGTAAGGTAAATTTCGTTTTGCGAACCAGAATTTTTAGCTTCTACTTTTAAAGTGTACATTCCAGCGTCGTTAAAAAGCCCACTACCTAAATTTAAAATCTCTTCGCCTTGACCTGTTGCTTCATAGCTACCTATCTCTACAAAAGAATTATCTTCATATTGTTTGTATACTACAAAATTTTTAGTGTTTAAAATACTATCAAATTTTAATTCGCTAATTCCATCTACATAGCTATGAGAAAGTGTAGCCGTTCCAAGATTTGCTATTTTATACTCATCACCAATATCTCCATTAATTTCGTTATTGTTGGTAGCTTTAAAATAAGCTGAAACTAAATATATATCTGCGTCTAATTTATTGAATGTAAAGGAAGAACTTTGCAAATTTTCACTTTCTCCTGTGCGAGTATTTGTGACAGTAATAACCGGAGAATAAGTTTGGCTGTTTGTTACTGCAAACATTTGTGTATCATAGTTAAAGCTAATATTTGCAACTGGAAGTTTTGTAACATTTAAAATATTTGAACTTTTACTTTCAAATGTTGTTGCTTCTCCCGATTTTGCTTTAACATAAATTCTATATTCGCCAGCACTTTTGCCTTGTATACTATAAGATGTTTGTTTAATAATTTCAGATGTTAAAGTTGCAGTTGAAACATTTTCCACAAACACTTCATAACTTTCTGCCCCTATAACCTTATCCCAAGTTATTTCACCATTTTCAACTTTTATAACAACACTTTCTAGCATTGAAAATTTTAATAGGTCACTAACAGCATTAAACTTGTCCACCTGAGATACAACTTGTAAATTTAAACTTTCGCCACCATTTAAATCTATTTTCATTTCAAAATTAGTTTGGTCGCCCTTAGTTATGGTTTGGTCTAAATATACGCCATTTTTAATAATTTTATAAATCGTGTTTGAAGTATTAATGTTATCTTGCCAAGAAAGAGTTGAAGTTGTTTCATCGTATTTTACATTTTGAACTTCAAAAACTGCGGAAAATGTATAATTTTCACTTGCTTCTGATGGTGTATACCCAACTCCCCCAACAGCTTTAACACTTGCCGTATATGTTCCAGCCTGAGTAAGAGTATAACTATTAGATACTATATTTTGGATAGTTGTAACATTTTCGCCTTGGCTTAATGTAAGTTCGTAGTTGTCGCAAACATACATTTCCCCATTGACCTTTTCTATAACTTCTTGCCAAGATAGTTTTCCATCGTTATAAACAAGACCTAGCGGAGTGCTAAGCTTAACAGGTTCGCCCTCTACCGTTACTGAAATTTGAGTAAAAGAAGCTCCCGCCTGAGCATAAACTATTGACTTGCCCGCATTTCTTCCAACTATTGTATTGCTTGGAGTAATATAAACAATGTTAGAATTTCCTGATGTAAATGTAACATTTTCTGCATCAGTTCCTTCCAAAGCCATATAATCTAACGGATTTACCTCCTCTGCAACAAGAAGAGTTAAACTATCATCATTAAAACTTATTTTAGGTTGCCCACACGCTGTAAAAATAAAGCCTACAAGTAGGCAAGATAAACCGAGCAAACAAAATTTTAATTTTTCCATAAAATCTCCTAAATTCTTTTGTTAATAAAAACATTGTTAGGCAGTTAAATTCTTATTTATTTTACACTATTTGAATATTTTTTATCAAACAAAATTCGACATTTTTAACAATTTTTTTATATTATTTTATTATATATAATAATCTTAGACATTAAAGCCACATTATAAATCGATTTTAAAAAATAAAAAATAATTAAGTTTTTTATAAAAAAATAATTAAAAATAATTGTTTTTAATTTATTTATATCTGTTTAAAAAAAATAAAAAATAGCATTATTTGCTATTTTAATTATTTATAATTTTTTAAAAAATTTTTAAAAAATAAATGTTTTTTATGCATTTTAACCAAAAAACACAAAAATATATATAAATTTTGTAATATTTTACAATTTTCTTATTTTTATTGCATTGCTCTATAAATACTTTTTAGTTTAGAAAGATGTTCTTCTTCCTCTTGCAATATTCCCTCTAACATTCTTTTAATTTGAATTTCATCAATTTTTGAAATTGTTGTTTTATAATCTATAACAAGTTTTTCCTTAGCCTCTATGTTTATGCCAACCATTTGTTTCACGCCTTTTATGTAATCTACAACTCTGCCACTAAGCCAAACCCCCTGCGTGCTACAAAATGCAGGATCTCCACCAAGACTTATAATTGCTTGTGCCAAATGTTTTGCGTGCAATAAATCTTCTTCTGCAAGTTGTGCAAAAGTAGAAGCATGTTCACTTCCAAAAGGAGATAATATGAAATTTTGATATGTAAGTTGAAAAAAGCTTGCCATTTCTCCATCTCCGCCAGAATAAAGATTTTGAAGCAAGCCTTGATAATAGGAATTGTTTTTTATTCCCTTTATTTTAGGATATACATTGCTTTCTCCGACAAAAAATTCTTTCACAAACTCTATATATGATAAATTTTCAATCTGTGTGATATAAAAATTTAAAAATTGGCTATTGACAGCACACAATCATTGATATATAATATACATAAATTATTAGAGGTGTTATATGGATTTGTTATCTGAAATTAAAGAAGCTAGAAGATATATACTTGCTCACAGTAAATCAGCAGTAGAGTCTGATGCTTTAGGAAAAAAATATACAATTAGAATGGAAACTTCTCCCTTTTACTTCCTAGAAGCATTAAGCCAAATTGCTAGAGAAAAAAACGCAAGAGTATACGCGTATGTTAATAAAGAGAAAACTAGCTATGAACTTACTCCGTCTAAGGACAAAAAAGAGGTGTATATTGTTTCTGGAAATAAAATTTATACCATGACAAACGATTATATGTTAATTGAGTGTAATTCACCAGAAGACATGAAAAGAATTTATAACAATACGCCAAAAAATTGGCTAGACATTCAAAAGTAAATTAATTAAATTAAATTTTATAAGCGTGCAAGTTTGCACGCTTTTTCTTGCTATTTAAAGTTATAAAGGATATAATAATTATATGACTGATATTTTAAAACAAAAACTTGAAAACTTGCCTACTAATAGTGGTGTTTATGTTATGCGAAATATAGACGGCGAAGTTATTTATGTAGGAAAAGCTAAAAATTTAAAAAACAGGGTTAGTTCTTATTTTAGGAAGAATTCTTCTCATGCCCTTAAAGTTAAGGCTATGGTAGAAAAAATATATGACTTAGATTATTTTATAACATTAAGCGAACAAGATGCACTCGCCTTAGAAAGCAATTTAATAAAAAAATATCAACCATTTTTCAATATTCTATTAAAAGACGGAAAAGCTTTTCCCTATATAAAAATATCTCAAACGGAAGACTTCCCAAAACTCGAAATTGTTAGAAGGCTAAAAAAAGATAAAGCAAAATATTTTGGACCATATTTTGGAGGCATCAGTGCAAGCGAAATTTTAAAGACAATAAATAGTGCCTTTCCTATTAGAACTTGCAATTTAAAAATAACTGAGGGTAAGCATGCTAAGCGAGAATGTTTAAATTATTCATTAGGGCTGTGTTCAGCACCTTGTACAGGAAGAATATCAAAACAAGAATATGCTAAAATTTTAAATAAAATAACAGATTTTTTAAACGGCAACGACCATGAAATTGAAAAAATATTAAAAGAAAAAATGGAAAACGAAGCAAAAAAAGAAAATTTTGAAAAAGCTCTTGAGCTTCGCGACCGTTTAAAGATGATTTCTAAATTAAAAGAGCGCGTTATAGCTAATATGCCAAAAGATGTTAGCTTAGATGCCTTTGCTTACGATAGTGATGGACTAAGCGGAGCAATAAGCACAATAGTAGTTCGTGGAGGAAAAATATTAGGCGTTCAAAATTTGAGTGTAATAGATGCAAGCATTGATGAAGGCGAAGCTTTGTCAAGTTTTATTATTCAATATTATAAAAATCAACGAATTCCAAACATAATATTAGTAGGAAGTCCTATTTCCGACACAATCACCTTAGAAAATTATTTAAGTGAAGAACATAAAGTAAACATTATATATCCGCAAAAAGGCTATAAAAAGTCTATTGTAGATATGGCAAAAAAGAACGCACGCGAGCATTTAGAGAAATTTATTACACGAGATAAACAAAAATACAATAAAACTTATGGTGCTCTTGAAAAACTTCAAAAGGAACTTAACCTTTCAAGGCTTCCAAAGCGAATAGAATGTTATGATATTTCTAACACAAGCGGAGTTTTAAGTGTGGCTTCAATGGTTGTGTTTGAAAATGGTGAACCTAAGCGTTCACATTATAGAAAATTTAAAATAAAAACAGTAGAAGGACCTAACGATTTTGCTAGTTTAAAAGAAGTTTTAACACGAAGATTAAATGAATTAGAAAAGGGCGAAAACGAAAGTTTTAAAAATAGACCAGACTTAATAGTAATAGATGGTGGTAAAGGACAACTATCCTCCACTTATGAAGTTATTAAGCCTTACAAAATAGACACAATTAGTTTGGCAAAACAATTTGAAGAAGTTTACTTCCCTAATTCTAGCACTCCAAAAATGTTAAAAAGAGGTAGTGCAGAATTAAAAATACTTCAAAACATAAGAGATGAAGCTCATAGATTTGCTATAACCTTTCATAAAAATTTAAGAAATAAAAACACTTTTAAAAGCCCGTTAGACAACATTTACGGCTTAGGAGAAATTAAGAAAAAAGCACTTTTAAAAACTTTTAAAACATCAGATGAAGTTGCAAAGGCCAGCATAGAAGAACTAAACCTTGTTAAAGGCATAGATTTAGCATTAGCTACAAGGATTTACAATACTTTTCATTAAAAATAAAAATATACTAAATTTTATATTTAGTATTTTTTTTATAAAATAAAGTTATTTAAATACTCAACAAAAAAATATGTTGGATTTCCCTAAACTTAAAAAAGTTTAACTTTAACAAAAATTGTTATTTAGTTATTTTCTTTTAAATTATAGCCCTTTAAAATAAGTCTATCAGCGACCAATGCAATAAATTCTCC
>CALVOB010000022.1 GCA_944350095.1 uncultured Clostridia bacterium
GTCAGAACAGTCAGTTGAAAATATTGAATGATACATTTTTGTATAGTGATTCACTCGAAAGTGTAATTTTGCCAGACAATCTTGAAACAATAGGTGAACGTGCGTTTGAATCTTGTAGTAATTTAACCAGCATAAAAATTCCAAGCAGTGTAACAAGTATAGGTAAAAAAGCATTTTATGATTGCGGAAGTTTGCAAATTATAGTAGATCCTAGTAATACAAATTATTCAAGTGATAATGGTAGTTTATATAACAAAATTCAAACGGAATTGATAAAAGGAGCAGGCGGAATTTCAAATGTAAATATACCAAACACTGTAACAAAAATATGGGATAATGCCTTTTATAATTGCGATAGTTTAACCACTGTGAGCCTACCAGAAGGTGTAAAAAGTATAGGTAATAATGCCTTTAATAATTGCAGTAGTTTAAGTAGCATAGAAATTCCAAGCAGTGTAACAAGTATAGGTGAGCATTCCTTTGATTCTTGCAGTAGTTTGAGTAGCGTAACTTTTGGTGAAAATAGACAGATAACAAGTGTGCCAAATTATGCCTTTGAAGATTGCAGTAGTTTAAGTAGCATAGAAATTCCAAGCAGCGTAACAAGTATAGGTGAGCGTGCCTTTTATAATTGTAGTAGTTTAAGTAGTATGGAAATTCCAAGCAATGTAAAAAGTATAGGTGAGAATGCTTTTTATTCTTGCAGCAGTTTGCAAATTACAGTAGATCCTAGCAATTCAAATTATTCAAGTTATAATGGTAGTTTATACAATAAAGCTCAAACAAATTTAATAAAAGGTGCTGGCGGTCTTTCAACAGTCACTATATTGAATACTGTAACAAGTATAAGTAATTATGCCTTTTACAATTGCAGTAGTTTAAGTAGCATAGAAATTCCAAGCAGTGTAACAAGTATAAGAGATTCTGCCTTTGAAAATTGCAGTAGCTTAAGTAGCGTGACTTTTGGTGATGGTAGCCAGTTGAAAAGTATAGGTGATCGGTTTTTTTATGAATGCGGTAGTTTAACCAGCATAGAAATTCCAAGCAGTGTAACAAGTATAGGTTATGATGCCTTTAGGGGTTGCAGTAGTTTAAGCAGCGTGGATTTTGGTGATAGTAGTCAGTTAAAAAGTATAGGTAATCGGTTTTTTTATGAATGCGGTAGTTTAACCAGCATAGAAATTCCAAGCAGTGTAACAAGTATAGGTTATGATGCCTTTAGGGGTTGCTATGCCCTTGCAGAAGTATATAACTATTCAAGTTTAAATTTAACAGCAGGTAGTTCTTCAAATGGGTATGTAGGATATTATGCAAAAGTAGTACATACTTCAAACGAAGAAACAAAAATAATAAAAGAAGATGGAATGCAGTATTATAAAAATGATGATGGAACATATATAGCATTATCACCATTATATAGGTCAAGTATTAAAGAAGTAAACATAAAAGATGGAACTACTGAAATAAATAAATATGCTTTTTATTATTGCAAAAGTTTAACACGAATAGAAATACCAAGCAGTGTAACAAGTATAGGTTATAATGCCTTTCAGAATTGTAGTAGTTTAACCAGTATAGAAATTCCAAGCAATATAACAAGTATAAGTGATAGTGTCTTTCAAAATTGCAGTAGTTTAACCAGTATAGAAATACCAAGCAATGTAAAAAAAATAGGTATTTCTGCCTTTCGGGATTGTAGTAATTTAACCAGTATAAAAATCCCAAGCAGTGTAACTAATATTGGTGCTTATGCCTTTAATAGATGCACTAATTTAAATAGTTTGACTTTTGAAAGTGTTGATAATTGGGAAAAGTCTAGCGATTCATCTTTTACTTATAATGTCACAAGTAATATTTCATTGTCCAATCCATCACAAAATGCAACTTGGTTTAAGGATACTAGTGGCTATTATAGTTATTATTGGCGTAAAATGGCTTAATTTTTAATAGTTATAAAAAAATTTTAAAAATTATATTTAGATTTGCCTATTTAATTTATATTTTCACTTTACAAATGTTTTTATTTGTGGTATTCTTGTCTTGGCTTTAAACGGAGTTGGTCGCAATTTTACTTGTTCTCTTAACGGCTTACTCGGTTTTTAGGGGCTAATTTATAAAAGGAGAATAGTTTTATGAAAGAAAAAAAGGAAATTATCGAAAGCTTTAAACAATCTGAAAATGATACAGGTTCTGTTAATGTTCAAGTGGCTCTTCTTACAGAAAGAATTAATCACTTAACCGAACACCTTAAAGCTAATCCTAACGATAATCATTCAAGACGTGGTCTTTTACAACTTGTTGGTAGAAGAAAAGGCCTTTTGAAATATCTTGAAAAGAAAGATATTGAAGCTTATCGTGAACTCAAAAAATCTTTAAATATAAGATAATTTTAAACCACCTTTTAAGGTGGTTTCAGTTTATAGAAAAACTAACTTTTTAAAATTTTCAAAAAAAGTAGTGCTAAGTTTATTATTTTTGTTAGAAAAATTTAGTTTACTAAAAGCTTTTTAGTTATTTGAAGTAAATATCATCAACATTTTTTGTTTAGCTGATTTTAAGGTGGTTTTTCTTAGTTTCAAGGCAAAGTGAAATTAGATAGGAGATTTTAATGAATAATCATATTTTTGAAACAGAAATAGGCGGTAAAAAAGTTACTGTTGAAACAGGTAAATACTGTGAACAAGCGGATGGAACATGTTGGGTTAAATGCGGGGAAACCGTAATCATGGTAAATGTTACCATGGCAGAACAGCCTCGTCCTGGAATTGATTTCTTTCCACTTGGAGTTGATTTTGAAGAAAAAATGTACTCAGTTGGTAAAATACCTGGTGGTTTTAAAAAGAGAGAGGGTAGACCATCAGATAAGGCAATTTTAACATCAAGGCTTATCGATAGACCTCTTCGTCCATTATTTCCAAAAGGCTTTTTTAACGATGTTAGCGTAGTTGCAACAGCACTTTCTATAGACCCAGATGTAGCACCAGAACCACTTGCAATGCTTGGTTCAAGTTTTGCATTAACAATTTCTGGAATACCATTTGCTGGTCCTACAGGTTCAGTTAATGTTGCTTTAATAGATGGAAAATATATTGCTAATCCAAATAATGAAGAGCGTGAAAAGAGCAGAATGAGCTTAACTGTTAGCGGAACAAGAGATGCCGTTTTAATGGTTGAAGCAGGAGCAAAAGAGGTTACAGAAGAAGAGATGCTTGGCGGAATTATGTTTGCTCACGACATTATCAAAAAACTTGTTGACTTCCAATTAGACGCAAAAGAAAAGATTGGTAAGACTCCAAAAGAAATTGAATATTATGTTATTGATAAAGAGCTTGAAGAAGCAGTTCGCTCTTATGCTAGCGAAAAATTAGACTATGCATTAGATACTTTTGACAGAGCGGAGCGTCAAAGTCGTCAAGATGAAGTTGACAAAGATGTTAAAGAACATTTTGCTGAAATTTATCCAGAAAAAGAAAGAGAAATTGGCGATGTTCTTTACAAAATGACAAAAGAAAAGGTTAGAGCTAAAATATTAAATAAAGGCATTCGTCCAGACGGGAGAAAACTTACAGAAATTCGTCCTATTTGGTGTGATGCTGGTGTTCTTCCTAGAGTACATGGAACAGGCGTGTTTACTCGTGGACAAACACAAGTTTTAACAACTTTAACTCTTGGTACAATAAGCGATGCACAAAAATTAGAAGGACTAGATGATGAAGAAATGAAGAGATATGTGCATCATTACAATATGCCACCATATTCCACAGGAGAAGCTCGTCCGATAAAGAGCCCGGGAAGAAGAGAAATTGGTCATGGTGCACTTGCTGAAAGAGCATTAGAGCCTGTTATTCCTAGTGAAGAAGAATTTCCTTACGCATTAAGGCTTGTAAGTGAAGTTTTGAGTTCTAATGGTTCGTCTTCAATGGCAAGCGTATGTGGTTCTACACTTGCTCTTATGGACGGCGGTGTTAAAATAAAAGCACCTGTTGCTGGAATTGCTATGGGGCTTATTAAAGATGATGAAAGCGGTAAAGTTGCAGTGCTTTCAGATATTCAAGGTCTTGAAGATTTCCTTGGGGATATGGACTTTAAAGTTGCTGGTACTACAAAAGGTATAACCGCTATTCAGATGGATATCAAAATTAAAGGCATTGATGAAAATATTTTAAGAACAGCATTAGAACAAGCTAGACAAGGCAGATTATTTATTTTAGATAAAATGCTTTCAGTTATAGATAAGCCACGCGCTGAAATATCAAAATATGCACCTAAAATAATAACCTTTACAATAAATCCTGATAAAATTAAAGATGTTATTGGTTCAGGTGGAAAGACAATCAATAAGATAATAGAAGAAACGGGCGTTAAAATTGATATTGAAGATGACGGACAAGTATTTATTGCAACACCAGATTCTGATATGGCAGAAAAAGCTAAACAAATAATTTTGAATATTGCCGAGGATTTAGAAGTTGGAAAAATTTATCCTGGAAAAGTATCTAGAATTATGAAGTTTGGAGCGTTTGTTGATATAGCACCCGGAAAAGAAGGTATGATACACATAAGCAAACTTTCTTCAAAAAGAGTGGAAAAAGTTGAAGATGTAGTAAATATTGGCGATGAAGTTGATGTTGAAGTTATTAAGATAGATGAAAAGGGAAGAGTTGACTTGAAACTCGTTGCAAAACAAGAAAAATAATAAAAAGCATAGGTATATACCTATGCTTTTTTGTATAGTATTACAAAGACTATTTATAATATTATAAGAATTTTTAGTGGTGCTTTATATTTATTATAACCGCAAATTTGTTGCGCTTTTAAGCTGTAAATAAATCTTCGGGAGTAACATCTAATTCTTTACAAATAGTAAAAAGTGATGCAAGTGAAATATTCATTTTTGCATTTTTTACTTTGTGTATATAACTTGGGTCCTTTTCTATTCTAAGTGATAGTTCGTAAGCAGACATTCCTTTGCTTTGCCTTATTTTTGCAAGTCTTTGACCAAATTCTTTTAAATCCATTTATTACCTCTAATTTTTTTCTTTATGAAATTTCGTAAACTACAATATAAATATAATTCATTATTTCAAAAATGTTATTGACTTACAATCAAATTATATTATTTTTAAATAAATTTCAAGCTTATTTTATATATAAAAAGTCGATATTTAAGAATTTTTAAGTTTTTTGCATTAAAAGAATTTCAAATTCATATTTTGTAGTATGAAATTAATCTTTATGCGTCACAAAACAAATTACAATGATGATAGTAAAGCAAAGCGTTTTAGAAATGTTTTTGCAAATTTAATTATTTCAGTTATGTTAGTCGGAGTTTTTGCACTCACTTATGCAGGTGGGGTGCTTAATGTATTTAGTTCTTCTAGTGATGGTTTTGCAATTTATCATGGAAATACTGATAATAAAAATGTAAGTTTAATGATAAATGTTTATTGGGGAACTGAATATATTGAACCAATGCTTGAAGTTTTAGAAGAAAAAGGTGCAAAATGTACTTTCTTTGTTGGAGGAGTGTGGGCTTCTAGTAATGAAGAACTTTTGAAAAAAATTATTGATGGCGGACATGAACTTGGAAATCACGGATATAATCATTTAGACCACGACAAAATTTCTAAAGAAAAAAATGAAAAGGAAATTTATCAAACTCATGAAATTGTAAAAGCTTTAACAGGCGTTGAAATGAACTTGTTTGCTCCGCCTAGTGGAGCTTACAATCAAACAACATTAGATATTGCTAAAACTTATGGTTATCAAACAATTATGTGGACTAAAGATACTATTGATTGGCGAGATAAGAATACTGAGCTTATTTATAATAGAGCTATAAATAATCCACAGAATGGCGACTTAATTTTAATGCACCCAACTAAAAATACATTAGAAGCTTTGGGGGATATTATAGACTTTTATTTAGATAAGGACTTTAATATTGTTACTGTTAGTGATAATATAGCTTGAGCGAAAGGTGCGCCCGCTTTGGCGGGCAAATGTCCTTTTAGGACATAAAATTTTGCCAAAGGCAAAATTTGCACCTTTCGCTTTTTTTGTGTTTAAAAAAAGTTAAATAGGAAATATTTAACTATATGGAAATGTTTTTAAATTATTTATGGGTATTTTTAATAGGTGGTTTTATATGTATGCTAGGGCAAGTGTTAATAATACGAACAAATTTAACTTCAGCTCGTATATTAGTTACATTTGTTCTTGTTGGTGTAATATTAGAAAGCGTGGAAATATTTGAACCAATATCTAATTTTGCAAAAGCGGGGATAAATGTTCCAATTATAGGCTTTGGGGCATCACTAGCGAAAGGTGCAATAGCGGGAGTTGAAGCAAGAGGACTTATAGGCGCTTTCACGGGCGGATTGGAGGCCGTTGCAGGAGGTATAGCGGCAGCTGTTGGTTTTGCCTTTTTATTTGGTTTAATTTTTAGGGCACATACAAAAAAGAATTAATTTTATATTTAATTAGCTGAAACATTATTTTCTAAGTATAATTTTAATAGAATAAAAAGTTTTAAAATAATAGTAAATAGCTTCGTACTGCAATAAAAGATTGTTAAAAAGAATTTATTTATTAAATTTCATTATCCTTATATAAAAATTTTATAAATTTGTTTTAATATAAAAATTTGCTCTTGCAAAACTAAAATATATATGTTATTATATAAATAATAAAATTTTGCGGAGGGGTGAATAATGGCAAAATTTAGTGTAAAAAAGGCATTAGCAGTAGTAGGAGCCTTAACAGTTTTAGGGGCAGGAGTCTTTTTTGGAATAGATGCTGTTTCAGATGACTTTAATGTTGTATTTCATCCAGATACAAATCATACACAACCATTACCAGAGCCAACACCAGAGCCAACACCACAGCCAGAGCCAGATATAGGAGTATTAGTTCAACTTGCATCACCAGAAATGGTGTATAATCAAGAAGACAATATTTTATCTTGGAATGAAGTGGAGAATGCAAGTGGTTATTTAGTAAGTGTAGATGGCCAAGAATATCAAACAAAAGAAACACAAGTTCAGCTTAACATAGAAGAAAACACAAAATACAACATAACATTAAAGGCACTAGGAGACGGCGAAAAATACAAAGATAGCAAAACAGTATCTTTAAGTGGCGTTCGCCAAGACATGAACCAAATGTATTATCAACAGATAAAAGATGGTTTAATTGATGTTTTAGAAAATAGAACTATTGCATTTCAAAAATTTGATATTCATGAATTATTGAACATAGATTTTGAAGATAATAATTTGCTTGTTACTGCAAAATGTAATTCTACTCTAGAAACTATAACAAGATACACTACTTTTGTTTTTAAATTAAATAACCAACATAGTATTAAAACTTTATCTGACTTAGCAGATGTGGTTAATGAAATTAAGTCCGACGCTGAAATAAGAACAACTTTTAAAAATACTTTTTATGAAAGTTATGATTATGAAACTGATTGCTACAATACTTTAATTAAAGATACAAGATTAACTGGGCAATTAAAAAATTATTTAGATAATGGCTATAATCCAGAAATGTTATATTCTTGTTTGTCCTATGGTGGAGCTGTTGACAACTTTGCACTTGATTCATATATAAAACTTACTAAAGGAAATGATATAAAAGTAGTTACAGTTAGAAATATTGTTTCTCAAAAATTCAACAATTCTTTTGCTTTTGATGGATATGTAAATGCATATATAAATGGTACAGCAGAAGATGTAGAAATAATGGAAGAAACATTTACAGAAGCGTCACCTGTATCTTCAATGTGGCAAGCGGCAAGTGATAAATATGATAATCAAGAACAACAAGTGATAAATAATAACTTGAGTAATATAAGATATGAATCTATGACATTTACGCAAAATGGGCAAGAATATAAGTTAATTTATCCAGCAGATGATTATGCTAAATAAATAAAAACGATTAGTTTATCTAATCGTTTTTTATTGTTTTTCTAAAAACAAGTTTTAACTCTTTAAAGTTGTTTGTTTTATAAAGGTTAATTGCAGGAAGATTTTTGTTGTAACAGTTCACTTCATAATTAAATATATTGTAAGTTTTTAACCAATTTTCAAATTCAAGAATTAATTTGCTTGCTAAGCCTTTTTTTCTATAAGAGTCTTTTATATATAATAATTCTAAACTTCCAAGTCCGTTTTTGTAACAATAGTTTGGAGTATTTAAAATTTGTCCATATAAAAAACCTATAGCGACATTGTTTTCCCAAAGTGTAATTAAAATTGTCCCTTCAAGTCCAATTTTATCGTTAAAAAAATTTTGTGGACTTTCATTTAATGAAGGATCGTAGTTTTTTTCATTATTAAATAAATCTTTAAATAATGTATTTATTTTTTCTAAATCTTTGTTGTTATTTATTATTTTTATTTCCATTACATATATAATATCAATTTTAAATTAAAAAACAAACAATTTTGTAAATAATCAAAATAAATTTAATGTTTTAATAAAGCACTTTAACAAGAATTATTCAATAACTTATAGATATTGCTTGATAAATTTATAATAACTTGTTAAAATATTATAAATGAAAAAACTATTTAGTGGAATTTTAGTTTGCTTGTTGCTTGCTGTATCTTTGTTTACAACAGGTTGTTTTAATTTACCTGGGTTAGGCGGAGATGATACAGGAAGCCTTTTATACCCATCTGGGACTATTGCAGGTTATAAAGTTTGTTATAAACCTGCTCAATATAATTTTGAAAGATTATTTTTAACTTATAGTAACAATATAGTAAGAGATTTATTTACATATTTTACATTTTATAATTATAAAAAATATGAATATAATGAAGAGACAAAAAATTATCAATTAATAACCAATTTCCCAACCATTACTGAAGATAATTATTTAACTTTTTGGGATGAAGCATTAAATTTAGATAGAATAAGATACCAGCCTAAATTTATTTCCGAAAATGAATACTACACTTATGATGATGTGGCTTGGAATTGGTCATTTGGTGATAAAGTTGATGGTTTAATAAATATTTTAACTTATTCAGAAACAAATGGTCAAATAGAGAAAAACTATTTAAATTTGATTGATTTTTTAACTAATATAGAAAGTTATAGTAACCCTAATTTAAATGATATTATTAATATCTATGCTACCGTTTTAGAATATAACATTTATGAACTTGTTTTAGGTAGAACTCCAACAGCGCCTTTAATTCAAATTTCTGATACTGCAACAACTGTTTTGGATTCTGTTAAAGTTACTTTAAATGGTAAATTGGTTGATGGAACAACTGCAACTAGAGACGAAATAATGGGGTCTATCCAAGAAGAATTCTCTTTATATGGCACTTATGTTGGCTTTTCTGAAAGAGATAGGGAAAATTTAACTAACTATATCTTGGAAACCGTAATTGGTGACCAAATTGTTAATAATCTTAAATATAATAAAAATAATGAATATCAAACAAAAGTTGCTGAAATTATTAATAGTTCTAATCCAACTTTAAACCAAGATGTTGAAGAAGGGCAGGAGCCGCCAAGAGATTTCTTTGACCCATACCCAGCTAGTAAAATTAAAGATTTTAATGGTACAGCTTTCTACATTAATGGCGGTATAGACGAAAACGGAAATATGTCTAACACTAACGCCTTTGACCATATACAATCAGCCGAATATCAAAGCTTTGTTATTATGCCTGAACAAGAAGATTTAGAACTTTGTGCACTATGGCTAGCTTTTGAATCGGAACAGCCTATTGATGCAGTTATACGCGTTAGATACTATGATGGCAATGGTAGGCTTTTTGAAACAGCAAAGCAAAATATTTCTATGTCTGGCGAGGAGTTTAATGCTGAAACTGATATTATTATGATGGATTTAGTTTATAGCGAAATAACTGATACAGAACTTGATACATCGGTGGATATGACGCTTGACAATTTCGATAACGACCTTGACGGCGGTATTTTAAAAGCTGATGATATAGATGGTAAATATGTTTCAGGTGCTCTTGCAAATTATTACAATATTATAGAATCTGATAGTGGATTTGGGGCAATAGGTGTGCTTAATCATAATAAAATTCCATTCTCTTATATGGAAATTGTAATAGATGTTATAAAAGACCCAAATCAGCCACAAGCGACATATCCATTTAAAATGGGAGTTGTTGGTATATTTCCAACAGCAAAATAGTTTAGGAGAATTAAGATGGGTATATTTGATAAAATATTAAAAGGGCTCGGTTTTGAAGGAGAAGAAAAAATAGCTACTAAGCCCAAAAAAGAAATAAAAAGAAAAGCAGGCGAATATAATTTAGAAGAACAGGAAGAAGAAATAATTGAAGAGATGAAACCTAAAAGTCAGGAAGAAGTTGCTAAAATTGTAGATTATCTCAAAAAAGAGGGTAAGGTGATAGCAAACCTTTCTAATTTTGAAAATGCAAATTTTTACAACGCATTAAGCTTTCTTTCTGGTGCAGTTTATGCTTTTGGTGGTCAAGTTTATAAATTAGATGATACTCGTTACAAACTTTTGGTGGTATAATGAAAAACAAATTCTTTAATAGGTATAAAACAGGGCTTAATTGTTTATTATTTGTGCTTTTTTTAGTTTTTGCTATACTCTTTGTAGACATATTAACAAAAATTTTAACAGATGGTATTTCTATTCCAATTTGGAACGGAGTTTTTAACTTTGTTTCTGTTCATAATACTGGTGGTGCTTGGAGCATACTAAATGAATATACTTGGATACTTATAATTTTAACTTTTTTATTTTTAATTGCTTTTTTAGTGTTTAATTATTATTTTAAACAGCGTACAACTTTATATCTTGTGGGATTTTCTCTTGTTGTAGGTGGTGCTATTGGCAATTTAATTGATAGGCTTTTTTTAGGATATGTTAGAGATTTTATAAGCTTAGATTTTTTAGGGAATTTTCCTGTTTTCAACATTGCTGATATGTGCCTTTGTGCAGGTGTTATTATTCTTTGTGTTTTCTTTTTATTTTTATATCCAAAACTTAATAAAGGAAAACTTAAAAAGAATGCAAAATATAATTTATCTAAACAAATAAAATTATATAAAAAGGGTTCACTATGATTTTTCAAGTTGAAGAAAAAGATGTTGGAAAAAGATTGGACATTTTTTTGTTAGAAAAATTTTCAAATCTTTCACGCTCTCATATAAAAAACATGATAGATGGTGAAAATGTTTCCTTAAATGGAAAATATGTGAAAGCGGGAGAAAAATTAAGACTAAACGATAAAGTTCAAGCAGAAATGCCTGCTTTGCAAGAAGTTAAAACAAAACCTGAAAATATTCCAATAGAAATTGTGTATGAAGATGATGATTTAGCGGTTATTAATAAACCTCAAGGTATGGTTGTTCATGCAGGAGCTGGTAACACATCAGGAACTCTTGTAAATGCACTTCTATATAAGCTTAAAAATTTAAGCGGTATAAACGGAAAACTTAGACCAGGTATTGTTCATAGATTAGATAAAAATACCTCTGGACTGCTTCTTGTAGCTAAAAATGATTTTGCGCACAATAGTCTTGCCAAACAAATTGCAGAAAAAAGCTGTAAACGCAGTTATATAGCTCTTTTGGAGGGAACTTTAAAGGAGCAGGCAGGAACTATAACAACTCATATTGCACGCGACAAAAAACACAGAACACTAATGAATGTTTGTCCAGATAACGAGGGGAAATTAGCTATAACTGAGTATAAAGTCCTCAAATATTATAATGGATATACATTGGTGGAATTTAATTTAAAAACAGGTAGAACTCATCAAATAAGGGTTCATGCGTCAAGAGTATTACATAGACCTATTGTAGGAGATAAGGAATATAATCCTACAACAAAAATTAATGGGCAACTACTTCACGCTTACAAATTAGAGTTTACTCAGCCTCATACAGAAAAACGAATTGTAGTAAAAGCGCCAATTCCAGATTATTTTGAAAAAGTGCTAAAAAAAATGCAAGAAAAATAGTAGACAATTCGAGTTTTTGAATATATAATAAATAGGTTAAAAGGAGTTATTATATGGCAACTAACAATAATGGAAATAAAAGTTCAAGCAGTTCAAAAACACAAAAGAGAAATACATCTTTAAAATGGGTTTTGAACATGCTATCATTTGTTGCACTTGTTTTAGTTGGAGTTTGCTTATTATTGCAAGTTATATTTAATGCAATAGATGCAAGTAAACTTGCAGGAGCAACAAACGCAATAAGAACAGTGGGTGAATGTATTGCTTACTGCGTAATTGCAGTTTATGCATTTTTCTTTATTAGACATAAGAAAAATCCAGTATGGGCAGTATTATATGCAATTGCTTTAACAGCTATATTAATTTTAATTATTTTTAGATAATGGCAAAAAAAATCGTATTTATTATTATGCTTTCATCGCTTACACTGGGCTTTGCGTGTTTAATATTAAAGCTTGCTAGCCCAGTGTTTGTCTATGTGTCATTAATGTTTTTGGCACTGTTTGCTGGCTTATTCGGGGCTTATCAAATATTTAGATATTTAGAACTGCAAACTCAAATAAATTACGATTATCCGTCTTATTTAACAGAACTTTATGCACGCGGAATTGTAACAAAATTTCAAGTAGAGAGCGTGGATAAAAGTTATTTTAAAGAACATAAAAAGAAATATTTGACATTAAAACTTGTAAATATCGGTTTAATAATGTTAGGCTTTTCATTGATGATAACTCTTCTTTTTGTGTTTTTTGCCAAAGTTTAACAAAAAATTATTTGAAAAGTGCGAGATACTATGTTATACTCTCGCAAGTAAAAGGAGACAATTTATGTACACAGCAGAAAAAATTGAGGGAGATAAATTTAAAATTAAAATTAAACTTACCTCAGAAGAATGGAACGCTTATGTAAATGAAGCGTATGAACAAAACAAAGGAAAATTTAATGTTCAAGGATTTAGAAAAGGCAAAGTACCTAAAAAGGTAATAGAGCAAAATTATGGTGCAGATATCTTTTTTGACGACGCACTTCAAATTGCTTTTTCTAAGGAATATGGTGATTTACTTGCAAAAGAAACAGAAATTGAACCCGTAGATCACCCAGAAGTAAACCTAGAAAAATTTGATTCTGATGGTTTAATTTTAGATGTAACAGTTCAAAGCATGCCAGAAGTTAAGCTAGGAAAATATAAGGGGCTTGAAATAGAAAGTGCTAAAGGCGAAGTTAAAGACGAACAAGTTGATAAGGAATTGAAACAAGTTCGTGAGCGCAATGCAAGATATGTTGAAGTTCAAAGAGAAGCAAAACTTGGTGATTATGTTACAATCGATTTTTCAGGCAGTATAGACGGGGTTAAATTTGCTGGTGGAGAAGCTAAAGATTATCGCTTAGAACTTGGTTCTAAAAGCTTTATAGAAGGTTTTGAAGAGCAAATTGAAGGAATGAAAATTGGTGAAACAAAAACTATTAAAGTTACATTCCCAGAAAACTATCATGCAGAAGATTTGAAAGGAAAGCCTGCTGAGTTTGAAGTAACATTAAAAGGCGTGGAAGAAAAACAACTTCCAGAGCTTAATGATGAATTTGCATCAAATGTAAGCGAATTTGAAACACTTGATGAATATAAAGCAGATATTAGGAAACACTTAGAAGAGACTTTAACCGAGCGCTTAGATAGAGAAACAGAAAATAATATAATTAAAGCTGTTGTAAAAGAAGCAGAAGTAAATATACCTGAATGTATGGTACAAAGTCAGTTAGATGCTTATATGAAAGATATGGAAACAAGGCTTGCTTATCAGGGCTTAAAGCTTGATGATTATTGTGCTTATATGAACACAACCCCTGAAAACATTAGAAGAGAAAACCACGACCATGCATTAGAAACTGTTAAAACAAGGCTTGCAATTGAAAAAATTATAGAAGTTGAAAACTTAAAAGTTACAGAAGAGGAGCTTGATAAAAAGCTAGAAGAAGTAGCTAAGAAGTATAATAAAAGTGTAGAAGATTATAAGAAATCACTTGGAGAAAAACAACTTATTTATTTTGAAAACGATATTTTAATGGATAAACTTGTAAAATTTTTAAAAGAAAACAATAAATTAATATAGAGGTGAAATATGTTAATTCCTATGGTTGTAGACCAAACAGCAAACGGAGAGCGTTCTTATGATATTTATTCTCGTTTGCTTGAAGATAGAATTATCTTTCTTACTGGTGAAATAAATGATGCTATGGCAAATATAATTGTAGCTCAAATGATTTATCTTGAAGGTAAAAATCCAGATAAGGATATATATCTATACATCAATAGCCCGGGCGGAAGTGTAAGTGCTGGAATGGCAATTTACGACACAATGAATTATTTAAAATGCGATGTATCAACTATTTGTATAGGTCTTGCGGCATCTATGGGAGCATTTATATTGAGTAGTGGTGCTAAGGGAAAAAGATTTGTTCTTCCAAATAGCGAAGTTATGATACATCAACCACTAGGCGGAGCACAAGGTCAGGCTAGTGATATAGCAATACAAGCAAAGCATATACAGCATATAAAAGAAAAAATAAATAAAATTCTTAGCGAAAACACAGGGCAACCACTAGAAAAAATTGAAAAAGATACCGACAGAGATAACTACATGACTGCGGAAGAAGCTAAGAAATATGGACTTGTGGATAAAATTTTTGTTAAGCGTTCTAACGAAAATAAGTAATCTAAAAGTAGGTGGAATTTGAAAGGAAATAACGATAATTTATTTTGCTCTTTTTGTGGAAAATCTCAAAGACAAGCAAAAAGGCTTATAGCTAGTCCAGACGGGGAAAGTTATATTTGTGACGAATGTGTGGAAGTTTGTAAAGATATAATTAAGCAAGATAAGGTTAATACGGTTGAAACTAGCATAGACTTACCAACTCCGCAACAAATAAAAGAGCAATTAGATGAATATATTATAGGTCAAGAGGACGCAAAACGCGTTCTATCTGTTGCTGTTTATAACCATTATAAAAGAATAAACTATAATATAGTTGCAAAAAGAAGTAAAGACCCATTAGATACTTCAATAGAACTTGAAAAGAGTAATATTTTAATGGTTGGACCAACAGGTTGTGGAAAAACACTCCTTGCAAAGACGCTTGCTAAAATTTTAAAAGTGCCTTTTGCATCAGCTGATGCCACAACATTAACAGAAGCAGGATATGTGGGTGATGATGTTGAAAACATACTTTTAAAATTAATACAAAACGCTGATTACGATATTGCAAAAGCTCAGCGTGGAATTATCTATGTTGATGAAATAGATAAGATTGCTAGAAAAACTCAAAATGTTTCAATTACTCGTGATGTATCAGGTGAGGGAGTTCAGCAAGCACTTTTAAAGATTATTGAAAGTACGACTGCTAGTGTGCCACCACAAGGCGGAAGAAAGCATCCACATCAAGAGATGATACAAATCGATACCACAAACATATTATTCATTTGTGGCGGGGCATTTGTAGGGCTAGATAAGATAATAGAATCTAGAATGAACAACACAAGTTTAGGTTTTAATGCTACAATTAATACAACAATAGAAAAAAGTCAAATTAACTTTGTTAAACATTTGCAACCACAAGACTTAATTAAATTTGGTTTAATACCAGAATTTGTAGGTAGGCTTCCTGTTGTAGTTGGATTACATGATTTAACAGAAAATGCATTAATTAGAATTTTAACAGAGCCTAAAAATGCAATACTCAAACAATACAAAAAGATGTTTGATATAGATAAGGTAGAGCTTGAATTTGAGCCAGAAGCTATACGCTCTGTTGCACATAAAGCAATGGAATTAAAGACGGGAGCTAGGGGGCTTAGAACTATCTTAGAAGACGGAATGTTAGAGCTAATGTATGAAATACCAAGCCGAAAAGATGTGGCAAAGGTTATAATTCCAAAGGATTACTTTACAGAAACAGACCCAAAACCAATACTTGTTACAAAAGAAGAAGAAAAGAAAACGGAAGATGTTGGATAAATTATAAAGAGAGCAAATTTGCTCTCTTTTAGTATATATATCGTATATTATTTACATAATACACTATATATTGTGGTATTCAAAACTGTTTTTAAAATATTATTATTTGTTTTGTCAAAAATATAATTTATGATAAAATAATTAAAGAGGTATAAAATGCAAGAACCAAATGTAAAAATTAATTGTCATAGTAGCATCTGCATAGATGATAATATATTTGTAGACCCTTTTAATATTAAACAAAAGAAAAATGCGAAAGCTATTTTTATAACTCATTCTCATTTTGACCACTTGGATATTGATTCTATAAAAAATATTTTAAGTGAAGACACTCAAATTGTTTGTACAAAAGATAGTGCGGAAATTTTAAACAAAGCAGGCATTGTTAATAATATCAATATTGTTACTCCAAATACAAATGGCAAAGTTTGTGGAATAGATTATAAAACTTTTCCATCATATAATTTTGGACATCATCATTTTAAAGAGTATGGCTTTGTAGGTTATACTCTTACAATAAACAATGTGCGTTATACTATTTGTGGTGACACAGACGCAACACCAGAATTAAAGGAAATAAAAACAGATGTACTATTAATTCCTATTGGTGGAACTTTTACAATGGATGCACAAGAAGCGGCGGAAATAACAAATATAATAAAGCCAAAATTTGTTATTCCAACTCACTATAATTTTATTGATGGAACGGCAGGCAAAGAAGGGGAAATTTTATTTAAAAAACTTATTGATAAAGATATAAAAGTATTAATTAAAATTTTTTGAGGTGAAAAATGAATGACACTATAAAAACTTTAATTTCTAGAAGAAGTTGCAAAAATTTTAAATCAGAACAAATTAAAGATGAAGAACTAAATTTAATTTTACAAGCTGGAATGAATGCTCCAACGGGAAGAGGTTTGCAATCTCCTATTATGGTAGTAATTCAAAATAAAAGTTTAATTCAAAAAATTTCAAAATTAAATGCAAGTATTATGGGAGTGAATGTAGACCCGTTTTATAATGCTCCTACTTTAGTTATAGTTTTAGCAGATAAAAATATTAGCACTTTTAGGGAAGATGGAAGTTTAGTGTTAGGCAATTTAATGAATTCTGCTTTTAGCTTGGGTGTTGGTTCATGTTGGATACATAGAGCAAAGGAAGAGTTCCAAACATTAGAGGGAAAGGAGCTTTTAAAAGAATGGGGAATAGGTGAAAATTATGAGGGTATAGGCCATTGCGTTTTAGGTTATCCTGCATCTGAATATTTAGAACCTAAGCCTAGGAAAAAAGATTATATTAGGGTCATAAAATAACTATGAAAATAATTAAGATTATGATATAATAAAGCTATGGAAAATACAAAGAAACCGCCACTTGCTGAAAGAATGAGGCCAACATGTTTTGATGATTTTGTTGGTCAAGAACACATAATCGGTAAAGGAATGTTGCTTAGAAGAGCTATTGAAGTAGGAGAACTTGGTAGCTGTATTTTTTACGGCCCGCCTGGAACAGGGAAAACAACGCTTGCTAATATTGTAGCAAAACAGCTAAAAGGTGAATTTAGAAAACTTAACGCCGTTTCTAGCGGTGTAAGTGATGCAAAAGAAATTATAAAAGAAGCTGAAAATTTAAAAGCAATGTTTGGTACACAAACTTATCTTTTATTAGATGAATGCCATAGATGGAATAAAGCACAAAGTGATTGCGTTTTAGAAGCAATAGAGAAGGGTAGTATTGTTTTTATTGGCTCTACAACGGAAAATCCTTTTACAAGCATGACAAGAGCTATTGTGTCGAGGTGTAGAGTATTTGAATTTAAGGCACTTGAAGATAAAGATGTAATTAAAGCTATGAAAAGGGCTCTTGAAAAAGATGAAATATTGTCTAAGTTGCCATTAAAAGTTAGTGAAGACGCTTTAAAACACTATGCATGGGCATCAAGTGGAGATGTAAGAATGGCTTTAAATGCACTTGAGCTTGCTGTTCAAACAACGCCATTTAATAAAAATAAAGAAATAGTAATAGATAAGCAAATAGCAGAGCAGTCTATACAGAAAAAAGCACTATCAATAGATGAAAATCAGTATTATGATATGCTTAGTGCTTTTTGTAAATCGTTAAGAGGTTCAGATACAGAAGGGGCTTTGTATTGGTCTCAAAGAATGCTTATAGCGGGCATAGACCCTATGATTATAGCAAGAAGATTAGTGGCTCATTCAAGTGAAGATATTGGAATGGCAGACAGCAATGCACTTTTACTTTCAACTAGTGCTATGTATGCTGTGGAAAAAATGGGAGCACCCGAAGGGCTAATTCCTTTATTTCATGCAATAATCTATGCTTGTGAGGCAGAAAAATCTAATTCTGTAATTATAGCACGAGACCTTTCAAGAGCTGATGCTGAAAATGTAAAAGATGACAATGTTCCAGATTATTTAAAAAATCACCCTAGCACAAACGATACAAAGCATATAAAGTATAAATATCCGCACGACTACGGTGGATATGTAAAACAAAGATATATGCCTGAAAAATTAAAAGATAGAGTTTATTACATTCCAAGCCAAAATGGCAAGGAAAAAAATTTGGTAAGGAAGAAGGATAGAAATAATTAAAAATATAAAATTTTTTAAGCTACCCAATATATAAAAACTAATTTTAAAAAATAATTATTTGAAAAATAAAAAAATGCTACTGATAAAGTAGCAATTTTTTATAAAATCAAAAATTTATAACTTAGGTTCAAAGCCTTCAAAAATTATATTGTCGCAAAATTTTATTACTTTCATGTATTCTTCTTGACTTCTTACTGTCCATGCAAGTAAAGGTAGTGTTTTATATTTTCTTACAAACCTATTAGGTAATGTGCTTGCTTCGTATGATATAAAATGTGGTTGACTTACTTTTTTATTTAATACCATTCTCTTTAAAAACAATTTTTTTATAAATGAAAGTTCTTCACCTTTAAAATATCCCGATAGTTGCCCGCGTATAACTTCAGGGGCATTGTTTTTGAACCATTCTAACACAAAAGGGTTAAATGCTTGTATTGCATATTCGCCTTTATAATTTTTTAACTTGGAATATAATGCACTTTCAAGTTCGCCAACCTTATTGTTGTTCTTAATTTCAATTAAAATTGGAACTTGACCATCCACTAATTTTAAGAACTCGTCAAAAGTTAAAATTTTTTGGTCTGTGCCTTTTAAACGCAAATCTTTTAAATCTTCTTTCTTTAAATTTTTTACATAGCCATCTTGCCCTGTCATTCTTTGAAGGGAAGAATCGTGAAATATAATAAGTGTACCATCAGAAATCTGATGTACATCGGTTTCAATAGGATAGCCCTCTTTAATTGCATTTTGGAAAGCAGCAGCAGAATTTTCAGGAGCCTTATCATCATGCAAGCCTCTGTGTGCTATATAATCTTCAACGAGCCATGTTTTGAATAAATCCATATAATACCCTTTTAATTTAATATATCCATAATAACATAAAAAATATTAATTTTAAAACATTTTTAGACATTCTTTTAAAAATCTTTTTATTTATATGTATTTTTTTATCTGTTTTTAAAATTAAAATTTGAAAAAGTATTGTACTTTAATTAATAATTTATGTATAATATTCCTTATGGACAGACAGGAAAAAATTAGAAATTTTTGCATAATAGCACATATAGACCATGGTAAAAGTACGCTTGCGGATAGGCTTATTGAACAAACAGGAACATTATCTAAGCGTGAAATGAGTGACCAACTTCTTGACAGTATGGATATAGAGCGTGAAAGAGGTATTACAATAAAATTAACTCCTACAAGAATGTTTTATACATTTGAGGGAGAAGAATATACATTAAACTTAATTGATACTCCTGGACATGTTGACTTTACCTATGAAGTTTCACGCTCTCTTGCTGCGTGTGAGGGGGCAATATTAATTGTAGATGCAAGTCAAGGTGTGGAAGCTCAAACTCTTGCAAATACTTATCTTGCTCTTGATAATAATCTTGAAATAATACCCGTAATAAATAAAATAGATTTACCTAGTGCAAGGCCAGAAGAAGCGAAAGAGGAAATAGAAGAAGTTATAGGATTGCCAGCTGACGATGCTCCATTAATATCTGCAAAAGAAGGAATTAATATTGATAAGGTTTTAGAGCAGATTATAAAGAAAATACCCGCACCAAAGGGAGATGAATCAAAACCATTAAAAGCATTAATTTTTGACAGTTATTACGATAACTTTAAAGGTGCTATAAGTTTTGTAAGAATTTTTGATGGCGAAGTTAAAGCGGGAACAAAAATTAAGATGATGGAAACAGGAAAAATCTACGAAGTGACAGAAGTTGGTGTTTTTACCCCTGCTATGAAAGTTATTAATAAACTAGAAGCGGGAGATGTAGGTTATATTGCTGCAAGCATTAAAAATGTTTCTGATACAAAGGTTGGCGATACAATAACTCTTGCTGAAAATGGAGCAAAGGAGGCATTGCCGGGTTATAAAGCTGTTCAGCCTGTTGTTTTTTGTGGTATATTCTTGACTGATGGCTCAAAATTTAATGATTTAAAAGATGCATTAGAAAAATTAAAACTAAATGATGCTTCTTTAACCTTTTCGCCAGAAGTAAGTCAAGCATTAGGCTTTGGTTTTAGATGTGGCTTTTTAGGTCTTTTACACATGGAGATAATCACAGAAAGATTAGAGCGTGAATTTAATTTGGATATCATTACAACCGCACCAGGAGTTTCTTATAATGTTTATAAAACAAACGGAGAGATGATAGAAGTATCAAATCCTACAAATCTTCCTAATCCTGTTGAAATTGATAGAATAGAAGAACCTATGACAAAACTTCACATTTTTACTCCACCAGAATATGTAGGGGCAATAATGGAACTTTGTAAAGAAAAGCGTGGTGAATTTATAGATATGCAATATCTAGATAAAAAACGTGTTAGAATGGAATATAAAATGCCACTTAATGAAATGATATACGATTTCTTTGATGGTTTAAAATCTCGCACTCGTGGCTATGCTAGCCTAGATTATGAACTTATAGGCTTTGAACCAAGCGATTTAATTAGATTAGATATTCTTCTCAATGGTGAAATATGCGATGCGTTAAGTTTAATAGTTCATAAGGATAAAGCTTATCAAAGGGGAAGAGGAATTGTAGAAAAACTTAAAAAAGTAATTCCAAGACAAATGTTTGAAGTGCCAATTCAAGCATCTATTGGTAATAAGATTATAGCCAGAGAAACAGTAAGTGCATTAAGAAAAGATGTATTAGCAAAATGTTATGGGGGAGATATATCAAGAAAAAGAAAACTTCTTGAAAAACAAAAGGAAGGCAAAAAGCGCATGAGGCAAATAGGGAGCATAGAACTTCCAAGTGAAGCTTTTATGAGCATTTTAAAGATAGATAACGATGAATAAAATAGGTTTATATGTGCATATTCCATTTTGTGAAAGCAAATGTAAATATTGCAATTTTGTTTCAGGAAATTTTTCTCGTGATATTCAGGAAAAATATATAGATACACTAATAAAAGAAATAAATTCTTATAAGATACAAAACAATGTTTCTACAATATTTTTTGGTGGTGGAACTCCTAGCATATTGACGGCGGAAGATATAGAAAAAATAATTTTAGCAATAAAAAATAATTTTAAAATAAGTAAAAATGTGGAAATAACTATTGAATGTAATCCTAATTCTGTTAGTTTAGAAAAGTTAAAAAAATATAAAAAATTAGGAATTAATAGAATAAGCTTTGGCGTGCAAAGTTTAAATGATAGTGTATTAAAGCTTATAGGTAGGGTTCATAATAAAAAACAAGCTTTACAGGCAATAAAAAATGCTAGACTTGCTGGTTTTAAAAATATTAATGTAGATTTACTGCTTGG
The DNA here is from genome assembly GCA_944350095.1 of uncultured Clostridia bacterium. Lineage (GTDB taxonomy): Bacteria > Bacillota > Clostridia > Christensenellales > UBA1242 > Caccopulliclostridium. Next base: position 21,926 of record CALVOB010000022.1, read on the forward strand.
AATTAAAGAAAATAAAAATATATTTCAAGATATTTGTCTATTAAAAAAGTTGGGTGTTACTCATATTTCAGCTTATATGCTTATACTAGAAAAAGGTACTCCACTTTTTAATCAGGCAAAACAAAATAAAGTAAAATTAATGTCTGACGATGAAAGTGTTGAAGAGTATGAAAATTATTTAAAAGTTTTAAAACAAAATGGTTTTAATAGATATGAAATATCTAATTTTTGTTTGAAAGGGTACCAATGTCAACACAATATTAATTATTGGGAATGTGGCGAATATATAGGTTTTGGTGTTTCAGCACATTCATACATGAATGGTGTTAGATATTCTAATACAGAAAATATAAATGATTATTTAAAAGACTTTAATAAAAAACAATTTGAGAAACTTAGTAGTCAAGAAAAATTAGAAGAACTTATAATGTTAGGTCTAAGAACAAAAAGGGGAGTTAGCCTTAAAAAGTTAGCAGAATACAAATATGAACCCTTAAAAAATAAAAACGCTTTAAAATTATTAAGTGTAGGTTTAATAAAAATTAATAAAACTCATTTATATATAACATCAAAAAACTTTGGAATAGCTAACCAAATAATATTAAAGTTGGTGGAATGAAAACTAATCTCATGAAATTTCATGAGATTTTTTATCAAAATCCCTTTACAAAATTTGTTATTTGTGTTATTATGCTCTGTGTTAAGCAAAATTGTTTAACGGAGGTGCATTTTGAAGCTAAATGATGTAGTAAGATATAATGAACTATTTGATGTGTACGGCGGGCTTCTTACAGATTATCAAAGAAAAACACTTTCTGAATTTTTAAAGTATAATCTTACTTTTTCTGAAATTGCTGAAAATAGAAATGTAAGCAGACAGTCAACTTTTATTTTATTAAATAAATGCATTGATAAGTTAGAAAACTATGAGGCTAAAGTGGGCGCTGTTAAAGCAAAAAAAGCTTTTTCTAATAAAGTTTCAAGGGCGGTAAAAAGCATTGAAAATGGAGACATTAATTCTGCACTTGAAATTTTAAAGAAGGAGGCTTAATGGCACTTTTTTCAGGTTTAAGTGAAAGATTATCTCACATTTTTAGTAAAATCACTAAACGCGGAAAACTTACAGAACTTGAAATAAAAGAAGCAATGCGTGAAGTTAGGATTGCTCTTTTGGAAGCTGATGTAAATTACATGGTAGTTAAGGATTTTATTAAAAATGTATCTGAGAAAGCTGTTGGGGAAGAGGTACTTAAAAGTTTAACTCCTGCTCAACAAGTTATTAAGATTGTAAATGAAGAGCTTACTGCTCTTATGGGAAGTACAAACGCAAAGCTTGCAGTTAGTCCAAAGCCTCCTACAATTATAATGATGTGTGGCTTGCAAGGTGCAGGTAAAACAACAATGTGTGCAAAACTTGGCTACTATTTAAAAAAGAGTGGTAAAAAGCCGTTGCTTGTTGCTTGTGATATTTATAGACCTGCTGCAATAGACCAATTAAAAGTTGTAGGTAAGCAAGCGGGCTGTGAAGTGTTTGAAAAGGGCATGCAAAACCCAGTGAAAACTGCAAAACAAGCAGTAGAGCATGCGCTTAAACAAAATCTTGATACTGTTATAATTGATACAGCTGGAAGACTTCATATAAATGAAGAATTAATGAAAGAACTTGCAGACATTAAAAAAGAGCTTTCACCTGCTGAAATACTACTTGTAGTAGATGCTATGACGGGGCAGGACGCAGTGGTTGTAGCTCAGGCATTTAATGATAAGTTAGATATTACAGGTGTAATTTTAACAAAACTTGATGGAGATACTCGTGGTGGAGCAGCTCTTTCAATAAAAGCAATCACAGGAAAACCTATAAAATTTTCAGGCGTTGGAGAAAAAATTGGCGATTTAGAGCCGTTTTATCCAGATAGAATTGCTAGCAGAATTTTAGGAATGGGAGATGTACTATCTCTTATTGAAAAAGCACAAGAAGCTGTCAGCGAAGAGGACGCCAAAAAGCTTGAAAAGGCTTTTAAAGAAAATTCTTTTACATTTGAAGATTATCTTGCCCAGATTGAAAACATGAAAAAAATGGGCAATCTTAAAGATGTAATATCAATGATACCGGGGCTTAGTTCAAAACTTAAAAATGTTGATATTGATGAAAATCAAATCAAACGCAATAAAGCTATAATTCAAAGCATGACACCTAAGGAAAGAAGAAATCCAGAACTAATAAAATCGGGTCAAAGAAAGCGTATAGCAGATGGAAGTGGTACTAGCATACAAGATGTAAACACTCTTCTTCGTCAGTTTGAGCAAACTAAGGAAATGATGAAGATGATGAAAAACAAAAAAGGCATTCGTGGACTATTTTAATTTGGTATTTTCTTGCTGTAAGGCAAGTTAATATATATGAGAAATCATATTTAATTTTATAAGGAGGAAAACATGGCATTAAAGATTAGACTTACAAGACTTGGAGATAAAAAGTCACCTTTTTACAGAGTTGTTGTAGCTGATTCTAGGTCACCAAGAGACGGCAAGTTTGTTGAAATTTTAGGAACATACAATCCTTTAACAGACCCAGCTGAAATCAAGATTGACAATGAAAAAGCTGAAAAATGGATTAAAAGCGGTGCTATCCCAACAGATACTGTAAAAGATTTACTTGCTAAAAGTGGCGCTATTAAAAAGTAAGGAGTAAACTTTGGAAAAACTTGTTGAATACATTGTTAAAAGCTTAGTTGACCATCCAGAAGAAGTAGAAGTTTCTTCTCATAAAGATAAAGACGCCGTTATTATAAATATTAAAACAAACGAAGACGATATCGGAAAAGTTATAGGGAAGAATGGTCGAATTATAAGTAGCATAAGAACAATAGTAAAAAATATGAGCATAAAATCTAACAAAAAATTTATTGTAAAAATAGGATAAACTTTTGGAAAAGATTATTATAGCTAAGGTTTTAAAACCGCAAGGTATAAAAGGGGAGCTTAAATGTAAACCTTTAACTGATGAAAACTTTTTTCAAAATTTGAAAGAAGTTTTTATTCAAGATAAAAGGTATGAAGTTTTAAGCTCCATTTATCGTTTTGGTTATGTTTATATAACAATAAACGGTATAACTACAAGAAATGATGCGGAAAAATTTAGGAACAAAGAGCTTTATGCAGATAGAGCTCTATTTTCAAATGCACTTTTAATTTCAGACTTAGAAAATTGTAAACTTATCGACGAGTTTTCAAATGAGTTAGGAGTTATTTCTGGCATTGAGCAATATGGATCTGCCGATATTTTAGATATAAATCTTAATTCTGGAAAGCAATGTTCTGTTGCCGTGGTTGAAGGGCTAATTTTAAAAGTTTTACCAAAAGAAAAACTTGTAGTAGTTGAAAGATTAAAATTTGAAGAACAAAAAATAGAGGATTAAATGAAAATAGACATTTTAACGCTATTTCCTGAAATGTTTGGAGCACTTTCTGAAAGCATAATAGGTAGGGCAAGAGATAAAGGACTAATTGAAATAAATATTGTTGATATTAGGAACTTTTCTAAAGATAAACACAAAAAATGTGATGATGCTCCATTTGGTGGTGGTGCGGGAATGGTTATGACTCCGCAACCTCTTTTTGATGCAATCAAAAGTGTAAAACAAGAAAATTCTCTTGTTATCCTAACAAGTCCTCGTGGACAAACTTTTAATCAAAAACTATGCAAGGATTTGTCTAAGTATGAACATCTTATATTTGTTTGTGGGCATTATGAGGGCGTAGACGAACGAATTATTGAACTTTGTATAGATAAGGAAATTTCTATTGGGGATTTTGTTTTAACAGGTGGTGAAATTCCTGCAATGGCAATGGTTGATGCAATATCAAGATATGTTGATGGAGTTTTAGGTAACAATGCTTCGTTAGAAGAGGAAAGTTTTTCTTCTGGGCTTTTAGAATATCCGCAATATACGCGTCCAGCAGAGTTTATGGGATTAAAAGTCCCTGAAGTTCTACTTTCAGGTAATCATGCAGAAATTGCAAAATTTAGAAAAGAAAAATCATTAGAGATAACTAAACAAAGGCGTAAAGATTTAATTTAAAAAAATTATATTAAAAATTTATTTAGGAGAAAAATGATAATCAACTGGTTTCCGGGGCACATGACAAAAGCCCTAAGAGAATTAAAAGCAGAGGTCAAAAATGTAGATGCAATAATCTATGTTTTAGACGCACGCGCACCACTTGCATCTTTAAACCCTGAATTAGATAAACTCGCAGATAAAAAACCAATTTTATTTGTATTAAATAAAATTGATTTAGCTGACCAACAAAAGATTGATAAACTTTTGAAAGATGATGTTTTAAGAAAAAAATATTCTAATTCAAGCGTAGTTATATTGAATGCTACTGCATCAGGAGCTTTAAAGATAGTTTTGTCAGAACTTAAAAATCTTTGCCGAGATAAGATTTCAAGATTTAAAGAAAAAGGCTTAAATTCTTATATTCGAGCTATGGTAGTTGGAATTCCTAATTCTGGTAAAAGTACATTAGTCAATAACTTATGCGGAAAAACAAAGGCTTTAACAGGAAATAAAGCAGGTGTAACTCGCGGTAAACAATGGTTAACTGTTGCAAATGGTTTTCAAATTTTAGACACTCCGGGAACTTTATATCCAAAACTAGAAAATCAAAATGTAGCAAGAAAACTTGCATATATTGGCAGTATTAATGATGAAATATTAGATAAAAATGAACTTGCTTGTGATTTTATTGCAGATATAAGGAAAATTTATCCAAATGCACTTGCAAAAAGATATAGTATTGATGAAAACGGAATACCCTACGAAGTTTTAGAAAAGATAGCTATGTCTAGAAAATTTTTACTGAAAGGTGGAGACCCAGATTATGATAGGGCAAGCATAGCACTATTTGATGATTTTAGAAAAGGTAAATTAGGAAATATAACTTTATGAATAAAAAAGTTTTAGGAAATATTGGCGAGGCTCATGCTGAGGCGTATTTAAAAAAACAAGGTTATAAAATTTTAGAACGCAATTACAAAAATAAGATAGGAGAAATAGATTTAATTGCAGAAAAAAACGAGGAAATAGTTTTTGTAGAAGTTAAGTCTAGGTCGTCAAATAAGTTTGGAATGCCAAAAGAAGCAGTAAATTTTCAAAAGCAATTTAAAATAAAAAAAGTTGCAGAATGCTATTTGTTAAATAAAAATAGATATAATTCAAAAATAAGTTTTGATGTTATAGAATATACACCAAATAAAGAAGTAGTACATTTAAAAAATTGTTTTTGAAAATTTGAAAAAGTGCTTGCAAATTTAATTATAATATGTTATCTTATTATGGACTTCGGGTGGTCCTCTGCGAAATTATGCGCATGAACACCATGTATAAATAGGAGGAAAAGTCGTATGAATATAGTTGACATCATTGAAAAAGAAAACTTAAATGAAAATGCTCCAAAAATTAATGTAGGAGATACAGTTAAGGTTTTCTATAAAATCAAAGAGGGCGACAAGGAAAGAATTCAAGGCTATGAAGGCGTTGTAATTTCAAAGAAGAACGGTAGTGTTCGTGAAACATTTACAGTAAGAAGAATATCTTATGGCGTTGGTGTAGAAAGAACATTCCCAGTGCATTCACCACTTATCGACCATGTTGATGTAATTAGAAAAGGTAGCCCACGCAGAGCAAAACTCTATTATGTTAGAGAGCGTACAGGCAAAGCTGCAAAAATTAAAGCAGACGAGAATAAATAGTTTAATTTATTTTAAAATAACAGGTTTAAGGTCTATAAACTTTGAAACTAGCAGAAAAAAGATAGTGGAAGAATTTGTTTCCACTATTTTTTTTGTATTAGTTTGAAAAAGGATTGACTAAAGATAATGTTATCTAGTTTTTGAAAAAAATTGTTCAATGTCAAATTTTAGAAAAATTGCATAAAATAAGTTGACAGTTGAATATGTGTTCAATTATAATATAGTTGAATAATTGTTCAATAGTTGGAGGTTTTATGGAGTGTCATTGCAATAAAGGTGATAAATGTTGTT
>CALVOB010000023.1 GCA_944350095.1 uncultured Clostridia bacterium
AAATATAAAAATTTTATGATATAATAATTTTGTAAGGCAAGTTAATTTATCTTAATTCTTAGTTTGATATAACCAATTCCAATAAATATTTGTAGGCGGTTCGGATACTTTATCACTTGTCGCACCAAGAAAAAAACTGCGCTAATAGCTCGTTTTCAAACAAGTTTGAAAAGCATCGCCTTTTCGCTTGTTTTTTTCTTTTATAGCGACCAAACGCAACTCGCTAAAACCTAGCGAGTTGGTCGCTACTTAAATTGAAATTAAAAAATAATCTATCGATTTGAACAAATTAAAGATTTAACGCTTAACTAGTACAATAAGTTTTGATTATTTTGTTTTTATAAAATTTCAATAATATCGTTAAAATAATGCAAAAATTTTTAAAAAGTGTTATACTTTAATAGTAGGTTAGTTAAATTAAGCTTAATGCTGTTTTTAAATATATAAAATGTATTTAAACTTTAAAATAGAAGGAGAAAAAATGTTATTAGATCCGTTGAAAACTAAAAGGGCTTCTGCTTGGAAAATTTATAAAGATTACCCTGTACAAACTGTTTTAATATTAAAAAAAGTTGATATTACAAATTTAGTAAAGTTATCAAAAAAATATAAACTAAATATGTTATTATGTTATTGTTTAGGCAAATCTGCAAATGAAATAGAAGAATTTCATTATAGGCTTAGTGAAAATAAGTTCTATAAATTTGATAATATGTGTGTAAATATGGTTATAAAAGGTAAGGATAATTCAATTTATTTGTGTGATGTGCCTTTTAATGATAACTTTAATAAATTTTGTGAAAATTATAAAGATTATGTAGGTGAAAGCCATGAACAAAATAAAAACATTTCATTAAAAGATTGTGCTTCTATATCAACTTCAAACTTATCTTCTTATAGTTTTGATGCTTGTTTAAATCCTTCATGCCAAGCTTTTAATGTTCCTCTCTTTATATGGAGTAAGTATTACACAAAAAAATTTAGAAAATTTATTAACATAAGTTTTCAATTTAATCACATACAAATGGACGGAGAACATGTTATTACATTTTTTAAAAATTTAGAATATAATATAAAACATATAAAAAGTTTAATTAAATAAAAATTTTATCTTATAAAATATTAAAAAAACAAAAAATAGTAAACAACAAAAAAGGATAGTGCAATTAATGTGCTATCCTTTGTTATTTTTTAGCTTAAATGTTTAAACTTTTATTTTTCAAAATTTTGCTTTATAATTTTATTTCCTTGATTTCTGATAAATTTTTTATATTCTTTTTTATAATTTGGAAATATAGTGCTTAAATATTTAAAATAATCTTTTTTAGGATAATTTTCTAGCATATCAAAATTATGGAAATCAGGTGTCAAATATTTTATGTTAAAATCTTCAAGCCTTAAAATATGCCTGCCAAAGCGTTTTTCTACAAAAAGTAAAATATCTAAACCGCCATTATTATATTCTATCATGTCCTCTGTTATTTCATTTATAGTATAACCATTGTTTAGCCTTTCACAAACTTTATTAGCTATATATTCAATTTGCTTAGTTGTTAATTTTTCTGAAAACATATTGCCTCCTAAACTTTATTTTCTGCTACCTTAATCATTATAGCACATTCTATTCTTTTTTTCAATAATTCACACCCATATTTATATGTACCAAGTACACTTCCTGTTGCATGATAAGAATTTGCTGCACAACCACCACTGCAATATAATTTTGCCCAACAATCTTTGCATTCTGGTCTTGCATAGGCATTGCAAAGTTTAAACTCGTCACGAATTTTGGTATTGGTTATTCCATTATAAATGTCGCCTAGTTTAAATTTTTCATCACCAACAAATTGATGACAAGGGTAGAGGTCTCCCCAAGGTGTTACAGCTAAATATTCTGTACCGCTTCCACAACCAGAAATACGCTTATATATACATGGTCCATGTGTTAAATCTAGCATATAGTGATAAAATGTAAAACCATTATTTTCACTATCTCTTTTAATCATTTCTTTTGCTAAAAGTTCATATTGTTCTTTTATAATTGGTAAGTCTTGTTCTGTTAGGGCATAGGGCTCATTTGGTGCACAAACAACAGGTTCCATTGAAAGCTCTTTAAAACCAAGGTCAGCCATGTGTAATATATCTTTTAAAAAATCTACATTGTTGTGTGTGAATGTTCCGCGAATATAATAATTTTTTCCTTTTCTAGCTTCTACAAGTTTTTTAAATTTCGGAATTATTATATCGTAACTTCCTTCTCCTGTTATTGTCTTTCTTAAATGGTCATGAACTTCTTTTCTTCCGTCTAAACTTAAAACAACATTACTCATTTCTTTGTTTACAAAATCTATTATCTCATCGTTTATTAGTAAACCATTTGTAGTAAGAGTAAATCTAAAATTTTTGTTATAAATTTTTTCTTGTTTTCTGGCATACTCTACTAATTTTTTTACAACCTCAAAATTCATTAGAGGTTCGCCACCAAAAAAATCCACCTCTAAATTATGCCTATTACCAGAATTTTCATTTATAAAATCCAATGCATGCTTTCCAACTTCATAGCTCATTAAAGCACGCTCGCCATGATACTTTCCTTGACTTGCAAAACAATATTCACAGTTTAAATTGCATGTGTGTGCTACATGAAGGCAAAGTGCCTTTATTTCTGTTTTTCTATTTTTAAAATCAAAAGCATAGTTTTCATAAATGTCTTTTGAAAAAAGTTTCCCATTTTTTTCAAGTTCTTTTATATCTTCAATACATGAAATAATTTCTTCTCTTGTAATAGTGCTATCATTTTTGTATTTTTTTAGCATTAAATTTACAATTTCTTCTTCTGTTTTTTCTTTATATAAAGAAATTATATCGTATGCTAAATCGTCTACTGTATGAATTGCTCCGCTATATGTATCTAAAACTATGTTGTAGTTATTTAACTTGTATTGATGTATCATATTCTTCCTCACATAAAAAATTTTTTAAATTAATATATGTTTTCACCCTCGGAAGCAAATTTTGCATAGCAAAATTTAAAATCGCAAAGCGATTTTTTGCCGAGCCTTAGGCTCGGCGCTTCCGAGGGTTTTTAAACAGTTTTTTCTTGCTAAAATTTTAAAAAAACAGTTATTTTAAAATATTTGATATTAATTTAAAGTTAAAACAAATATAAATAAAACCATTTTCTAAATTAAAAATGATATTAAATAAAAAATTATAAAGCAAAAATCAATAAAAAACCGTTCGCAAAGGAACGGGAAATATTACAAATTAAAAATTAAGCGTTAATATTTTCGCATTTTTGATTTGTAACACCACAAGAAGTTTTGCAAGCAGATTGGCAAGATGTTTGACATTCACCACAGCCACCAACTTTTAAACTTTTGTTTAAATCTCTTGTTTCAATTGTTGATATTCTTTTCATATTTTACCTTCCTTAAAATTAGTATTGCAAAATAAAGTTAACATTGTCAAGCAAATAAAACTCAAATTTAATAAATTAATAAAATAAAACATATAATAAAACAGAGTGATATTTTGATTTGACTTAGCTCACTTTCGGCAAAACTTTCAATAATACAAAAGTTAGAAAGTTGTTTGCAATAAAAATTTTGATATGATATAATTCTGTAGAATAGGAGGACAAAAGTGAAAAAGATACTCTACTTTATATTTGCTATTTTAGGTCTTGCTTACATAGCTATAATGGCATTATATGGCGTTAATTTGATGCACCCATTCATGACAGATTTCTTTTCTAGCGATTTGTTTAAATTTGTGTTAACATGGGGACCGCTTGTTTTAATTGGTGGCTTTTGTTTTATAAACTTCTTTGGCAAAACATTAAAGTTAATATTTTTCTTTTTGCTTTTAGCAGCAGTAGTTTTGTATATTTTAGCATTTGGTTTCCCAGAAATTTTTGCTTAAAAAACTTTGATAAGGATAAAATATAGTAGTGAGAGAAAAATTTTTAATTGTAGATGGAAATAATTTAGCTTATAGGGCATACTATGCTATGCCATTTTTAACAAGTCCGAAAGGCACAAATACAGGTGCAGTTTTCGGATTTTTTAATATGCTTATTAAAGCAATAGAGGATAATAAACCCGAGTATGTTGCCGTGGCCTTTGACTTTTCTAAACATACTTTTAGAACTAAGCTTTATGAAGAATATAAGGGTACTCGCAAAGAAACTCCACCAGAACTTCGTGAGCAGTTTCCAATAATCAAGGACTTGTTAAAAAAATTAAAAATATCCATTTTTGAGCAAGATGGCATAGAAGCTGATGATATAATAGGTACTCTTTCAAAAAAAGCCGATACCACACATAATTTAATATTATCTGGGGATAGAGATTTATTACAGCTTATAGATAAGTTTACAGATGTTTTACTAACAAAACATGGAAGTGTAGCAACTAAAACTATGACAATTTCTTCACTAAATGAAGAAATGCATTTAACACCTAGTCAAATAGTAGATTTAAAATCTCTTATGGGTGATGCAAGTGATAATATTCCAGGTGTTAAGGGTGTAGGGCCAAAAACTGCTCAAAACTTAATAGAAACTTATGGAACGCTGGAAAATGTTTATAACAATATTGAAGATATAAAAGGGGTGCTTAAAGAAAAACTGATTTCTGATAGAGATACAGCATTTTTGTCTTATAAACTTGCACAAATAAAAACAGACTGTGAAATAAGTTTTGATTTACAAAATTGTAAACTCCATTTCCCATTTGATAGCAGTATAAAGGAAGAGTTTAAAAATCTTGGCTTTGGAATGTTTTTAAAAAGAAACATTTATTCAGAAATTAAAGAGGTGGAAGAAAATCCCGTAAAACAAGAGTTGCAAAGTTATGAAACTTTAGAAAATTTAAGTGTAGATAAATTTTTTGCATTTAATTTTAATAATACTTTTGAAATTTCTACTAACAAAAATAATTTATACACTTTAAAAGAAAATTTTGACTTTTTTTCTGATAATATTGATACTAACCAAGCAATAATAAAATTAAAAAACATTTTAGAAAATAATGATAAAATAAAATTGACATCAGATTTAAAACCAGAGTTGCATCTTTTTGATAAATTAGGAATAAAAGTTCAAAATGTGTTTGACTTAAAACTTGGTGCTTATCTTATAGGCGGTAGCAAAAACATAACATCTAGTGCGGATACTTATTTTGAACTATATAACGATATTATAGAAAAATTAAAGAGTTTAGATTTAGAAAAACTATATTATAAAATAGAAATGCCACTACTTTATGTGCTATTTGATATGGAAAAGGCAGGCTTTAAAATAAGCGTAAACGAACTTCAAGATTTATCAAATAAGTACTCAGAAGAATTAAAATATTTGGAAGATAAAATAAAGGAGCTAGCAGGTACACAATTTAATATAAAATCCCCAAAACAACTTGCAGAAATTTTATTTGATAAACTTGGCTTAAAAGTAAGTAACATACATAAGAAAAATTCTACAAATATAGATGTTTTAAACGAGCTTGCCGAAGAACATCCAATTGTACCACTAATAATAAGATACAGAAAAATTCAAAAATTACAAAGTACTTATGTAGAGCCTTATTTAGAAATTGTAAAAGATAGCGGGGATATAATTCATACAATATTTAATCAAACTTTAACTGCAACGGGAAGGCTTTCTAGTAGTGAGCCAAACTTGCAAAATATTCCTGTTAGAGATGAAGAGGGAAAGGCACTAAGAAAACTTTTTGTTAGCAGATTTGAAAATGGAAGTATTATTTCTGCTGACTATAATCAAATTGAACTAAGATTGCTTGCTCATTATAGCGGAGATGAAAAGTTAGTAAAGGCATATAGAGAAAATAAAGATATACACACATTAACTGCATCAGAGGTGTTTGGAATACCTGAAAGCGAAGTGAATGCAGTTCTAAGACGAAATGCAAAAGCTGTAAATTTTGGAATTATTTATGGCATATCAGATTTCGGTTTATCACAGAACACAAATCTTTCAAGAAAAGAAGCAAAACAATATATTGAAAAATATTTTCAAACTTATCCAAAAGTTAAAGAGTATATGGATAACAATGTTAAATTTGCTCGTGAAAATGGCTATATTAAAACAATAATGGGTAGAATTAGAAGAATACCAGAAATTAATTCAAATGTTTATCAAACTAGACAATTTGGCGAAAGGGTTGCAATGAATATGCCACTTCAAGGCTCTGCCTCTGATATTATAAAAATGGCGATGATAAAAGTTGAAAAATCGCTTAAAAATTTGAATAGTAAACTTGTACTTCAAATTCACGATGAATTGATAGTAGACGCATATCCTGGGGAAGAAGATAAAGTAAAACAAATTTTAAAAGAATGTATGGAAAATGTGGTAGAGCTAAAAGTGCCACTTCCTGTGGATATAAACATAGGTAAAACTTGGTTTGATTGTAAATAAAAGTTTAACATATACTAATTTTTAAAATTGCCGGGTTATAAACTCGGTTTTTTTATTGATGTTAATAATATTCATTTTGCTTTTTAAAGTAAAATAAATTATTTTTAAAATATTTTAAGTTAAAGGTATTATTTTGTTAAACTAAAATTATTTAAAACATATATATTTTATTAAAATACATAAAATTAAACATTAAAATATGTGTAATTCCACACATAATATAGTTTTTCAACTTTGAGGGTAGAAATTTTCTATTGTTTTGCTAATAAATATGTTATAATAAAATAAATTAAAAAAGGAGTAGTTTATGACTTTAGGCGAAAAAATTAAATTACTTAGAAAAAGTAAAAACTTAACTCAAAAAGAGCTAGGGAATCTTCTTAATGTTTCTTTTCAGGCAGTTAGTAAATGGGAAAAGAATCTTTCTCAGCCTGATTTAGATACTGTTAAA
>CALVOB010000024.1 GCA_944350095.1 uncultured Clostridia bacterium
GTTCTTATAAGATGTTTAAACGTTGGGGAAAAAGTTTTTAAAAAACTTACTTATAAAAATAAAATTTTTAATAATGGAATGACTATAAGCGAAGAAAAGATAAATGTTGATATAAATGATACCGATAAAGCAAAGACTTTGTTTTTAGCATTAAATTTTAAAGAACTTGTACGAGTAAAATATGAATGCATAGTTTATGAAAAAAACGGATTGGAATTGGCTTTTCAAGATGTAGAAGGTTTAGGATTACTGCTTGAATATGAAAACATTAATGATTTTGAATTCGCTGATGATGAATTAATAAAAAATACAAAAAATAGTATGCTTAAAGAAATAAAAGCTTTAGGAATTAAAACAACAGATGAACTAGATGTAAAAAAAGCTTATGAATTAATAGAAAAAAAGGTGGGATTATAAAATGTTTATAGTAATTACTGGATTAGATGGAACAGGAACTTCTTCAATAGCAGAAGGTCTACATAATATTGATAAAAATTCTATACTTGTAAGAACTCCAAGTTATGAATATAGTGATAGGAAAGTAATTGATGAGCAAGTTAGAGAAATATCGCCTATGGCACACTGCTTATATTATTTGTCATCAGTTGTTTTTATGTCAGACAAAATACAAAAATCATTTGATTATAAAAATAACAATGTTTATTGTGTAAGATATTTAATAGACACCGTTGTTTCTAATTCTTCTTCAGGAATAGATATTGATTATAATTATAATGTGCTAGGAAAGAAAATTTTAAAACCAGATTTAACAATATTTGTTTATTGTGATGAAAATATTAGACAAGCCAGAATACAAAAAAGAGGAAAAGATTCACTTGATATTGCCTTAGACAATGACGAGAAGCGTCAGGCTTTTATAAGCAAGTTTGATACTTTATTAGATCCGAATAAAACAATATTTGTAAACAACAATACTAATTTGGATAAAATTATTAAAAATTGCTTTAAACAAATTAAGAATTATACTAAAGGATTAGAACAAAAATGAAAAAATATCTTCTTGATTGTGAAATTGATAGCAATGAAAAAGACCAAATTGTTAGAAGAAAACTTATTAAAGAATTTAGCGTTCTTCCTAAAGAATTTTTATCAAAAATGAGACACTTCCAACCACAAGTGGGCTGTCCAAATAAGTGTGGGTTTTGCAGTCAATTTTCGGGAAATAAAATTGAAAGTTTTACAATTGATGATTTAAAAAATGTTATTTGTGCAATTAAATATACCGCACAAAAATATGTTTCTAACAAGCCATATTTAGCATGGGATAGAAAAGAACATAGAATTGGTGTAATATTCCCATATTTAGATAATGATATTGGGAATTACGAATTATTAGATCAATTCATAAAATTATGCTATGACGAGTTGGGAGTTAAAGTAAGAATTTCCACGGTCACATATAGTCGCCACAATAAATTAATGCAAGCTGTGCACAATAACATTGTAAATACTAATATAATTAATGGCCTTGCAGGTGTAAGAATATCTCTTGCACCATTTGGTTTAGCCTGGGAAAGCAATTCAGACAAATATTCTATTGATGAATATGAAAAAGACATTGTAAATTTTCTTAATATTTACAAAAAATATTATGATTTGGTTGGATCTGGCAGTAGAAAATTTTGTATTGAACTAAGATACAAACCTTTAATAAATCTTGAACCAATTAATGTTTACAATTATAATGGCTATTATGTTATAAGAGCAAATGATGAATTATTTATATCTGACATAAAAACGGAAAAATTAGATATTTCTTTTGTTAAGGATGCAATGGATCATAATTTAATATTTAGCAATTGTGGATATAAATTTCGACATTACAAGCACACAAAGGACATTCCAATCGAAATTATTAAAACAATGGAATTTGAAGTTGTTGACCTTTATGCCTTTTCAAATATTGATGGCATATATTATTGTATTAATCCAAAATTAAACGAGCTTGGAAATTATGGATACATTATTTACCCTAAAACAGAGAAAAGAACAAATAGCGGAATACTAATTATTGAAAGATTTTTGTTAAACGCAATGGCAAAAATAAAATTAAAATATAATTTAAAGTTGAGTGACAAATTTGAAAACGCCACATATAGTGATGTTGAAAATGTGCGTAAAGAATTAATTAAATGTTCTAATAGCTATAAAACAGTTGGAAAAGAATATATAAGCAAGTATATAATTGAAGAAGTTGTAGTGTTATTTGATATTTTAGTAAAAGCACTAAAAGAATCTAATTACCCTGCCTCATGTATATTTGACAAAGACTTTACAATAGACACAGGAATTATTTGCAATTTGGGTAGAGGTATTAATTATTTTAAAAAATTAGTAAGTAAAGTAAATGAGCCTTTAACTCCTATACATGAAAGAAATTATGGAAAAATTAGTAGCACAATGGTTAAAGAAGGATATGCTTGGAGATTAAGTTGTTATAGAAACAATACTATTATAATACAAAAATTAAATTTAGCTGATACTAGTGATGAATCTGGGCAAGTTAAATTTAGCAAAATAATTGGTAACAATATGTTTAATAACAATATTCAAGATTGTCAGTATGATACAAAATTTTTAGTTCCAGGAGAAAAATTATGACAATTTATTTTTATAAAGAATTTGGACCTTTAGGATATTTGGCTAGTTATTCTAATCATGGATTTTATATAGATGGAATATATTACAAAACAGTTGAACATTACTATCAATCGCAAAAATTTCTTGACAATAAAATTCAAGAAAGAATTATTAACGCAGAAACTCCAAAAGAGGCTTCAAATATTGGAAGAGATAAAAATCTTCCTTTAAGACAAGATTGGGAAAAACTAAAAAATTCATTTATGTATGTTGGCGTTTATGAAAAATTTAAACAAAATAAAGATATCCAAAAATTATTATTGGATACCGGAGACTGCGAAATAGTTGAAGAAACAACTAAAGAAAACTATTGGGGATGTGGTCCTTTAAAAGATGGGAAAAACCATTTTGGAAAAATTTTGTGTAAGGTAAGAGAAGAATTAAGAAAAGAAAATGAAATTCAATAGAAAAATTTCATTTTCTTTTTTTATAATTTTTATACCATTTTTTCTTGAGTTATTCGAGTTGTCTGTATAAGCTATATAAAAAAACATTTAAAATTATCGTTTTTATTTATAAAACCTAAATTTATTTTTATTAGATTTCCAAAAGTCACACTTACATACGCCACAATGCGGGCAATGGTATGCATTACATTTAGGACAATATCTTCTACTAATTGATTTATATTCATCTATTCTAGCATGACAATTCCAACAATAACTTTTATAATGTTCTTTTTCGTCTAACTTAATGTTTTCAACATATTTATTTTCCTTTGTTTGCAAATTATTGTCTTGTTGATTATCGGCTTTCACACTTTTTATTATTTTTCTATAAATTTCACTTGTGGAACAATTACTAAAGGTTTGCAATGTTGAATATCTTATTATTTCTATAACTTTTGCCTGCTCCTCTGCATCTAATTCAGATTTATTATTCTGGAACATCTCTTGCAATTCTTTCCTAAGTTTATGACAAATCTTTTGAGATATACAATCTTCAACTTGTCTATATAATTTAGGAAGCAAATCTTTAAATGTAGAATTAGATTTATATGTAAAGAATAGCTCTTGGTTTATGGTATAAAATGTAATTTTATCAATTGTAACTTTAAAAATATCTTGAATTTCATCATGGGATAATTTATTAATATATTTGAATTCATTTCCACTTAATATATAATTTTTTAATTCTTTCTTTGTATTTACAACAAAGTCATCATATAATTGTTTATATTTTATAAATTTTTTATTTTCATATTTTTCGGCAATTAAAAGGTTGATAATGGGTAGAAAAAATAATACACATACAATTAATAATGCATTTAATGTAATTTTTTCGTCAACTTTCTTAACTTTCTTATATTGTTCTATTATATTTTTCATATAATATATATAATATCATAATTTTTAATTAACATCAATTATATTAGTAATTTTTTATAACGAAACGTATCTATTGTTATATATTGTCTTATAATATTAAATATTGGACATAAATTAACAAAACTTATTTAATTTTCTAATTTAACAAATTGAAAATACTATAAAAATTTTAGTTCTTATTTTTTAATTGTTAAAAAATTTCTTGCCCCAAGTTTTTAATTCATCAATGCTTGTATTAACTGAAAATCTTTTACCATTTTCCACAATGGAATTTTTAGCAAGTGATTGTATATTTTTTGATATATCACCCATTCCACTTCCACCAGATGTTGCAAAAGGAATTATCTTTTTATTTGAAAAATCATATTCTTCTAAAAAAGTATCAATTATTGTTGGTTCTCTATACCACCAAATAGGAAACCCTAAAAACACACAATCATAATCATTTAGATTATGAATTTTACTAGCAATTTGTGGACGAAAATTTAAGTTTTCCATTTCAATTGAACTTCTAGACTTTTTATTAGTCCAATCTAAATCTTTATCTGTATAAGCTTGCTTTGGTATAATTTCAAATAAATCTCCATTCACTGCTTCTGCTAAGTTTTTAGCTAGTTTTTTTGTTGTGCCTGTAGCACTAAAATATGCTATTAAAATTTTCATCTTCACCCCTTTATTTTTCCAGAAAATACAGGGAAATAACTATATTCACCATAATTTTTTATTTGACCTATATCAATTGATTTTTGCATATCGCTCTTGCTGATTTCAAAATCAACATAAGCGTTTTTTACTATTTCATGCAAGTTGATTTTTATCATGAAATAAATTTTTTAATTCTATGTTTAGAAATATGTATTCCACATTTTTTCAAAATTAAGTAAAAGCATCAACCATTTTTATAATTTTATAAAAAATTTTTAAATAATCTTATAAAAAAGCACTAATTTTTAACCTATTATTAACAAAAATATGTTATATTATTAATAGTTTTGAGGGAATGCATGCGAAGCTTATATTCAATCAAAACTGATATTTATTCAAACTGTTGCCTTGGTTTATCAAGGTGAGTTTGCATTAGCAAATTTTTCTTTTATGAGTTTGCGAATAAAACAAAATCACTTTTAGTTTATAATATTATGGCAAGGAGAAAAAATGAGCAAATATATAATTACAGGAGCAACAGGACATATAGGTAATGTTGTGGCAAGAAAACTTTGTGAAAAAGGATATAATTTAACTGCACTTGTTCTTCCTAATGAAGATTTATCCGCTTTAAAAGGGTTAAATATTAATTTAGTTGAAGGAGATGTAACTAATAGAGAATTTATTTTTAAATTTGTAGAAAAGGACTCCATTGTACTTCATTTGGCAGGAATTATAGATATAGGCTTAACTCCAACCGAAGTGGTTGAAAGAGTAAATATTGATGGGACAAAAAATATTGTTGACGCTTGCATTAAAAACAAGGCAAAAAAATTAATATATTTAAGTACAGTTCATATAATTGACCCTAAAAATCAAGGCGACATTTTAATTGAACCTACCGAATTTAATAAGGATAGTGTTGTTGGAACTTATGCTAAAACTAAATTACTTGCTACCAAGTATATTTTTGAAGCATGCAAAGAAAAAGGATTAAATGCAACAGTTCTTTATCCTTCTGGCGTTATTGGTCCTTATGACTATAAGATATCTGAACTTGGACAAGTTATATTAGACTATATGAATCATAAACTTATAGCTTATGTAAAAGGTGGATATAATTTTGTAGATGTCCGAGATGTAGCAGACGCCACAATAAATGCGATAGAAAAAGGTAGAGGCGGAGAAGGATATATTGTTAGTGGCGAACCGATGTCGTTAAAAGAAATGCTAATTACTATTAACAAAAAACTTAATAGGCGTAAATTACCACCCGTATTAGCATTATGGTTTGTTAAAATGTGCGTTCCTTTTAGCAACTTATATTATAAATCTAAGCATAAAAAACCCGTGTTTAGCAAATATTCTCTTTACACTTTAACATCAAATGCGAATTTTAATAACAGCAAAGCTAAAAAAGAACTAAATTTTAATCCACGAGATGTAAGAGAATCAATTTGCGACTCGGTAGATTGGTTTATAGAAAATAAACCTAATTATGTTAATTTTAAAAAATTATGTTAAATCTACTAAATAAAAACAACAAATAAAAAACATAGTGAATCAATTTCACTATGTTTTTATTGTAATACAACTCAAATAATTTATATTATAAAAACACCCTTTCAAAATTAAAACCTTTCAAAATAAAAATTTTTTAAAACATTTTATAGTTTTTTGAAGTTATATAAGATTATTTAAATTTCATAATCCTCTAAACTTGCAAGACCAATTGCTCCAATTCCAACATGACACCCAAACACTGGTCCTACTTTTGCTATACCATTGTATCTTATATTATTTTGCTCTAATTTCTTTTTTATTGTGTCAACATTACTATCATCATCTATATAACAAACATACAACTTTTTTAATTTTTTAGGCAATTCTGCTATCATATCTGAAATTGCTTTTCCTAATCCTAAAACTTTTTTTGTTATAGTAATCATTCCGTTTCTAAAATTAAATACAGGTTTAATTTTTAAAATACTTGCAAGAGTAGCAGAAAGCTTTCCTATTCTACCTCCGCGCTTTAAATACTCCATAGTTTCTGGAACAAATTGTATCATGAGCTTTTCTTTTAAAATTGGTATTGCCTTATTTGTAACCTCATCAAAAGTTTTTCCAGCTTTGATGAGGTCTACAATTTCTTCTACCATAATTCTTCCACAAGTTGCAGCTTGACAAGAATCTATTGCCATAATTTTTTTACCTTCAAATTCTTTAACAGCCAAAGTTGCTGCATTAATAGTTCCACTAAGTGCTTGAGAAATAGTTAAGATAATAATTTCAGCATTACTATCCTCATTATATATTTCTTTAATTTTATCTATAAAATCCTCAGGACTTGGCTGACTAGTTGATGGAAAACTTTTACTTATTCTAAGCTTTGAATAAAAATCTTCCCAATTTTCTTCCATGCCCTCTTCAGTAACTTTATCGTCTAAAATTAGTTTTAAATTTACAATTTTAATGCCATTATTTTCAGCAAAGCTTTTAGGTATTCCAAATGTTGAATCTGCAATAATGTGAATCATATTTCTCCTTATAATTAAAGTATAATAACAAAGATATTTATATAATGTCAACTTATAATAAAATCTAAAAAACTTTTTTTAAAAGATTTAATCAAAATAAGTCGATTATAAAAGCATATAACATATATATGTTAAGTTTAAGTTAAAAAATGCAAAAAGAAAAATATACTTGCTATAAAAATTCGTAATATGATATACTAAGAAAGTTGGAAAGATGTCAGAGTGGTCTAATGTGTCGGTCTCGAAAACCGATATGTCCTAACGGGCATCGGGGGTTCGAATCCCCCTCTTTCCGCCAATTGTGAGCAATCCGAACCCTTTGGGCTAGATTGCTCCTTTTTATTTTCTATATATTCAATTTCTTGTGATATATC
>CALVOB010000025.1 GCA_944350095.1 uncultured Clostridia bacterium
TTACATAATTTCAATATTTGTAATATTATCTATTATTCTTTAGTCATATTTCCTCTATTGATATCTAGAACTTATAATTTAAAAGTAGACTTTTTGTTATATTTTGGTAAACTTTTGGTTAAATTTAAAAGTTTGCAAAATTTTTAAATAGAATTTGTTAATAAAATTAACCTATTATTTACTTAAAGTGTGTTATAATGCTCGTATAGGAGATTTTAACTATGTTTAATGTGCTAGTTGCAGAAGATGACAAAAATATTAGAAAACTTATGGAAATTAAACTAAGCTCGGAAGGGTATAATGTTTTTCTGGCATGTGATGGCGAGGAGGCCCTTAAAGTTATGGAAAATAATCAAATTGATATTATGGTGGTTGATGTTATGATGCCAAAAATGGACGGATATGAGTTAGTAAAAACTGTTAGAGAATCTAATACTCAAATTCCTGCTATTATGGTAACAGCAAAAGGTAGCATTCAAGATAAAGCCAAGGGCTTTTTAGTAGGTATTGATGATTATATGGTAAAACCTGTTGAGTTTGATGAACTTTTATTTAGAATAAAAGCACTTTTAAGGCGGGCAAAAATTGTTAATGAAAGAAAAATTGTTGTAGGAGATGTTACATTAGATTACGATACCCTTTCAATAACAGGACATGGAAATAAAATTACTCTTCCAAAAAAGGAGTTTTCAATTTTATTTAAGCTTTTATCTTATCCAGAGCGTTCTTTTACAAAGGCACAGCTATTTGATGAATTTTGGGGATACGATTCTTATGCTGATGAAGATACTATAAAAGTTCATATAAACAAAATTAGAAGTAAAATAGCGGTTTTTCCAGAAATTGATATAGAAACTATAAGAGGGATAGGTTATAAAGGAGTAAGAAATGAAAAAGCGTGATAAAGTTAAATCGTCACTAATCATTCAGTTTACTTGGATTATTTTTATAAGCTTTTTAATTTCTATGCTTATTGCACTATTTGCTACAGCTATAATGAGGTGGGCGGGAATAGATTTAAGAGCCTTTAATACTATTTTAATTATGGTGCTTGGTTTTGCTGTTAGTTTAATATTGGGAACTTTTTTTGCTGTGCTTTTCTTTAAAAGGTCAGTAGATTTAGCGGACAACTTAAAAATTGCACTAAAAAGAATTTCAAAAGGTGATTATAGCGTTAGAATTGAAAATAAAAGCAATAATAAAGACAGTTTAATTTATGATGTTATAGAAAATTTTAATAAAATGGTTGAAGAATTAAATTCCGTAGCAATTTTACGAAACGACTTTATTTCTAATTTTTCTCATGAATTTAAAACTCCAATTGTTTCAATCAAAGGTTATGCTGAACTTATAAAAGATGGGAAAAACTTAACTGAAAAACAAAAACAAGAATACTTACAAATTATAATTGATGAAAGTAAAAGACTTTCTAATTTAGCTAGTAGCACACTCTTGATGAGTAAACTTGATAGTCAGACGGAAATTAAAGAGACAGAAATATTTTCTGTAAATGAACAAATTAAGCAATGTGTATTAATATTAGATAATGAGTTTAAAACCAAAAATTTAGAAGTGAAGATTAAACTTGGAAAAATGCGGGTAAATTGTTCTATGGATATGCTTCAACAGGTTTGGTTAAACATATTAACTAATGCTATTAAGTATACTCCTATGGGTGGAAAAATTAGAATTAGTTCTATTGAAATGGAAAAAGAATATGTTATATCAATATCAGACAATGGAATAGGTATGAATAAAGAAACGCTTGACCATATATTTGATAAATATTATCAAGGGGATAATTCTCATGCAACAACTGGTAACGGATTAGGTCTTTCTATTGCAAAAAGAATTGTAGAACTTTCAGGAGGGAAAATTGAAGTTAATAGTGCAGAGGGTAAAGGAACTACATTTAGTGTTAGTCTTCCTAAATTAGAAAAAGATTATTTTCCTACAAGGTCATAATTTAATAAATATCGCCTATGCGTTTTGCACTAAAAGTGCAAAAAAGGGCTATGCCCTTTTAGGCGGGCTTTGCCCGCCAACGCATAGGCGTTTTGTTAATTTAAACAAACAAAGTTTTAATAATAAAAAATGTTTAAAAAACTAATATTAATAAACAAAAATCTTAGAAATTTCATATTTATTAAGTATGAAAAATTATATTGATAATAAGTTTTATAATTTGGTGAAAAAAATAGAAAAAAATGATGTATATAATATTTATATTAATATAGTTAAAAATTTTTCTAGTTTAAATATTGCTACACAAAAGTCAATAGAAGATTTTTTAAATAAATTTAATTATTGGGGAAATATAGATATTTCTGAGTGTAATTATGAAGTATTTTATAAAAAAGCTAGTTTATTAAAAAATAATTTATATGAATATATATGGTTATATGAAAATTTAGAAGATTATAAATCTAAATATATATTATTTTCAATATTAAATAATTTTTATTGTTTAGATTTTAATAATTTAAGTAATTCCATGGAAAGAATATATAAACATTATTTTGATTTAGATATTATGCCGAATTTAAAAAATGAAATTTTCGCTGACATAGGTGCTTATACAGGAGATAGTATATTAGATTTTATTTTCACATATGGTGAAAATGCTTATAAAAAAATATATTGTTATGAAATGAGTGAAAATAATATGAAGCTGGCTATGAATAATTTAAAAATTTATAAAGATATAGTTTATAAACAAAATGCTGTTGTAGAAAAAAATAAAAAACTTTTTTATGATGAATGTATAGATTCTTCTGCTACAAAATTAGGTGATGGAAATAAGTGTGTTTTAGGTGTGAGTTTAGATGAGGATATAAGAGAAAAACTTACATTAATTAAAATGGATATAGAAGGTGGTGAAAAAAATGCTTTGTTAGGAGCTGAAAAGCATTTAAAAGAAAACAAGCCTAAGCTTTTAATTTCTGTATATCATAATAATACTGATTTATTTGAACTGCCAAAACTTATAAAAAATTTCAACAAAAGCTATAAAATACATTTGCGTTATTATGGTGGACCAATATTTCCAACTGAAATAGTTTTAATTTGCAAGTAATAATATTAAAAAGCATTGCAATTTTGACTTCGTCAAAATTATAACTTGCATACGCAAGTTATCTTTTGCAAGCAAAAGGCAATGCTTTTGTGGAGAAATTTGTAGATTAGCACCTATTCTATAAGAATAGGGCAGTGTTTGTTTTGTTTTAAAAAAATTTTTCTGTTATTTTAAGATTTCTGAAATTTCCATATTTTTCCTTTATTTTTTAAGCTTTTTGTAAATTTCTTCAAGCTCTTCTTTGCTATAAAGTTTGGGTACAGGATAAAGTGGGTTGGCTTCTTTTTCTGCGTTATCCGCCATTAATGAAATATCTTCATTTTTTATCTCTGCAAACCCAGGTTCAATTCCCATTTTATTATTTAAATTTTCTATAAAATCAATCATTTTTTCAGTGGCAACTTTATTTGTGTCTTCATCATTTGCAACGTCAGAAATTTTTGCAAGTTTTGCAAGTTTTTTATAAATTTTACTTCCATATTCTTTTAGCATAACAGGGAGAATTTTAGCATTTGCAAGGCCATGTGCCACATGATATTGTCCTCCTAGTGAATGAGCTATTGCATGAACATAACCAACATAGGAACGCGTAAAAGCATTTCCTGCTTTAAATGAGGCAAGTAGCATATTTTTGCGTGCTTCTTCTAATTTTCCATTTTCATAACAAGAATATAAATTTTCTACAATAAGTTTTGTAGCTTCCTCACTCATTCGTCTTGTATATTTTGTTGTGGAGTTTCCTATATAAGCTTCAATTGCATGAGTTAAGGCGTCCATGCCTGTGGTTGAGGTGAGGGATTTTGGAAGATTTAATGTTATTTTATAGTCTAAAATTGCATAGTGTGGAATTAAAGAAAAATCGTTAATAGTAAATTTTAAATGTGATTTTTCGTTTGTAATTACACTTGCTAGTGTGGTTTCACTTCCTGTACCTGCTGTTGTTGGAATAGCAACAAAGGTTGGCAAGTGTTTCCTTATTTTTAAAAGACCTTTCATTTTTTGTAAGCTCTTTTTAGGTTTAACAATTCTTGCCCCCATTGCTTTTGCACAATCTATAGCTGAACCTCCTCCAAGAGCAATAATTGCATTACAATTATTGCTTAAATATTTTTGGCGTGCTTTTTCTACTATTTCAATAGTCGGATTAGGCAACACTTCATCAAATATAATTAGTTCAATGCTTTGTTTTTTGCAAATTGAAATAAGGTCGTCTGCAAGTTTTAGGTCAATAATATCTTTGCCTGTTATTAAAATTGCAGAAGATATATTTTTATCTTTAAACATTTTGCACATTTCTTCATAATCTTTTAATAATTTTGGTTCTCTATAAGGAAGAATAGGCAATAATATTTTAAAACAAGTTTGAAATATTCTACAATAACATTTGCGAATAAAGGACATTTTTTTAACAGAACTAATCTCGCTTTGATTCATAAAAAGTATGGAATAAGCTAAAACAAATTGGGCTGGATAGTATAAAGATAAGCAGGCATTTCCTGTTGAAACATCAGAAAATACATTAAATAGCAACATTAAATCGGAAAGGAAAAATAAAAGTGCACCAAATGAAATTAAAGCTAAAAAAGTATTGGTATATTTTGTATTGAATATAAAATTTGTGAAACTTTTGCCTAGCATAAAGGAAATAATGAAAGCGTAGGTTAAAATTACAGGTAGCATTCCATTAAATTCAAATACAGGCACAATTAAAATTACACATAGACAAATTGCAAATAATATAAGACCAGCTATAATATCTTTTAAATTAAATTTATTTAAAAATGAAAAAGCAATTATAAATAATAAATGACCAAGTGCGAAAAACACTGCACCAACAATAAAGAAATCAATTAAAAGAACATCTCCTAAAAAACAAAACAATAATGCCAGCATATTGAATAAGCCATAAAGTTTTATGCTTTTACTTTTAAAATCTTTATAAAGTAAAATAAAATTTAAAATACCTAATATTAAAAATAGCGAACTTGTTATAGTTTTTAAAACATATTCTGGTCTTTTAAGAGTTATATATAAAGCATCGGAAATAGCAATTAAAATTGCAAACATGATATTTATAAAATACAATTTTTTTATTTTTTGCATAAAAATTTCTCCTTACTAGATTATACATATTTTTTTTATAAATTAAAAGTAAAATAATTGGTTATTAAAAAATAGTCTTGTTAAATCAAGACTATTTTTTATTTTTATTGACTATTTTTTTTGCTTCAATTGTTACATCTTCTTTTTTAGTGTTTTTTGAATCAGTGTCTTTTTCTTGTTTTTTATCTTTTTTCTTTATTTTGTTTTTAATATTTTCTAATATATCATGTTCGTGTGCTTCTGGTCTTACTTTTTCCTCGCGCTTTGGAAGAGATTTTCCAACAACAATATTTTTAGGTTTGTCTTTTCTATCTCTAACTTCAAGTTGATTAAATGGAACTGAGATATTATTTCTTTTAAATTCGTTGTATACCCATTCCATAACATAATAGTATACATTCCAATAATCTTCGTTATCACACCAACAGTTTGCAAAAAAATCTAAGCTAGATGCATTCATTGTTTTAAGTCTGCAAAATGGCTCTGGGTCTAAATATACTCTGCCATCACTTTTCATAACATCAGTAACAACCTTTTTTACAAGTTCTACATCGCTTTCGTATGCAACGGAAAATGTAAATTCAACCCTTCTTTTTGCATTTGCACCAAGATTTGTTACAGGAGAGTTTACTATATCTGAATTTGGCAAAGTTATTTTTTTGTTATCTGTTGTTAAAAGGGTAGTGAAAAGAAAGTTTATTTCTATAATATTTCCTTCAACTCCATCTACTATTATATAGTCGCCCTTTTTAAACATGTGAGTTGAAACTATAACAATGCCATTAGCAAGGTTCGCCATATTATTTTCTAATGCCATTCCTACGGCAAGAATTAAAGCGCTAATTGCTGTTAAAATTCCTGTTATTTGAATTCCTATCTGGCTTAAAAGTATTAAAATTAAAGCTAACCATAAACAAAACTTTATTGCGGTGCATAAAAAATGTTGAGCTATTTTTTCCATTTTAGTTTTACTTAAAACTTTTCTTAAAACAGCCATTAATATTTTTATTATGATAATGCCTAATATTAAAATAACAAAGAAAAATAAGATATTCCAAGCGTTGCTTTTAAAATAGTTTACAATATCACTCCAAATTTTTTCCCAATCCATAATAACCTCATCAATTATTTTTCATTTAATAATAAATCTTTTTTTTTAAATAGTCAAATTTATTGTGCGATTTTTGTTGAAAAATATAATTTTTTTGATAAAATTAATATATGGAAAATTTTAAATGTTTTGATGCTGTTGTTGATTATAATTCTAAAATATTAATTTTAGGGAGTTTTCCTAGTGTAAAAAGTAGGAAAATAAATTTTTATTATGGCAATAAGCAAAACAGAATTTGGAAAATCTTTGAAGATTTTTATTCTATTAAAATAGGTGATAGTATAGAAAATAAAAAAGCATTTTTGTTATCTCACCATATTGCTCTTTGGGATATTGTAAAATGCTCTGACCTTGTTGGTTCTAGTGATATAAAGCTAGAAAATAGCAATATTGAAGTAAATGATATTTTGTCTTTTCTTAAAAAATATCCTAACATAAAAACTATTTATTGTAATGGCAAAACAGCATATAACTTAACTAAAAAACACTTTCCTACTTTAAATATAGTTTATCTTCCGTCTACAAGCCCTGCCAATGTTAGCTTTAAGTTAGACCCTTGGATTAATGCTTTAAATAAAATATAATTTTCTATCTTATTATTTCTTGGTCAATATCAAAAAAATTTTTCCAAGGATTTTTATTTTTTCTTTTAAAAATAGAAAATATATCTATTTCATTTGGTTGGATTTTATCTAATTCAGCCCAAGATATTGGAGCGGAAACAGTTGCGCCGTTTCTTGCTCTTAAAGAATAAGGTGCAATACATGTTGCCCCTTTAGAATTTCTTTGCCAATCTATAAAAATTTTATGTTTTCTAACAGCCTTTCGGCTATTTGAAGTATAGAGAGTTGGAAATGTTTCTTCCAATAAGATAGCTATTTGTTTTGAAAACTCGCTAAATTTTTCAAAACTTGCTTTTGGTTTAAAGGGAACTAAAATATGATAACCTTTTCCTCCGCTTGTTTTTAAAAAAGATTTTAGTTTTAAATTGTCTAAAATGTTTTTTAAATCCTTTACACCTTTTCTAAGTTCATCAATAGATATTTCTTTATCT
Organism: uncultured Clostridia bacterium; assembly: GCA_944350095.1. Lineage (GTDB taxonomy): Bacteria > Bacillota > Clostridia > Christensenellales > UBA1242 > Caccopulliclostridium. The sequence goes on from CALVOB010000025.1 coordinate 7,345, forward strand.
GGGTCTAAATCAAAAGTCATTATATCTGGTTTTTGAATATGCTTTATATTGCTTGACCAAACATGAAATTCAATTGTTCCCATTTGAGCCTGATAGATTATATCATCTTCTTTTGTAAGATAAAAATATTCACTATCTTTATTTTCGCTATCAAGTTTGATAGTTTTTATGAACTTTTTTTCTAAATTAGGGTGTTTTTTAAAAAAACATTCGCCATTTATTCCCTCGTGACATCTAATTACACTTATAGGTCTGTTTTTAATATAGGGGAGCATGTATTTTGCAATTTTAGCATAATATTTAACTACATCAAGTTTTGTAAGTTTTTCTTTTGGATATATTATTTTGTTTGGATTTGTAATTTGGATATCCATTAAACCTCCAATATTACGCTTTTAGCATTTTTATCTTCTCTAAGACCTAAAAAACTTGCTTGTCTTAGGATATTTTGTTTAGTTAACTCTGCAAACTGAATTTCGCAAACAAGTTCGGGTTTTACCCAGATGCTTTTTTTAAGTTCAGTGTTTTTTTCAAAAGGACATTTTTTTATAATAAGATTTTTAAACTTTTTATTTAATTCCTCTTTAGTTTTTTCTGAAAAGCCTGTTCCTGTTTTGCCTACATAATAGAGCTTGTTGTTATTATAATAGCCTAATAGAATTGCAGAAAGCTTTTCGTTGTTTTCAGATGTTTGGTATCCTCCAATAACAAACTCTTGTTTTAAATAACATTTTATTTTTAGCCAATCTTCTGTTCGCTTGCCTATATAGGCTGAATTAAGTTTTTTAGCCACAATACCTTCTAAGCCTAGTTTTTTTACAGCATTATAGCACTCTTTACCTTTACCTATAATGTAATCACTTAAGATTATAGTTTTAGAAGAATTATTTAAAACATCTTTTAATATTTCTTTTCTTTCCTTTAAAGGTTTTTCTCTCAAATCTTCTCCGTTTAAAGCTAAAATATCAAAAACTACATAACAAATTTTATTTTCATCAAATTTTATGGCTTCTTGAAGTGCTCCAAAATCTGTTTTTCCACTTTCGTTAAAAACAACAACTTCTCCGTCTAATACCATAGATTTGCCATTTGATATAGAAAGCAAATCGTTTTTTAGTGATGGAAATTTTTTAGTATAGTTTATATTATTTCTTGTTATAAAACGCAAAGATTTATCTTCAATAAAACATACAATTCTATATCCGTCATATTTAATTTCAAACGCCCAATCTTTTCCTGTTGGTATTTTATTTGAAAGCGTTGCTAATTCAACATCTACTTGTTTAAACGGATTTTTATTTGCAACTTTTCCCTCATATATTACCAGCCAATTATTATTTTCTATTTTTATAAATGCCCATCTACCATTTATTTTCTCGCCTTTAAGGTCAACTTTAAAATTGCCGTTTTTTAAACCATTTTTTAAACTTGTAGGACAAGAATAAACGCCTTTATCCCAAACTTCAACAGTGCCAGCCCCATATTCTCCTTTTGGGATAGTGCCTTGAAAATTAATATAACTAATAGGGTGGTCTTCAACCATAATAGCCAAGCGTTTAATTTTTTTGTCTTTTGATAGTCCTTTTGGAATTGCCCAACTTAAAAGAACTCCGTTATGTTCTAATCTAAAATCGTAATGTAAATGGCTTGCATTGTGGAGTTGTATTACGAATCGTTTTTGCTTAGAATTTTTTACTGTGCCTTTAGGTTCAGTTGTTTTAGCAAAATTTCTTTTAGTGTTGTAATCTTTAAGCCTCACTTTTTAACCTCTTTTTAGGTGTTTTATTTAAGCTTTTTTGAAGTGCGTCCATTAAATTAATAACATTGGCTGGTGCTTTCCTTTCTTTTTGTATTACAATATTATTTCCTGCAATTTTAGCTTTTATTGCCTTTTTTAATTTTTTATTGTATTCGTCTTTAAATTCTTCTGGTTTAAAGGGTTCTGTCATCTGTTCAATTAAGGATACCGCAAGGTCAAACTCCTTTTTTAATATTTTAGGCCTATTAATTTCTGGGGCTTTTACAACTTCATCATAAAAGAATAGGGTGTTGGCTATCATTTTTCCATTTTTTGCCCTTAGTAGTATTAAGCTTTCTTTTGTTCCAAGCACACATTTAGCAATTCCTGCTTTCTTTTCTTTTTCCATTGCTTCAAGAAGAACAAAAAAGGCTTTTTCGCCACCACTTGGCTTAACATAATAACTTTTTTCGTAATATATGGGGTCTATTTCATTTAAATTTACAAATTGGTGTATGGTAATATTTTTATCTTTTTCTGTTTTTAATTTTTCAAAATCTTTATCTGTAAATATTACATATCTATCTTTTTCGTATTGGTAACCTTTTACTATATCTTCATTTTTGACTTCTTTATTTTCACAATCTACACAAGTTTTCTTGTATTTCACTCTGCTCATCGTCTTTTTGTCAATTAGATTAAATCCTATATCGTTATTTTTAATGCTAGCAGTAAGTGTTATAGGAATATAAACAAGCCCAAAACTAATTGCACCTTTGTATGAATAAGCCATTATTTTCCTCCTTGTTTTAGTATTAACAATATTTTAACAATTAAAACTAAGAATTATCGTACAAAAGTTCTAAAATATAAGCTAATATACAATAATTTTGTAAAAATATTTTTATTTTGTTCAATATTATGTAATATTTTGTAAAAAACTAACCAAATTAGTTGACTTTTAGGCGCTGTGTTTTTATAATCATTCATGAAAAATTAATGGAATAGGGGTGAAGAAAAAGGTGTTACGCGTCAATTTATCTAAAAGGGAGATGTCCTTATTAGAAGAAGTGTGTTATACAAAACTTCTAACTATAAATGACGAAGCCATTTTAGAAAAAGATAATGATATTTACGAAGTAATCAAAAATATAACAAAAACATTATTATATCTTGGAAAATCTAATCCTCTATTCGAAGAATTAAAGATATTAATGGAAAAGTTTACTAAAATAAGAGATGATTTAGCTAGTTAAATTTTAAATTGCTTTCAAACTGTTGCAAAAAAGTAAAAAGTGTAATATAATGATAATATCCATAGAGAGTGTGCGAGGGACAGCCCCGATGACCACACAGCAACCTAGTTAACTACTAAGGTGCTAATGGCTGACCGATGGGTAAATTGAATATCTAATCCTATCGGTATTGATAGGATTTTTTTTAATCTCTTATGGAAATATATTTTTAAAGGTGAAATATGAAAAAAATTATTACAAGCGAAAGCGTAAATATAGGGCATCCAGACAAGACCTGTGATACAATAGCCGATGCATTTTTAGACGAAGCATTAAGGCAAGATAAAAACAGTCAGATGGCTGTTGAATGTGCAATTAAAAATGATAAACTATTTATATATGGTGAAGCTACTACAAAAGCTAAAATTGATTATGAAAAAATAGCAAAAGAAATTTTAAAAGATATAGGCTATAAAAATAATTTTACAATTATTAAAGAAATAAGTGAGCAAAGCCCTGATATCAATCAAGCAGTAGAAAAAAATGAACTTTGTGCAAATGACCAAGGTATTGTGTTTGGTTATGCTGTTAATGAAACAAGTGAACTTATGCCTCTTCCAATTATAATTGCTCATAAACTTATGAAAAAATATGAAGAGTTTAGGAAAAATAGTGAAAATTTTTATGCTGATGCAAAAAGTCAAGTTTCTGTTATATATGATGATAATGTTCCGCAAAGCATTTCAAATGTTTTAATAAGTGTTTCGCATGATAACAAAATAACCGAAACTGAAATAAAAGAAAGAATAAAAAAAGAAGTTATAGAACCTGTGTTAAGCAAATATAGCAAATTTTGTAATAAAAAAACTAAATTATTAATAAATCCAAGTGGTAAATTTACAATTTGGGGTAGTTATGGAGATAGTGGCTGTGTTGGAAGAAAAATAGTTGTAGATACTTATGGCGGAGTAGGTAAAGTAGGCGGGGGCTGTTTTAGTTCTAAAAATGCAACAAAAGTTGATAGGTCTGGGGCATATTATGCCAGATATGTTGCAAAAAACATAGTAGCACACGGCTATGCCGATGAATGTGAAATTGCGGTTAGTTATGCTATTGGATTGCCTGACCCTATAAATATAAACATAGAATGTTTTGGAAGAAATAAAAAATCGATAAAAGATATCGAGGATTATGTTAATAAAAATTTTAGTTTTAAATTAGACAACATAATAAAGGAACTTGATTTATTAAAACCTATTTATAAACAAACGGCATGTTATGGGCATTTTGGTAGAGAAGAGTTTACTTGGGAAAAAATAAAGAAAAATTAAAATAGATATTATAAAAAATTATTATTGTATTTACTATTGATTAATTTTATCATTTATAGTATAATATTAAATATAAAATTAGTTATGGAGAAGAATTGTGGAAAAAAATGAATCTCAATTAAGAAAAGAATCTATTGAAACACTAATTTCATTAGGGTTATTTAAATATTTTAAAGATGTTGATTTATATCATGGAAGAGCAGGCTCAGGAGATGATAGTTTTGCAGTAAGGGAATTAAACAACAGTGGCAACAACACAGGAAACTTAAATGTTTCTGAAATGTCGGGGCTTTATGTTTCAAGCGAAGAAGTTGCAAGGCAATTTGCAGAAGTAAGAACAAAACAAAAGGGTGGAATTCCTGAGGTTCATAAAATAGTTTCTGTAAATGATGATGAATTAATTTTAGATTTAGGATTTGAAATTTCTGAAATGAGCAAAGAAGACAGAAAAAAGGCGAGTGAGGCTTTCGCTAGGTTGGCAAATTTTTCTGTTTCTAGTGCATTGCCAATAAATTTTAATTATAAAAATATCTATTTTGAGGTTATTTTCCCAGTTTTAAAAACGTTACAAACAATTCCAATTTCTGATGAAGAAGAAAAAGATGTGCTTAAAGCAATAAAAAATAAATACCAACAAATAATTCAAGAATGTAATAAAAGAGGAGATATTTCTAGGCTAAGAGATTTAAGCATTACAGATAAACAGTTAGAAAAACTTGCATCAGATTATATAAATGCAAGAAATACTAGATATTTGTTAATCTTAGACCCTGTAACTACAATCTGGGATGCTATTGATGGCAATATGGTATCATTAAATAATAAAACTTATTTTATTAATCATGAATATTTGTCTGCATGGCTATATAATAATCATGTTGCGGGGTTCAAATTCTTAGCAAAAAGTGCAACTTTGGATAAAAAAATTGATGTATATCAATTAGTTAATATAAAACAAATAATGACACAAAAAGAATATGGAAATTATTTCCAATATATGCTATTGTTGGAACAAGTAAATGATAAATTGTTTAAAAATATATTCAATTCAGAATTAGAAAATTTTATGGAAACAGCAAGTGGCGATGAATTAATTAAATTTGTGTCTAGAGATTCTGGTTGTAAGGATTTATTTGAAAAAGACGCTGGCATTTGGGAAAAATGGAGCGTAGGACAACATTCAGCTTGTGTAATAGATTTTTTTAATAAGTATTATTCTACATCATTGCCAAAAAGTATGCATTCAATTATGAAACTTATTCTTTTATCACACGATATAGGCAAGGGGGAAGCTGTAAAAAGGGGTATAAATCAAATAAAGGCAAATGAAATTTATATGAACACCTTATTTGACTATTTAAAAGTTCCAGTTAAGATTAGAAAACTTGTAAAATTTGTTGTAAATGATTCTCAAAGTTATACAAGTCAAATTTTGCTAAAAAATTCTAATCCTACAAAAGAAGCAAGTGAGCAATTTATTTATGAAAAACAGGCTATAAAAAGATTAAATGATAAATGTTATAATATTCTATATGAAATATATAATGGTAATCCAACAACTGCTGAGGTTGACACATTAAGAAACTTGTGTTTAATTTTGCAATTTTGTGATAGCGGAGCTTATACATTTTATGCCAAAATAAAAGAAGGCAATGCATATATTACAGGAGGTAATAAAAATTTTACAGATTCTTTTGAAATGACAAATAAAAATACTCCAATATTAAAGAAAGCTCAAAAGCTAGGGTTAGTTTTAGTTAGTAATGAAAAAACAAAAGCGCAAAATGATGTAAACAATCCATTATTAGTGATGTAAAAAAATAAGTAAGTAAATTTTTATAAATTATATAAAAATGCATTATTTTTGCAAGATAAATATATAACTTTTTTGATAACAATCCGTCTTGGCGGAACATTTATGTTTAACTAAATGATTATATATAAATCTTTATAAATTAAAAATTAGTCACACAAATAGAAAGTGCAAGTTGAAATTTTCTTGCGTTTTAATTTCAAAATTTTTCCATTATCCATACGGTAAGTATAATTATTATTGTATGGACAGTTATTGCAATTTGCGTTTAGATGATTTTTCATAGGGCAATGCCGTAATGTCATATAAGGATATTTTAAAAATGTTGCAATATTACTTTCGGCGCAAATAATTGGCTTATTGTATATTTTTGCGGTGAAAGAATTATAAACATTTAATCCACCACCAATAATAATGTCGCTTGTGTCAAAAGTTAGTGCATAATAATTGTTTGCCACAATTCCTATTTTGGTTTTTGTCACAATAATTTTTAACAATTCTATATCTTTTTCTAGTGCAAAGTTTGGTAAATCTAAATAGGGGTTTTTATTTTCCTGTTTGCATTTTTTTACAAACTGTTCTATGTTTTTTAATGTATAAATTTCTGGTGAATATATAATGTTTTTTTGTTTAAAAGGTTCACCGCAATTTTCTACAATTTCAAAGTTTTTAAAACTTATAGGTAGATAATCATTTTTTACAGTACATTTTTTTATATTTCGTGTAACCTTTGTTAAGCAATCTTCAATTTTTTCAAATACTGTTCTTCTAAACTCATTTAGTTGTTGTTTTGGCATAAATATAGAATTAAAAGTTATAAAATTAATTTTTGCATCAAAAAGTTCACTTTTGTTAAAATTATTTCTAATTGTCTCTTGTGTTAAAGGCTGGTTTTTAGCTTGTTGACAAATTGCACCCACTATCTCAATTTTTTGGTTATTAATATAGACTACAGCTTTTATTGGTTGATTAACTTCACAAGTCAATGCAATTTCTACGCTTCGGCGTTTTGTAAGTGAAAGCGCCTCTTGTTCTTTTTGTGCATCTATAATTAAATTTAGTGTGCTATTTGGTTTAATATTTTGAGTTGTTGTTAATCTATATGTGTCTTTACTAACCAATTTTAAATCATAGGCAGTTAATACACCTTTTTCTTGAGAGTTGTAAAAAATTTTAAATGTTGATTTAGGGCTAAGTTTTATTTTGCTTTTAAAGAAAACTTCGTTAAATGTTTTACCTTTAACAACTTTTATAACATTGCCTATTTCTATACCAATATGATTGTTATATCTTGAAATGATTTTGTCATTGCCTTCAAAATAGCCCGGAATATAATCTCTATTAAAAGCAAGTTTAAGGTTATCTATGTTGGTTTCAAGATTGTTAATAGCATTAAAATATTCTTTTGTGGCAGTTGCAACATAATAAGGCCTGCGCGCCCTTCCTTCTATTTTTATTGCATCAACCCCTGCATTTTTTAATTTTTCTAGCTTATCAATTAAATTAAAATCTTTTGCACTGAGTAGATAACCTGTTTTTAAATTTTTACCATTTTGTTGTAGGGTGTAAGGCAGTCTACAAAGTTGTTTGCATTTGCCACGATTCCCACTTGCATTACACATATAAGAACTTAAATAACAGTTTCCGCTAAAAGAAACACATAAAGCTCCTTGAACAAAATATTCTATTTCTATATTTGAGTTTTCTTTAATGCGTTTAATTTCTTGAAGAGGAGTTTCTCTTGCTAAAACAATTCTTTTAAACCCAAATTTCTCTAAAACTTTTACGCCTTCAAGATTATGTATACCCATTTGTGTGCTTGCATGCATTTCAATTTCTGGGTAATGTGTATGTATTAAATTTGCAAGACCTAAATCTTGAATAATAAAGGCATCAACTCCGATGTTGTATGCATCTACAATTGTATCAACGGCAGATTGCATCTCTTCGTCAGTAAACAATATATTAATAGCAAGATGAACTTTTACTCCAAATACATGTGCAAAATTAACTGCCTGTTTCAAAGATTGTAAATTAAAACCATCAATGTTGTTGCGTGCATTAAAATTGTTTATACCAAGATAAACTTCATCACAACCGTTGTAAACAGCAACTTTTAAACTTTGGAAATTTCCTGCTGGTGATAATATTTTCATATTTTCATTATAGCATAAAAATATTTTTTTAAAAGCTATTAATTAAAAATAGTTTTTAAAATAAATAAAGTAATTTATAAAACCCATTTTTTTGTTTTTTTAAAGATAAAATTAAAAAATTACATAATACAACAATAAATAAATCTACAATTTACAGATATATGAAATTAAACAAAATTCAATCAATTTCAAGACGTAGAACGCATAGATATTCTAAACTGCAACACCACAACGT
>CALVOB010000026.1 GCA_944350095.1 uncultured Clostridia bacterium
TAGTGCTAACAAATAATCCCGTTCGACTTGCATGTTTTAAGCACGCCGCCAGCGTTCGTCCTGAGCCAGGATCAAACTCTAACGTTCTTTAAAATAATCGCTTTCGCGATAGAAAGTTAAAATTTAATTTCTGTACTCAATAACTTTTCTGACTAAAAGAGTTATTTGTACGTTCTTGTTAATCTTTCGATTAACGGGTTTTAATTCGTACTAATCGCTTTTTAATAACCTTTTCTTTTCTATTTAATTTTCAATGTTCATGCACATGTCTTATCAACTGTGCTTGGGTATTCTATCACAACAAATTAAGACTGTCAACAGTTTTTTCAAAAAATTTTTAATTTTTTTTAATTTTTTTTGCTTAGTTATTATTATATAACATAATATCCCAATTTTAGTCAAAAAATGCTTTAAAAACTTATTAATTTTAATTTCAATTTGTTTAAATTTTCCTTTAAAAAATTTTAAATTTATAAAAATAAGAGGTTCAAAACTTACTGAACCTCTTATCTTTCACTTACATGATATTCTCTTTCTTGCATGTTCTTTTCAAAAAATTCATCTTCTTTTTTATCAGCCTCTCGTTTTGCTTCAATAATTTTTGCATCTTTTGGAAGACCTCTAAGAAAGATTTTCTTTTTAATTCCGAATTTCATAATTATCTCCTTTTATCATTATTATTTATAGGCATAAATGCCAAAATTAAAAAAATTAAGCCTTCTCGTTGGAAAAGGTATTAAATAATAACATACTTTTATATGTTTTTCAAGAGGGTTTTGTTAAAAATTTTTATATTTTTTTAATATTTTTGTAATTTGCATTGTAGTTTGTTATTGAACTCGCAAGACGCAAGGCTTTTAGCCTTGCTAAAAATCGCATGCGATTTTTAAATTTTGCTTTGCAAAATTTGTCTTGCGAGTATTTAAGTTTTCTCCGACAGATTTTCTTTAACTAGTTTATCCTCTTTCATTTTAGCCTTTAACACATCAGCCCTTTTAAGTTTATACTTGGAAAATATCAGCATTGCTAAACTTATAGAGATTGCACAACCAAAAAAAACAATAACTCCAAGCCAATTTTGCACACTTAGGGCTTGAACAGGCTGTTTAGGGTCAAATTTGATTATATCTAAAAGTATACCAATTACAAGCAAGGCCAAACAATTTGCAATATTAAAAGCTAATGTCATAAAACCACTATAAATAGCCGTGTTATTTTCTCCTGTTTCTAACCTATCCATTGTTATAACATCTGCATACATAGAAATTGGCAAAGAATAAAGGGCTCCTGTCCCAAAGCCACACAGCAATATACAAGGAGCAACCAACCAGAATAATAGAGTTTGACTCATATATCCACGAAAGATAAAAGTAAGAGCAGTTAATGCTATACCAATTAAAATAACAAAAAGTGAAGTATTCAGTGCTGGCTTTTTATCTATTCTATTAGATAAATATATCCAAAAAGGCTGTGAAAGAATAGCTGAAACAAAAAGCACACTCATAAGAATTGAAATTTGTTTGCTACCAAAATGAAAAGAATATGTAAATAAATGCATACCTACACTTGTTAAAAATGCAGCAGAAATTAGTGCAACTGAATAACCAATAATTAAACTTCCGTAATTTTTCTTTTTTAAACTTGTAAAAAACATATAAAATATTTTAAAGAAAAAGTTTTTTTCTCTCTTCTTCTTTCTTTCATTTTTATAAATATGTTGGACTTTTCTTATTGTTCCCAAAATACACACAGTTCCAGCCAACAAGCAAAGTGCAGATGTAAAGTATGCAATATTGATGTATGCCGACTGATTAAACTGTCCTTGTCCCCCCTCGCCACCTGGCATAAATAAAAACATAAGAATGCTTGGCATTACCATACCTAAAATAAAAAAAGTGGTTTTAAAACCTTGCACAGAAGATTGTTCACTATAATCTGGGGCAATATCAATACCAAGAGCAACATAAGGCGTAGCAAATAAAGTATTAAATGTTTCTATTGCAAGTAAACTGACTAAGAGCCAACAAAATTTAAGAGTTACACTCATATCCATAGGGATAACCCATAAAAGCAAATTAAAAATAGCCATACCAAGAGTTCCTATAAGCATAAAGCCAAGGCGTTTCCCAAAAATCTTAGAGTTGTGGCGGTCTGAAAAATAGCCAATAATTGGGTCTGAAATTCCGTCCCAAAACACGCTTAAAGCTATGGCAATACCAACCAAAGTGCCAGGAAGTCCCAAAATGCTTGTCCCAAAAAACATAATAAAATTGCTGACCATCTGAGCGATAGTACCATACCCCAGATTGCCAACGCCATAAGCAAGTTTTGTTTGAAATTTTAATTTCATATCTAAGATAGTATATGCAAATATTTTAAATTAATTATTGCAAAAACAAATAAAACATTTACTTAAAATATTAATTTTTGTAGTTAAAAAATATTTCAACAGAGCATACAAAAAGTTTGCGTTTGGTCGGTATAAAAAAATTTCAAGCGCCAAAGGCGTGCGTTTTTCAAAAGCAAAACCCGCCATACAGCGCAGAAATAATATTTTAATCTTTTTTTAACCCCAAAGACACTCTTCGTACGAGAGTACCGACATCGTCGAAACTTGCTAAGCCTTTAAAGTTGCTACGCAACTATTAAATGGCATGCAATTTCTCCTCTTCCCAAAAATCAAAGATTTTTAGGAACCCTAAAAAGTGTTAAGCTGGAGTTTGCGTTTGGTCGGTATAAAAAAAATTTCAAGCGTTAAAGGCATGCGTTTTGCAAAAGCAAAACCCGCCATACAGCGCAGAAATTTTTTAAGTATAATTATCTGGCAAATCGTTTTCAAATAGTACTACATAGTTTTTGTCTGGTGATATCATCTCCCCTAACTTTTGCTTAGCTAGTTTTAAAGTATCTACTAAAATTATGTTTTCTTTTGGAATTTTAGTGCTTTCTAAGCCTTTTTTTAATGCCTCCTGATTTACTTTGTTTACAATTATAACATAGTCACAAACATTTCCTAATTGTGAACCAAAATTTTCGTTTACTTTAAATTCCTCTTGCCCCATTTCTACCATACCTGGTGTAATGCAAATTTTTACACTGTCTTTAAAACTAGATAAAACTTCAACCGCTGCCGTTGAACCTTCTACACTTGAATTAAACGCATCGTCAAGCACTGTAATGTTTTGGTTTCTTATAACCTCTAATCTGTGTGCAACAGGTTGAAGTTCAGAAATCGCACGCGCTATTCCTTCTAAGCTCACACCTAATTTTAATGCCAGAGTAGCACTAAGAAGTATATTTTCAAGATTATGTTTGCCTATTAAACTACAAACACATTTTTTTGATTTGTTTTTATATTCCAACTCAAAAGTCATACCTTCTGAAGATATATTAACATTTTTTACTTTTAACTCGCTTTTCCCACCAAAACCAGCTAAAAATTTATTTTTTAATTTACACTCATCATAAAGCTCTTTTGCCCCACTATTTTCTAAATTAAAAACCACATTTGCATTTTCTGGAAGTGAAAGCACAAGTTCATTTTTAGTTTTTTTAATATTTTCAACACTTCCAAAAGTTTGTAAATGTTGACTTCCTATCCCCGTAATTATTGCATGTTGAGGTTTAATTATATTGCATAGGTATGCAATGTCGCCTACCTGTTTAGCCCCCATTTCCGCAATAAGTATTTCATTTTCTGGTTTTAAATATTTTAGCACAACTTTTGTAAGCCCCATTGGAGTATTAAAACTATGCGGACTCATACAAACATTATATTTTTCGCTTAACATGTCAAAAAGAATATGCTTAACACTTGTTTTGCCATAACTTCCCGTTATACCAATTCTAATTAAATCTGGTCGTTTTATAAGCTTATTTTTAGCTCTTCTTATATAATTCCACCTAATAAAACTTTCAAGCGGAAGCATAATAAAATGAGCGAGAGGAACTAAAATAGGCAATAATAGCGGGGTTAATACTATTATTCCAAATTTTATGAACCAAAGCCATTCTGTGCAAACCCATATAAGAACAAAAGTAATTCCCATGCAAAGAATAAACAAACATGATATAAGCCTTGCCATTCTCCTTGTTTGTGCAAGCGGAGTTTTTTGCGGAGCATTAACCATATTTATTATAAAAACTATTGAAAAATAAATATAAAAAATTAATCCTAAATAAGAATAAATTGAATCTTGATGATATACATCAAATAATGCATTTGTTACAAGCACGCAAGCTAAACTTAAAAAACTAAGCATTGCCAGCCTTGAAATATATTTCGCTTTTGTATCTTTAAGCCAAACACTATAACCTTTAATTTTGTAGCCAGATAGTTGCAAAATTTGCAAAAACTTACCTGCAATTAAACATAAAAGTGCGGCATTTGCAATGCTTATGAAAAACGCTAAAATAAAATGTATATTTCCTAAATCGAAGAAATCCAAACTATCCTCCAATAAAATTTTCAATTAAGGGCTTAACTTCATAGAAATTATCAAGATAAGAAAAGTGCCCCGCGTTTTTTAGGATTACAAGTTTGCTATTCTTTATTAGTTTATTAAAACGCTTACCCATATAAACAGGGGTATCCTTATCTTTTTCGCCATAAATTAACAAAGTAGGTATCTTTATTGCTTTTGCTTCATTTTTTAAATTTCTATTTACAATTTTAACAAAACATTTTTTCATGTGCGATGAAAGAGCATTGTAATCAGAAGAGCCAAAATTAAAATAAAAACCAAAATATTTAGCAAATTTGTAAAAAGCCACTTTAACATGCTTAGCAAAACTTTTTTTTGGTCTGAGCCCTGCACTATCTATTAAAACTAGCTTTTCTACCATATCAGTATAAACGCTTAAAAAATAAATTGCAACTCTACCACCAAAAGAATGTGAAATTATATCAAATTTTTCAATTTTTTCCTTATCTAACACTTCTTTTAAAGCCCGAGCATACTCTTCTATCCCCCAAACAGTCTTAGGTTCAGTACTTTTACCAAACGGCGGAAAATCTACAATTAAGCATTTTTTATTTAGTTTTAAATTTTCCGCAACATATTTAAAGCTTTCAGTGCTTCCACCCCAGCCATGCAAGAACACAACATAGGAATCACCTGAGCCTAATATTATATAATTTACATTTGTACCATCAAATACTTTCACATAAATATTTATGATAAAAATTGTTATTTTGATTTTTATATTTCAAACCTTAAAATTAAAGCATCATTACCGTTTTTATAATATTTTTTTCTAATCGCAATTTGTTTAAATCCTAGTTTTTCATAAAGATTAATGGCATTTTGATTTTTTGCGTCCACTTCAAGCCATAAATTAACAATACCTTCATTTTTAGCTTTATCTTTTACCTTTTCTATAAGTTTTGTTGCATAACCCTTATTTTTAACTTTACTTGCAATATTTAAAATATTATATTCTCTACCATTCTCACCTTCGCACTCTAACACATTAATAAAGGAAACTACATGACCATTTTCTGTTACACAGTAAGAAAACCTGTTTTTTTCTATAAGTTCCTCTTCAAACATCTTAAAACTCCAACTACCAGCTCCAAACTCTGATTTTGAAATTTCAAACACATCATTTAAATATTTTTGAGTAAGCTTTTCTATCTTTAAACCAGTCAAATTTTCTTCTGCCTGAGATTTCCTTAAATATAATGGTTCAAGTTCACTAGAACTTACAAATTCATTTTTAGCAATTTTCTCTTTACACAATTCTAAAAATGTTTTACTTTCAACTTCAACCTTGTGCTTTACAAACTCCAAATTTTCAGAAGAAAGCCCAACAGTATTTTTCCCTTTTACCTCCGCCGTCAAATAAGGAGCTTTAATCATAACCCCATCTTTAAAATCAGCCACAAAAAATCTTCCACTTAAAGCATTTAAAATCGTTTGATACTCGCCATTCCCAAATTGTTTAGCTATAAGCTCCATTGAATTTAACTTAACAAATTTAAGATTACTATTTGTTACGCTAAAACCTTTTACTATTGATAGCCCAACTCTTATACCAGTAAAAGAGCCTGGTCCTATATTGATACAAATCACATCTAAATCTTTTGGAGAAAGACTTAAATCATTAAACATTTTCTCTGTTTCTGGAAGTGTGCTTTCACTATGTCTAGTAGTTAGCAAAGCAAGTTCTTCACCTTTATCAGTACTTAAAGCAAGATTGGCTGTTTGAAAAGCAGTATTTATACACAAAATGTTCATACTAACCCCTTTGGTTCAACAGATATTTCTCTTTCATTTTCATTAAGTTTTGTTATAGTAATTTCAAAATGTCTTTCTGGAAGCAGTCCTTTTGTGTTTTCCGCCCATTCAACTATGCTAGCACCTTTAAGTGTAGTTAAATCAAAATATTCACCAAAACCTAATTCCAACGCTTCATCTAATGAACCTAGTCTATACATATCAAAATGATAAAGAGGCTTTCTTCCTGATAAATATTCATTCATAATAGTAAATGTTGGACTTGTAATATTTTCTTTTATATCAAGACCGCGTGCAAAACCCTTTGTAAAAGTAGTTTTACCTGCACCTAAATCCCCTATAAGTGAAATGACGGCGGGATAACCAAGAGAACGCGCCAATTTTTCAGCAACGCTCATTGTTTCTTGTGGAGATGATGTTTTTACTTTTAATTTCATATTTTTCCTTTTAATAAATTATATCATAAATTAGTGGCAATGGACTAGTTTTTATTTTAGAAATTTTAATAGTATCTAAATATTTTTTATAAAACATATCTGCATATTTTTTTGGTGCGTAAATTCTTATAATTTCTTCACCAAGGCCTATTTTATCGCCAACCTTTACGAGAACACTAACCCCTTTACAACCTTTAATCCTGCAAAGCTCATGAGTTAATTCTCCTAATTCCTTGGTCTTAATGCTATTTACATAACCCGACGACTCGCTAATTACAGAAATAAAATTTAATTTTTCTTCTTTAAACAAGTTTAATTTCCCACCCTGACTAGTAACCATTTCTTTAAGTTTTTCATAAGCAAGTTTTTCAGAAACTGCAAAATCTACCTTTTTTGTCGCAACATTTAAACTTATTTTTTCTTTCATGCTAACAAGTAAACTAGCTATTGTTTTGCTTAAAGTAAGTAATCTGCTATCTATATTTTCCTTTAAAGTTGAAATTACTTCTTTAACTTCCATATAGTTTCCAATATTATTTCCAAGAGGCTGGTTCATATCAGACACAACAGCACAAGCCAATATTTTGTTTTTCTTTAAAATTTTAACCATTAATTTTGCAAGTTTTTTTGCTTCTACTAAATTTTCCATAAAAGCACCTTCGCCATACTTTACATCTAAAACAATTATTTTAGCCCCGCTAGCCAGCTTTTTGCTTACAATTGAAGAGGCAATTAAAGGAAGACTTGCAACTGTGTTTGTTTTATCACGAAGAGCGTAAATTTTTTTATCAGCTGGCACCAAGGTTTCAGTTTGGCATAATATTACAGCTCCAACCTTGTTTGCTATCTCTTTTGCTTCATCTAAACTTAAATTAGTATTTGCCTCAAAAGTTTCAAATTTATCTATCGTTCCACCTGTAAAGCCTAAACTCCTACCACTCATCTTTACCATCTTTAAACCTAAGCTTGCTAAAATTGGAGCGAGTATTAAAGTTGTAGAATCACTAACTCCCCCGCTAGAATGTTTATCTAAACAAACTCCAATGCTTGAAAGGTCAATTCTACTTCCAGAATTTAACATTGAAGTTGTTAATCTTATTGTTTCCTTTTCATTCATACCTTTTTCACAAATAGCTTTTAAAAGGCTAGTCATTAATTCATCATTTATTTCACCTTTTGTATAGCCATTAACAAAAAAATTAATCTCTTCTTTACTTAGTGCTTTGCCTTTCGCTTTCTTTTTTATTATCTTCTCTATTGTTATCATAACTTAACCTCTTGTCAAAAATCGTAAATAAATATATTCCTAAAATAGAAAAACTAAATGCTAATATTAGCCCAACTATTATATCGGATATGTAATGTTGCCCTAAATACATTCTTGAAATGCCAACAAGAACTAAGAATATACTTAATACTGCACCAAGTGATATTTTAAGTGCTTTGTTCTTTGAGTAGTAGTATACACCAAAAAAAATAAATGCGCAAATGATTGTGGCACTAAGTGTATGCCCACTTGGCATACTTTGACCGCTTGCATGAAGTACATCTATTATAGACACATCTACTTCATAAGGTCTTGGTCTGTTTATTAATGATTTTAAAAGAGTATTTATTAAAACACTTAAACCATAAGTAACACCAAAAAAAAGTGTAAACAAGCAAAAACTTGTTTCTCTTTGCTTCTTTTTTATTAAAATTATTAAAATAATAAAAAAAATTGCAAATGTGATTAAAAAACCTTTATACGACGCCAATTCACTTACAAAAATAAAAATAAAATCGTAAAAAGGATTTGAAGCACTTTGCAAAAATTTTATTATGTTTATTTCCACATTTTTATTTTATCAAAAATTAATAAAATAATCAAACAATTTAATTATCTTGAAGTTGTAGCATTACATAGCCCTGTGGATATCCACACAACGGACAATTTTTCCATGCATTTTTTGAAGTATGCTCGTGTCCACAATTTGAACATTTCCATTTAACTTCTTCATTTGAAGAATATAAAATTTTATTTTGATATTTTTCATCAATTTCAGAAAGTTGTTTAAAATGGCACTCTTCTACTAGTGCAACAAGTTCAAAACTATCTGCAATATCAGCATATCCTTCATCACGCGCCACCTTTGCAAATGCAGGATAAATGTTTTTACTTTCGCTAAGTTCAGCTCCCGCGGATTCTTTAATAGAGCCTTCAAGTTCATAATTAAAAAATGGATATCCCGCACAAATGTCTATGTTAGTTTCACCACCCTTAGAATTTTTAATTAAGTGGTCATAAAAAACTCTAGCATGTGCCATTTCATTTTTTGCAAGATTTTTAAAAAGGTCAGCAATATAAGAAAAACCATCAGTCGTAGCCTGCTTTGCAACATATTGATATCTCGCCCCGTCTAAACACTCACCCGTAAATGCTCTTGCTAAATTTGTTTTAGTTCTAGATTTATTAAATTCCATAATTACCTCCTTTAAAAATATTGACAAAAAAAAATAATTTAAACTTTTAATTTTATTTTAAATTTATTTGATTTTTTTTTATATTTTATTTATCATATATATGAGGTTTAATTATGGGAGAATTTGTAGCAAAATATAATTGGAACAGAAAACATTATATTACGATAACTAAAAAAGCATTTAATAAGCTTCTTAGTTTTAACAATCATCTAAGGGCTTATACCATTAGGCCTATTGGTAAAGGTTTTAACACAATTACTTATTACGACACCCCAGAAAACTTACTCCAAAGAACAGGAATTTTATTTTATAAAACCTCTGAGAATGGAAAATATTACTTTAAATTAGAAAAATTATCATTTCTTCCAAAAGCTTTTAAAAAATCAGATGAACAAATTTTTGTACATGAAATATCACAGCGCGACACACCCGAAGAGCATTCCTTATATTTAATAGACGCAATAACCAGCATGTTTTCTATGCAGTTTAGAGTGGACCTTGAAAATGTTATTAAATCTGTAAGACCAAAACTTGTAATAGAAATAAAAGCCGATATATATAAAGTATTTGGCGGTACAGGTTTTAAATGTGACATAGCTCTAGAAAATGTTGTTTATAGAAATTTTGAAACAAAAAGAAAAGTAAAATGCAAAGAAATAACATTTACCTTAGATAGCCCTCAAACTTTTAGAAAAGATTACGATAATTTTTTAGCTCTTGTAAACAAGCATTGTAAAGATATTGTTGAAATGAGCGAATCTCGTTATGAACATGCTAAAAATATAACAAAAGCAATATTGCCAACAGATAAAAAGAACATTCAAAAAATTAAAAGAATCAAAGAAAAAGAAAATAAGCGCAGACCAGAAGATATAATTGAAGGTTAAAGATTTCCAACAATAACAACAACATAACTAACCTGAGTTACACCTGCGTTTGATGTTACAGTGTGATATTCATCTATCGCACTGTTATTTTTTGCTTTTTCTAAAGCTAAATTTTTAGCTTCTTCTATAACTTTATCTTTTACATCTTCAAATGGTACATTTTCTTCCACAGTTTTAGTTTCTTCAATAAAACTTCTTTCAATTTTAATAGGAATAAGCGTTGTAGATAAATTGGTTACCTTTTTATTAACTTCATATTCAGCATAAGGAATTTCAACTTTGCTAATATAAATAGGTAAACCTAAAAAATATATATCATCTTTAATAATTACATTTCCTGTTTTTATAGTTTTTATGGCATTATCATAATGAGTAGCCCTTCCCTCACACCAAATTTCAGCCGTTATTTCCGCCTCCGCTTTAACAGATTTTTTATTTCCAGAGCTATCTATAATATAAGGTTCAACTAAAATATCTCCCTCTTTTACAATATCCCCAACTTTAACACAAAGAGTGCCTTGAATAAGTTTTATAGATTTAACTTTACCCGAAGCCGTTGCTTTTAAAGGCGTAAAGTTACCAACATTTTGATATTCATCATTTATAACTTTTTCTTGTAAATTAACAACTAAACTATTTCCTTTTGTAATAATACTTACTAAGCTTATAGAAGGCATACTTTCAAGCAAATTGCTTTCAAGATCGTTTAAATTAATTGAATTTTTTGGCGTAAAAGATGTTACTCCAAGGTTATTTAAACACGAAATAATTTCATTTTTAGATATATTCTCATTTCCATAAATTTCTATTTTAAAAACAAACATTTGTGAAACGAATAACATAACTAATGAAATAAAACATGCCGAAATTAATCCCACACGAAAAAATAGGCTTTTAATAAAAAATAAAAATCCGAAATCTTTTTCTTGTAAAATATTAATATTAAATTTATTTAAATTTTGTTTTAATTTTTTTTCGCTTTCAATATTTATATAAAATTCCGCTGTATTATCGTCATTTTTTTTGACATTTTTTAATTTAATTTTATTTTTAATTAAATTGTTAAAACATTTTTCTAAATTTACGCCTTTAATTTTATATTTTTTATTATGATTAAATTCAAAAATAATTTTTTTCATTAAAAAACCTCGGTTTTTTTAATTTTTCCCTCAATGCATAGTGTATTTTCTGAAAGTTCTTTTAAGGAAAGTCCACAACCCTCCACCACAATAACGCCATGTTTCACTCTAAACGAAATTAATTCTTTAGAAAGTGTCATAAGCCCTGTGTGGCCCTCAACATACAAAGCTTTTCCTGTTATATTAATTAAATTATAATCACTTACATAGGGAAGTTTAAATTCCTTTTTAAGTTCACCAAAAAAATTTATCATCTTCCCTCCTAAAACTCTATTCTTTGACCTATAAAAAGTCTAGTCGTCCCTGTAATTTTAAAAAGTTGTTGCTCGGTCAAACCTAATTTTTTAGCAATACCATCAAATGTATCCGCAGGCTTTACCACATATAAACCGTTTTTGCTTTCTGGGAAAAATACAATATCTCCCTCTTCTACATCAGATATCATATTATATAATTTTATATTAGCGATATTTACATTAAATTTTTTACAAACATCTTCTAATGTTTCGTTTTGCTTTATAATATAACCTGCTCGTCGTTTTAAAATTGCTTTCATGTTATATTTATATTTTAAAACTTGTAAAAAATTACTCATATTAAAAAAGCTTGTCTAATAAAATATTTTAATGAAATCTTTATTTAAAGCAGTTGCATTAATAACATTTTTTTCCGTGCTTACAAGAGCACTAGGATTCTTTTTTAGAATTTTTCTATCAAGAGAATTAGGTGCAGAAGCGTTAGGTTTATACCAAGTTTCCATGAGTGTATTTGGTGTTTTACTTACAGTAGTTTCAAGCGGACTACCATTAGTAATATCTAAATTATCTGCAGGATTAGAAGCAAAAGGTCAAAAAAAAGAAGAACACTCTATGGTTACCACTGCATTGATTATAGGCTTAATTTCAAGCATTATTTTATGTGTGGTAGTACTCATCTTCAACAAAGTGTTTAATCTTCTATTTACAGATGATAGATGTATGATAATTTTAATTGTAATGCTACCCGCCGTAGTTTTTTCTTCAATTTATTCTACTTTCCGTGGAGCACTTTGGGGACATTCAAATTTCTTTGCAGTTTGCATTGCTGAACTATTTGAACAAGTAGTAAGAATAATTTTATGTGTAATAATAATAGGCGGAGCAACAACAGTTATGCAATCTGCAATGTCTGCTGCTGCCTCTATGACATTGGCTTGCGTGCTTTCTGCAATATTCGTTATCGTTTTGTATTTTATTTATGGTGGAAGACTAAAAAAACCCAAAAACTATACAAAAACACTTTTAAAAAGTTCTATTCCAATTACAGGAGTTAGAATAGCATCTAGTTTAATTCAACCTATAATTGCAATAATCGTACCACTAAGATTGGTTTCCGCAGGATATACAAGTGCACAAGCATTATCTATTTATGGTATTGCAATGGGAATGACACTTCCATTTATTTTCATTCCTTCCGCTTTAACAGGTTCACTTTCTATGGCATTAGTTCCCGACTTATCTAGTGCAGTAGTTAAACAAGATACAAATCATATCAAAAACAGAATAACTTCATCCATCATTTTTACAATGTTTGTTTCAATTTTCTTTATCCCACTATATATAGGTGCTGGTGAAAATATAGGAATATTCTTTTACGATAACGCAACAAGCGGTGTTTTACTTGCAAGTGCTGCATGGATAATGTTACCACTTGGTCTTACAAACATAAGCTCATCAATTTTGAATGCTCTCGGTCTTGAAATGAAATCATTAAAAAACTATATATTAGGTTCAATTTTAATGCTACTTTCAATTTGGTTTTTACCAAAATATATAGGTGTTAGAGCAATAATAGTTGGCATGGGCGTTTGTATGACTCTTGCCTCAATATTAAATATTCGAATGATATCAAAAGCCACCAAATGTAAATTAGATATATTTAAACCAATGGCAAAAGCTATATTTTGTTGTTTACCAGTTTCAGCATTAGTTAGCTTCATAACAGGAATATTAAATAATTTTATTCCATTATTCTTTAATCTTGCTATATCTTGCACCATAGGAGCAATTTTCTTTGTTCTTCTTTGTGCAAGTATGGGATTAATAAATATTTCAACATGTTTTATAGAAATTAAAAAGAAATTTAAGTTTAAAAAACCGCATAAAAAGAAAAAAATTAAACAAACTTAAAGCATGTTAACAATAATTGTAAGAGCGATAGTAATATATATTTTAGTACTATTTGTATTTAGATTAATGGGTAAAAGACAAATTGGTCAAATGCAACCATTTGAACTTGTTTTAACACTAATTATTGCAGACTTAGCAACTATACCAATGGCAGAACTATCTGTACCTGTACTGCATGGAATAGTGCCATTATTAACACTTGTAGTCGTGCATTATTTTTTAACATTAATTTCAAGAAATAGTACAAAATTTTCAAATTTTATAAGTGGCAAGCCAGTAATAGTAATAAATCCCAAAGGTATAGACGAAAAGGCACTTCGTAGTCTTAATATAACAGTAGATGACTTGTTTGAAGCAATAAGAGGCGCAGGATATTTCAATTTAGAAGAAGTACAATACGCTATAATGGAAACAAATGGCACAGTAAATGTTTTGCCAAAATCGGATTTTTCTCCTGTTGTTAACAAAGACTTAAAATTAAAATTAGAAGAAAATTCAATACCTGTAACACTTGTTAGCGAAGGTAAAATATTAAAAAACAATGTAAATTTAGCAGGTGTAGACAAAAATTTCATAGAAAAATTCATGAAAAAAGCTGGAATAGAAAAAATTTCAAAAATACTAGTATTAACCTTAAATAAAAGTGGCACAGTTTATATTCAAGAAAAGAACAAAGAGTTCATAACATTTGAAAATGTAGAGGTTTAATATGAGAAAAAGCCTAATATCAGTTTTAATTATCTTAGCACTGCTTACACTAGCATGTATATGGGAGCAAATTTCAGTAGATAAATATTTAAATGATATATATAATCAAGCTCTTGCCATAGAAAATTATGTAGATGATAAAGAAGATGTAAACGCACCAGAGCTTCAAGCTATGGTAGAGCGTCTTGAAGCCTCATGGGACAAACATGAAAGCATGTTATGCTTTTTAATTAATCATAAAGACATAGCAGATATGTCTACACAAATAACATTTTTAAAATCTTATAGTGAAACAAATCAAGAAAGTGATTTTAAAGCCGCGTTAAAAGTAATAATTCACTACACAGACGCCTATCATCATGTAATGGGAATTAGCCTGCAAAATTTAATATAAAAGATTTAAAAAATAAAATTTATTAAATAATTTGATAACAAAAATTAAATATAATTAATTTATTTAAAATATAAAATTGATTAAAATTTTTTTAAATAAAAAATAAATAATTTATATTAAAATTTTTATAATTATTTATTAATTAAAAAAATAAAAAGAACAAAATTAAATTTGCTCTTTTTAATTATTCAAATATGGCTTTAAAAATTTTCCTGTATAAGATTTTTCGCAATTTGCTACTTCTTCTGGCGTGCCTACTGTTACTATTTCTCCACCTTTATCTCCACCTTCTGGACCAAGGTCTATAATATAATCCGCTGATTTTATAACATCTAAATTATGTTCAATAACCAGCACAGTATTCCCACCATCTACTAATCTTTGCAAAATTGCTATTAATTTTTTTACATCATACATGTGTAGTCCTGTTGTAGGCTCATCTAAAATATATATTGTTTTACCTGTTCCCTTTTTGGCTAGTTCTGTTGCAAGTTTAACTCTTTGTGCTTCACCGCCACTAAGCGTTGTTGCAGATTGCCCTAGTTTTATATAGCCTAATCCAACATCATATAACGCTTTTACTTTGTTGTATATAGATGGTATGTTCTCAAAAAAGTTCATTGCTTCTTCAACTGTCATATCAAGCACATCAGAAATATTTTTTCCTTTATATTTAACTTCCAAAGTTTCTCTATTGTACCTTTTACCTTTACATACCTCACAAGGAACTTCTATATCTGGCAAGAAATACATTTCTATCTCTTTTAGTCCTGCCCCCTCACACACCTCACATCTTCCACCTTTAACATTGAAACTAAATCTTCCAGCCGAATACCCACGCTCTTTTGCGTCCTGTGTAGCTGCAAATAGTTCTCTAATAGGTGTAAATAACCCTGTGTAAGTTGCTGGATTACTTCTAGGTGTTCTTCCAATTGGTGCTTGGTCTATTAATATTACTTTATCAAGAGCATTTACATTTTCAATTTTTTCAAATTTACCTAATTCTAATTTACTTCTGTTTAGTTCATTTGAAAGATAAGGATATATAACTCCATTCACTAAGCTACTTTTACCACTTCCAGAAACGCCTGTAACAGCAGTAAATACTCCAAGTGGCACTTTTACATTAATATTTTTAAGATTATGTTCTTTTGCCCCTTTAACTTCTAAAAATTCTTTTGGCTTGCGACGGACACTAGGAACTTCTATTTTTTCCTCACCGCTTAAAAATTTGCCTGTAATAGAATTTGGAGAATTTATAACATCTTTCACGCTACCTGTAGCTACAATTTCTCCTCCATGAACCCCCGCATAAGGACCAACATCTACAATATAGTCAGCTGCACGAATAGTGTCTTCATCATGTTCAACAACAATTAATGTATTCCCTAAATCTCTAAGTTTAAAAAGCGTTGAAAGAAGTCTATCATTATCTCTTTGATGAAGACCAATACTTGGCTCATCTAAAATATAAAGCACACCAACAAGACCACTTCCTATCTGTGTTGCAAGTCTTATTCTCTGACTTTCTCCTCCGCTTAAAGTTTGAGCATTCCTAGAAAGTGTTAAATAATTCAAACCTACATCAATTAAAAATTTTAATCTTGCCTTAATTTCTTTTAAAATGCTATCAGCAATCTCTTGCTCGTATTTTTTAAACTTCAATTTATCTAAATAGTCATATAAGTTTTCCACGCTCATTTCACAGAAATCAGCAATACTTTTCTTGTCTATCTTTACAGATAATGCAGCAGTATTTAATCTTGAACCATGACACACATTACAAGTTTGTTCGCTCATAAATCTGCGTATTTCGAATTTAATAAATTCAGAACTACTTTCATAATATCTTCGCTTTAGATTTTTTGAAATACCCTCAAATTTATATCTATGCCCATCGTCTAAATATTCGTTTGAACCATATAAAAGAATTTCTATTTGTTTTCTAGGTAAATCCTTGATAGGAACATTTAAATCTATACCAAATTTTTTAGAAACTAATCCAAAATACATCTTTGCCATAGAACCTGTAAAAATATTCCAGCCCGTATGATTAAATGCTCCTTGGTTTACACTTAAATGAGAATTTTTTAATATTTTTGCTTCATCTATATCCTCTGTATAACCAAGTCCTGTACAGTTAGGACAAGCCCCAAAAGGAGCATTAAAAGAAAATAATCTTGGTGTTATTTCTTCTAATGAATATCCACATTCAGGACAAGAAAAGTTAGTTGAAAAAAGTTCTCTTTCTTCGCCATGAACAGCAATAACAAGCCCATCGGCTAATTTTAAAGCAGTTTCCACACTTTCAGTTAGTCTTCCAATAAGTTCCTGTTTAATTTATAGCCTATCTACAACCACATTTACTGTATGTTTTATATTTTTATCAAGATTAATTTCTTCATCTAGCATATAGATATTACCATCAACTTCAACACGGGCATAACCACTTTTTTTCAAGCTTTCAAAAAGTTTTGCTTGTGTTCCCTTTTCCTTTCGAACAACTGGTGCCATTACAAGCAGTTTTTCATCTTCTCCGTAAGCCATAATTTTATCGACAATTTGGTCAACCGTTTGTCTTTCAATAGGTTTGTTACAATTTGGACAATAAGGGACTCCAACTCGAGCAAACAGTAATCTTAAATAATCATATATTTCAGTTACAGTCCCAACAGTAGAACGCGGATTATGATTAGTGCTTTTTTGGTCGATAGAAATAGATGGAGATAGCCCCTCAATACTCTCAACATCGGGTTTTTGACTTTGCCCTAAAAACATTCTTGCGTAGGAAGAAAGGCTTTCCATGTATCTTCGTTGTCCCTCAGCAAAAATAGTGTTAAAAGCAAGTGTAGACTTGCCTGAACCACTAACACCTGAAAATACAATTAGTTTATCCCTAGGAATTTCCAAATTTACATTTTTTAAATTATTTTCTTTTGCTCCTATAACCTTTATCTTGTTTTCCATAATTACCTTCTTTTTAATTCTGCTATTTTATCTCTTAACTCTATTGCCGTTTCAAAATCTAAGTTTGAAGACGCTATTTTCATAAGACCTTTTAATCTTTCAATTTCCTTAGGAATATCACTCTTTTTAAGCCCATCGTCAAACACCTTTTCAGAAATTTCAAGAGTATTTTTTATTTCTTTTATAATAGTTTTAGGTACAATACCGTGAGCTTTATTATATTCGTCTTGAATTTTTCGTCTTCTTGCAGTTTCATCTATTGCTCTACGCATAGAATCTGTAATAGTGTCTGCGAACATAATTACATGCCCCTCAGCATTTCTAGCCGCACGCCCAATTGTTTGAATTAATGCTCCTTCACTTCTTAAAAAACCTTCTTTATCAGCATCTAAAATAGCAACAAGTTCAACTTCTGGTAAATCCAATCCTTCACGAAGTAAATTAATTCCAACTAAAACATCAAAATCACCATTTCTTAAACCATTTAAAATGGTAATTCTTTCCATTGTATCAATTTCACTATGCAAATAGCGTGTTTTTATTCCCTTCTCGGCTAAATAACTTGTTAAACTTTCCGCCATCTTTTTTGTAAGTGTAGTTACAAGCACCCTATGATTTTTTTCTATAACCTTTTCAATTTCAAACATTAAACGCTCAATTTGACCATCAGTTTTTATTACTTCAACACTTGGGTCTAATAATCCTGTTGGACGAAGTAATTGTTCGACAACTTGTCCAGATTTTTCTAATTCATATTTTGCAGGAGTTGCAGAAATATAAACCACTTGCCCTAGTTTAGAATTAAATTCACTAAAATTTAAAGGTCTATTATCAAAAGCAGATTTTAAACGAAAGCCATAATCAACTAAGCTTGTTTTTCTAGCCCTATCACCATTATACATGGCTCGAATTTGTGGTATTGTCATGTGACTTTCATCTATAAGAGTTAAAAAACCATTTGGAAAATAATCCATAAGAGTAAACGGGGCTTCACCTATTTCTCTACCATCAAAATATCTAGAATAATTTTCAATTCCATTACAGTACCCAACTTCGCGCATCATTTCTATATCATAGTTGGTACGCTCTTTAAGCCTTTGAGCTTCTATTAATTTTCCCTGTTTTTCAAATTCCGCAACTTCAATTTTACAATCTTCTTCAATTTGTTTAAGTGCGTTCTCTAATTTTTCAGAACCAACCGCATAGTGAGATGCGGGATATATAGCAATATGTTTTAATTTATTTATTTTGTTTCCTGTAATTGGGTCAAATTCATAAATTCCATCTATTTCATCACCAAAAAACTCTATTCTTATTGCAATCTCTGAACTATTAGCAGGAAAAATATCTAATGTATCCCCTTTTGCCCTAAAAGTAGTTCTGTGAAAATCAAGTTCATTTCTAGTGTATTGAATTGCAATAAGCTTTTTCATTACTTCGTTTCTTGAAATTTGTTCCCCTTCACGAAGAGAAATTTGAAGTTTTAAATATTCTTCAGGATTACCCAATCCGTAAATACAAGATACTGAAGCCACAACAATAGTATCAGAGCGTTCTAAAAGCGAAGAAGTGGCTGAGTTTCTTAGCTTATCTATTTCCTCATTAATAGACATATCTTTTTCTATATAAGTATCAGAACTTACAATATAGGCTTCTGGTTGATAATAATCATAATAACTGACAAAAAATTCAACTCGGTTATTAGGAAAAAATTCTCTAAACTCATTACAAAGTTGAGCCGCTAAAATTTTATTATGTGCAATAACAAGAGTTGGACGATTTAATTTAGCAATTAAATTTGCCATAGTAAAAGTTTTACCGCTTCCGGTAACACCTAAAAGTACTTGCGATTGAAGCCCGTCTTCAACTCCTTCTGCCAACTTTTCAATTGCTTCGGGTTGGTCACCAGACGGCTTAAACTTTGATTTTAATTCAAATTTTCTTTCTTCCATATCTTTGTATTATACCACTTTAACAATATATTTACAATACTTTTAGAAAGTTTGTTTTAACTTTATCCATTAAATATAATTCTAAGTAGTATTCCTAAAAAAAAGCTTAAAATTGTAATACCAAGCGTGCGTAAAAACAATATTAAAAGTTCTTTTTTCTTTTTTTTCTCATCTTTTTTAAATGTTAATCCCTTATTCTTTAAAGTTATAACATAATAATAACCATGTTTGCTATCAGAAATTACAAAGTCTAAATAGTTATCTTTATTTAAAGAAATTAAAATATCATCAATTTCGGCAATAGAAAGTAAAAATTTTTTAGATACATATTCAGCAATTTGTTCCGCGGAAATAAGATA
>CALVOB010000027.1 GCA_944350095.1 uncultured Clostridia bacterium
GTAATTTGATATGTTGTTTTTTGAAATGCCATTTAAAGAAGGACACATATAGATATCATCTATAAAACTTGTTCTAATTTTTTTAAATCCTAAATCAGTTAATTTTTTAGATACGCTATTTAAATCTTCTAATATTCTTGTTGTAATTTCAATTTGTTTCATAATATTTCTCCTCATTTAATATTTTGTCTAAACTGTAAAAAGCTTTTATTAGTTCATATTTGTTATTTGAAAATGTAATACGACCAATCATTGAGTTTTCTTTAAAACCATAAGTTGTTCCACATAAAAACTTAAATTTGCAATATTGTGTTGAAAGTTTTAGCACATCATAAATGTTTCTTATTTCTATATTTTTAATTTTTTTACCTTTAATATTTTCAAAATTTAAATTGATAAAAAATCCAGATTGAGGTAATGAATTTTTTAAAATTGATATTCCTTCTATACCATTTAATAATTTTTTTGTAAATTTTTTATTTTTTGTTACTTTATTAATATCTTTAATTATTAGTTTATTAAAGCTTTTTGTATCAATGGAGTCTATACCATTTATCATAGCAATAATTAAATTTAAGTTATATTCATAAATATTTGAATTTTTATTTTCAATTTTTATAAGAGTAGTTAAGGGTGTACCAAACACACCTTCCAAAGATTTTGATTGCAATAAGCTTGCTGAATCCATATTTTGAAATAATTTGTTTCTTAAACAATTTATAATTATTTCATTTGAAATTGCAAATCCTGCTCTTAAACTTGCAAGCCCATACGCTTTTGAAATTCCTTGTAAAATAACTGCGTTGTCGGGGAAGGCTTTTGTATTCAATACAGAAACAATCTTTTTATTAGCATATATAGTGCCATCGTACAATAAATCTTCAACAATTACAATGTTATTCTTTATACAAGTTTCTGCTATTGCTTCAAGATCATCATAATTTTTTGTTGAATAATAGTTTCCAATAGGATTACTAGGATTTATAAGAAACAGCATTGAAACTCGTGGGATGTAGCATAATTTTTTTTGTTTTGCTAAAGTATTTAACTTATTATTAATGTGAAGAATTGCTTTTTTTAGCTCATTTATATTTACAAACCAGTTGTCTTCTTGCTTTAAATCTAAAAATTTTATTGAAGCACCATATCGTTCTGGTATATATGCAAAAATTCCATATGTTGGACTTGGTATTATTACAACATCAAAAGGTCTTAATAAATTTTGACAAAGTAAATTAAACAAATAAGTAGTAGAATTGCCAATAATTATATTTGAACTTGTAATTGAATTGCCTTTAAGGTATCGCTTATTAATGTAGCTGGATAAAACTTCTTTAGATTGTTCATTTCCAGCAGAAGATGGATATATATGTAGAGCATTATTTAATAATATTTTTTTAAAAGTTTTTTTAAAATTTTTACTTAGTTGAGATTGTACTGGATCTCCATGAGATAAATTTATTAATTCTCCGCTTTTATATTTTTCTGTAATTTTATTTTGTCGTTGCCAAGCTTTAAAAATCATTTTTAAATCATTAGACATTTTATCTGGACGATTAAATAATTCTGGAAAATGTTTTGAACAAAATTCAGAGTTTAAATTATTATAGTTTAAAATATCTATAATTTCTTTTTGCATATAATTTTATTATATCACAATACATAAAATTTTTAAAGTATTTTTATAAAAAAATCGGTATAACGCAACTTATTGAAACTAATTAGAAAAAGTACTAGAATTGTGCATAAATTTCTTTTGCATCTTATCTAATACCAAAAAAAATAATAAACAAAAAATCAATATTTTATTTTATAATTTTATACAAAATTAAAGAATTTGTGTTATAATGAATTTAGTATTGTGAGGTTTACATGGAAGAAAATAAAGGAGTAATTTATATTTTAACCAATCTGTCATTCAGTGTATGTGAAATATATAGGCGAAAAGAATAGCGAAAATTATGGTACAAAAAATTTATATTTTTCTTATTTAATCCTGCACGAGTGAAAAATTCAGTGGTCTTAGAGAATTTAATTTCTGAATTGTATAATATAGATTAATAAAAACGCTATCTTTGCGATTATAATAAGTATTACACTTTTAACCATTACTTATAAAAAATTAAACTTATTTCTATTGCAAAGCGATTCTAAAATTAAAACGACAAAAAAACAAGAAGTTTATAAAGAACAATCAGTTTTTAAAGATTTGTTTTGTAAAGAATTTAAACTTTTTGTTAATACTCCCGTATATTTTGTAAACTGCATAATGGGAGCAATTATGACTGTAGCAATATCAATAATTTTGGCTTTATCTTTCAAAATTAAGAAGAAATAAAGAACGTTGCCTTTGCTATTTTTACATTTGACAATTTAATGATGATTGGAACAGCTATTCCTTCTTCAGTCAGCACAAATGTAGAAGGTGAAAAAAATTACATTGTCAAAAGTCTTCCCATTCCTTTTAAAACAATAGCACTGTCAAAAATAATGTTTTCTATAGTTTTATACCTTCCCTTTGTGATTGTTTCCAATATTTTATTCCCCGCACTTTTGGGTATAAACAATTTTTTAATAATCTCTTTAAGTGCATTGCTCCAATTAATTACACTCATTGAAAATTCATTATTAGGATTTTTGATTAACTTGCGATTTCACAATTTAAAATGGATTAACATAACGCAAGCAGTTAAACAAAGTTTAAGCACTTTTATTTGTTTAATTATAAATTTTGCGATTGCTATTATTCCATTAATCACGGGTTTTATTCTAGGAGAAAAACTATATAACAATTTAGTTTTAACATTGATCATTTTAATTTCTACATTGTTTACATTTTAATATTAATCATATCTTTAATTGTTTTAAAAAATAAAGGACAAAAAATGTTTGATAAAATATAAAAAAACGACAAGAATTTATCGTTTTTTATTCTTTTGTTTCTTTTTGATTTCTTTCTTTAATTTTTACTTGCTCTTTTTTCTTCAACTTAACTTTTAAATATTTAAACAATTTTACAATCGACCAATCGGTTTTTGG
>CALVOB010000028.1 GCA_944350095.1 uncultured Clostridia bacterium
AACGGCTTTGCACCAGCAAACGAGCTAACACAAAGTTTAATAGACCTTGGTTTTGAGGTTAGAAGATTTAAAACGGGAACCCCTGCAAGAATAAATGGAAGAAGCATAGACTTTTCTGAACTTGAAGTTCAGTATGGCGAAGATGATATACAGAGTTTTAGTTTTATGACAAAACATAAGCCAAAAAACAAAACTGTATGTTATCTAACTTATACAAATAAAAACACGCATGAAGTGATATTAAAAAATCTTTCTCGTGCGCCATTGTATTCAGGTGTAATTAAGGGAACAGGACCAAGATATTGTCCTTCTATTGAAGATAAAATTGTTCGTTTTAAAGATAAGGAGCGTCATCAAATTTTCTTAGAACCAGAGGGCTTAGAAACAAATGAGTTCTATATTCAAGGTGTTAGCACATCTCTTCCGTATGATGTGCAAGAAGATATGTATCACACAATAAAGGGCTTAGAACACGCAAGCATCATGAGGAATGCATATGCTATTGAATACGACTGCATTAATCCATTAGAACTATATCCAACTCTTGAAGCAAAAAAGGTTAAGGGACTATTTTTTGCTGGTCAGGTTAATGGCACTAGCGGTTATGAAGAAGCTGCGGCACAAGGGCTTATTGCTGGAATAAATGCAAGTGCCTATAATAGTGGAAGTGATATGCTTGTGTTAAAAAGAAATCAAAGTTATATTGGCGTTTTAATAGACGACCTTGTAACTAAGGGCACAAATGAGCCTTATAGAATGATGACATCGCGTGCGGAATATAGATTGTATCTTCGTCAAGATAACGCAGATATTAGACTAACTGAAATTGGTAGAAAAATTGGTCTTGTTGATGATAAAAGATATAAAAAATATAAAGAAAAAATAAAACAATTAAATTTAGCACGAGAAAGATTAAAAATAAAAATTAAATTAGATGATAAATTAATAAACTTTTTAAAAAATAACGAAGAAAATATACCAAAACAAAGTTTAACAGCTTACGATTTAATAAAAAGAAATAATATTGATGCTTTTAAATTAAATAACGAATTTAATATTTTTGAGGGCTTTGATAATAATATTATAAACACAATAAATATTGAAGTAAAATACGAGGGATATTTAAAGCAACAAGAAGAAGATATTAAAAAGTTAGAAAAAGAGGAAAGCCTTGAAATTCCTGAAGATGTGGACTATTTAAACTTAAAGGGATTAAGACTGGAAGCAAGGCAAAAATTAGATAAAATTAAGCCAAAAACTATTTCGCAAGCTTCTAGAATTTCTGGCGTTTCGCCTGCAGATATTTCTGTTTTAATAATTTATTTAAAGTTGAGAGAAAATGGAAAAAATTAATCTATTTAAAAAATATAATATAAATTTAGATGAAGAAAAATTAAATAAATTAAATGAATTTTATAGACAATTAATTTTCTATAATAATAGTTTTAATTTAACAAATATTACGGAAGAAAATGATGTATTTATTAAGCATTTTTTAGATAGCATTTATCCAGAATATTTAATAGAAAAAAATTCTTCTATTTTAGATATTGGTGCGGGAGCAGGTTTTCCTAGTTTGCCACTAAAAATTTACAGACCAGACTTAAATGTGGTTATGATTGATAGTTTAAATAAACGAGTAAATTTTTTAAATGAAATGATAAATGTTTTAAAGCTAAGTGGAATATCTGCTTATCATTTTAGGGCAGAAGATTTTATAAAAGATAATAGAGAAAAATTTGACTATGTAGTTGTTAGAGCTGTTGCTAAATTAAATACACTTACAGAATATGCTCTTCCATTTTTAAAAATAGGTGGAAAGCTTCTTGCCTATAAAGGAGGAGAAGTTGAGGAAGAAATTTCTTCATCTCAAAATGCTTTAAAGATATTGGGCGGAAAAGTTGAAAAGGTGGAAAAATTTGATTTAGAGGGAAATAACAGAAGTATAGTGATAGTAAAAAAGATTTCTAAGTCGCCAGAAAAATATCCAAGAAACAAGAATTTGCCAAAATTAAAACCGTTATAAGCCTATGAGAGTAAAAAATTTGAAACTTAATAATTATAGAAACTATTCTGAATTAAGAGTAGATTTTTCTGATGGACTAAATATTATAAAAGGCGCAAATGCACAAGGAAAGACAAATTTAATAGAAGCTATATATATGTGTAGCATAGGTAAAAGTTTAAGGGCATCAAAAGAGAAACAAACAATAAAATGGGATATGGAACGGGCATATATATCTCTTGATGTAGAAAAAAAGTATGGGAAAAGTAATATTGAAATTATAATTTCAAAGAACGCTAAAAAAACAGTTAGAATAAATAAAATACCTATAAAAAAAATAGGCGAACTTATGGGGGAATTAAATGCAGTATTTTTTTCTCCAGACGAGTTGAAATTAATCAAAGAAAGCCCGGAGGACAGGCGTAGATTTATGGATATCAGCTTGTCGCAAATGAGCAAAAACTATTTTTATTTGCTGGGGAAATATGAAAGAGTGCTTGCTAATAGAAATAAACTTTTAAAGGAAGATTTATCTCGGGAAAAGCTTTTAAGTACACTATCAATTTGGGACGAACAGCTTGCTACTATTGGTAGTAAAATTATTTTAAATAGAATACAATTTTTGCAAAATTTAGCTCCCTATGCCTTGCTAAGCCATAAATATTTAACTAGTGATAGCGAAGAGTTGAAGCTGGATTACACAGGAATAATTGGAAGTACAGAAGAAGAGATAAAGCAAAAGTTTTTACAGGCTTTGAATAAAAATTTAGAAAAGGATATAAAGCTGTGTTTTACAAGTGTAGGGCCACATCGTGATGATATTAAAGTGAGTGTAAATGGTATAGATGTTAGAACTTTTGGTTCGCAGGGACAGCAAAGAACTTGTGCGCTTTCACTTAAACTTGCTGAACTTGAAATCATAGAAAAACAAACAGGAGAAAAACCTATACTTCTTCTTGATGATGTTTTAAGTGAGTTAGATAACAGTAGAAAAAAAAGATTATTAAATTTTTGCAAGAAAACACAAACATTTCTTACATGTACGGAATTTGACGGGCTGGCAGATAAGGTGATAGTGGTAAGCGGGGGCGAGATAAAGGCATAGCGGGTGCGGGGATTAAACCCCGCACGGAAAGGTCTGAAAGACCTTTCAGGCATGCCTTTGGCATGCCACCGCTATGCTTTTACGGAATAAAAACAACTCTTGTTTAAAAAACTATTTATTATGCAATAAATTTGCTTTTAGTAATGCCATAGCTATTCATATTATAAATAACAAATATTGTTTAATAAAAATTAATCTTTAATTTAATAACTAAAACTTTTACACTATAAACAAACATACTATTGAAAGGATAACTAAGTATATAGCAAAGGGGGTAAACTTTGCTTTTTTTACAACATCTAACATAACTTTTACACATAAAAAGCCAACTATAAAGGCACTAAAAAAGGCAAGTATTATTTGTAAAGGTGGTGCATCAAAAAATGCAACACCAGATTTTACACAATCTATAATTTCAAATAACATAGAACCTAAAATTATAGGTATGCTAAGTATAAAAGAAAATTCTGCACATTCTTCTCTGTTGGCTCCTTCCATAACGCCAGCGCAAATTGTAGAACCTGACCTAGAAATTCCGGGAATAACAGCTATTCCTTGCATTAGTCCTACAAATATTGCAGTTTTGTAACTAAATGAATGATAAACTCGTTTTGAACTTAAAAACTCTGTTAAAACTAAAAGAATAGCAGTTATCATAAAGAAAATAGAAAGATAGGCACCTGAAAACATACTTTTAAAAAAGCTTTCAAAAATAAGAGCAATTACAACTGTAATAGCTGTTGATAGATATAGTTTTTTAGCAAGGGGTGAAAATGGGTGACAAATAAGCCACCATATTTTTTTTCTTAAAACAATAACAACAGCAAAAAGAGTGGCAAGATGTAAGAAAACGGAAAAGCCTATAAAATTGTCACTTATATTAAATATTTTGTTAAAAAGCACTAAGTGTCCACTTGAAGAAACGGGCAAAAACTCTGTTGCCCCTTGAATTATTCCAAGTATAATGGATTGTATAATTGTCATCAAGATATATTATGCAAAACTTGTTAATTTTAATCTAATATATTAAAAAGCGTCAAAATTTGCAGGAGTTATCCACAATTGTGTGCATAACTTATTGTGGATATGTGGATAACTTGCTTATATTGACATAACAAACGAATTGTGATATTCTATATTAGAAGGAGAAAATATGAATAAAATTATAAAATATTATACAATAAATCAAGTTCCTAAAATGGTAGAAAGAAAGAATCAAAGAAATGTAAGTTTACTATTTTTAAGCGAAAAAGACCCTGATATTACAAAAGTAGTTGTAACTGAAAATGGGGTAAGAAATTATTATATTTACAATAAAGATGAGCTTATTCTTGAAAAGAAAAACATAAGCGAAGAAATGTTTTATGCATTTTCTAATAAAGGTAAAATTCGTGAAGTAAAAAAACAAGTTTATGATATTGAAACAAACGGTAAAAATTGTGAACTTTCATTATATCAAGGTATGCTCTTTGGTTTAAAAGCAGTAAAAGTAGAATTCAAAAATGAAGAAGAAGCTAAAAATTTTAAAAAGCCAACATGGTTTAAAGGAGAAATAAACAATCCGCTTTTTGAAAAGGGACTTGGGAAATTTATATCAAAAGAAAAGGAATAAATTGCGCCATATTACTTGACAAAGCATTGTTTTTTTGATATTATAGCGTTTGCAAATTTAAGTGAGGTGAAATATGAATAAAGAAATTCAACCAGATTATCACGAGGTAACAGTAACCTGTGCTTGTGGGAATACATTTAAAACCCGTTCAACAGTAAAAGGTAGTGAAATAAAAGTTGACATTTGTAATAAATGCCATCCATTTTTCTCTGGAAAACAAAAAATTGTTGATTCAAGCGGACGAGTTGAAAAATTTAATAAGAAGATAGGTCGTTAATATTAAATTATTATTAAAAAATACTAAATTCTATATTTAGTATTTTTTATAAAAACAAGATAGTTAAACAACCAATATAAAAATATGTTGGATTTCCCTAAACTTAAAAAAGTTTAACTTTAACAAAAATTGTTATTTAGTTATTTTCTTTTAAATTATAGCCCTTTAAAATAAGTCTATCAGCGACCAATGCAATAAATTCTCC
>CALVOB010000029.1 GCA_944350095.1 uncultured Clostridia bacterium
ACAAGAGGATTAGGTGCTGGTGCAGAACCTGAAATAGGTCAAAAGGCAGCAGAAGAAAGTAAGGGCAATATATCTGAAATCTTAAAGGATACCGACCTTGTGTTTATTACTGCTGGTATGGGAGGCGGAACAGGAACAGGAGCTGCTCCCGTGGTAGCACAACTTGCAAAAGAAATGGGTATTTTAACCATAGCTGTTGTAACAAAGCCATTTAGCTTTGAAGGCAGAAAGAGAATGGAAAACTCTGAAAAGGGTCTTGAAAACCTTAAAAAATATGTAGATACCTTAGTTGTTATTCCAAATGATAAGCTTTTTCAACTTGTTCCAAGGGGTACACCTATTGTTGAAGCTTTCAGATACGCAGATGATGTTTTAAGACAAGGTATTCAAGGTATTTCTGACCTTATTGTTACCCCAGGCTTAATTAATCTAGACTTTGCAGATGTTCGTTCTGTTATGAAAAATAAAGGCCTTGCACATATGGGTATTGGTCATTATAAAGGTGAAAACAAAACAATTGAAGCTGTTCGTCAAGCAGTATCAAGCCCACTTCTTGAAACAACAATCGAGGGTGCTACTGGCGTGCTTTTAAATGTAAAAGGTGGCTTAGACCTTCCATTAAACGAAGTATATGAAGCAGCAGACCTTGTAAAACAAGTAGTTGACCCTAACTGTAATATAATTTTTGGTTCAGGAATTGATGAATCAATGAATGATGAAGTTGAAATTACAATTATCGCAACAGGTTTTAATGGCTCATTATTTGATGAAAAAGAAAAAGATTTAAACAAAGTTAAATCTGATGTTGAAGCTTTTAATAATTTTGATGGAAAGAGAGCTTTTGGTGCAAACTTCTTTGGAACACAAGCTTCTCAACCTGCACAACAGCCTGCTCCTGAAAGCAAGCCAGAACAAGTAGAAAACAGTTCCAGAATACATATAGACGACACAGATATTCCACCATTTTTAAGAAAACTAAAAAAAGATAGATTTTAATTTGTAAGTATATTTATAAGCATTCTTAATGAATGCTTTTTTTATGCAAATTTAGACATTTTAATTTCTTTTTATTATAGTGCAAATCAAACTTTTTGCGCTATTATATTTTTATGTACATAGAAGATATTATTATAGATAATCTTATAATAAATTTTGCAATTTTATTTGTATGCAAAAAGGTTCTTAAATTAAACGCAAGAAACGCCTTTTTAGTGCTAGGAAGCGTAATAGGAACTATATCAGTAATAGTGTTTTCTATTTTTCAAATAGATGGAATAAAATTATTATTATTTAAGTTTTTTATAAGTATATTAATGGTGCTTTTATCATTTAACTACAAAAATTTTAAAAGTTTTCTTTTAAATTATTTTTGTTTTCTATTTTCAACAGCATTAATGGGCGGTATGTGTTTTTTTATAAGTTTTTCTTTTGGGAAAAGTGTGGTTACAGATGGTGTAGTAAGTTACGAACTTGGTCTTCCTATGGGGATTGTAATACTTATGATTATGATAGTAAGTTATGTGGTTATACATTTTGTAAAAAGTGTAAAAAGCAAGAATAAACTAGGTGAATTAATTTATGAAGTTAAAATTAAAAATAAAGAAAAAGAAATTAAAGTTAAAGCTTTTTTAGATACAGGAAATACTCTTAAAGATAATAAAACAGGAAAACCAGTATTTATTTTAACCTATAAAAACTTCTATAAACTTTTTAATGTAACAATAGATACTTTACTTAAAGGTAAAATTTCTGAAAATTTAGATGATGCACATTATTTAAGTGTAGGAAGTGTTGGAAAAACTACAAAGATGCTTGTGTTCTCTGTGGAAGAATTAGAAGTTAAAAGAAATCAAGAAGTTTTTAAGTTAGAAAAGCCACTTTTAGCATTATCATATCAAAATTTAGAACAAAAACTAGATTGTGGAATGTTACTTAATAGTAGTTTTAAGGAGTATATAAAATGAAACTTTTGAAAAACATTTTAAAAAAATTAAAAATTGCACTAAGTAAAAATATTTTTGATGAACTATCTAATATTGTTCTATATTTATGCGGGAATGAAGCATTGCCTATGCCATTAGAACCTGATGAAGAGCAAATTTTAATTGAAGAAATGCAAAAAGGTAATGAACAGGCAAAAGAAAAGCTAATAGAGCATAATTTAAGGCTTGTTGTATATATTGCAAAACGCTTTGAAAACACAGGTGTGGATTTAGAAGATTTAATCTCTGTGGGAGCTATTGGTTTAATAAAAGCTGTTCAAACTTACGATTTTGATAAAAAAATAAAACTTGCAACTTATGCTTCTCGCTGTATAGAAAATGAAATTTTAATGCAACTTAGAAAAACTACTAAACAAAAGCTTGAAGTTAGTTTAGACGAGCCTTTAAATTTTGATAGTGATGGTAATGAATTGTTGCTTAGTGATGTTCTTTCTAGTGAAGAAGATTCTGTTTCTAAAAATTTAGATATGTCTGTTGAAAAGCAAATTTTATGGAACTCTATTTCAAAGCTAGGTAGAAGAGAACAAGATATTATGAAATTACGCTTTGGTTTAGGTGGCTATGAGGAAAAAACACAAAAAGAAGTTGCTGATATGTTAGGTATATCTCAAAGCTATATATCCAGAATAGAGAAAAAAATTTTGGTAAAAATGCGTGCAGAAATACAAAAAGCAGGAAATGAGTAATAGATTATATAAAATTGTCTGTTTTTAGCTAATTTTAATTTTGTGAATTAAAACTTTTTAGTTGGATAACCTTTTACATAAAGGGGATATCTATGGCAAAAAAAGTGGCAATATGTGGAGTTGATACAAACTCTCTTCCAAAGCTAAAAAATTCTGAAATAGAGGAACTTTTAAAAAAGGTTAAGAAAGGTGATGACCTTGCACGCGAACAATTTATAGTTGCAAATTTAAGACTTGTTCTCAGCGTTGTGCAAAGATTTCAAAACAAAAAAGAAAAAGCTGATGATATGTTTCAGGTAGGGTGTGTTGGTCTTTTAAAAGCCATAGATAATTTTGATATGACTTTAAATCTTAAATTTTCTACCTATGCTGTGCCTATGATTATAGGTGAGATTAGAAGATATTTAAGGGATAATAACTCTATAAGAGTATCTAGAAGTTTAAGAGATATAGTATATCGTGCTCTTCGAGTTAGGGAAGAATTAACAAGAAAATATAATCGCGAACCAAGTGTGGAAGAAATTGCCACAAATTTGGATATGCCTGTTAAAGATGTATCAATTGCTTTAGATGCTATTAGTGATACAGTAAGCTTAAATGAACCAGTATATAACGACGGCTCTGAAACGGTTAGAATTATGGACCAAATTTCAGACCATAAATCTAGCGAAGATAATTTTTTAGAAAAACTTGCATTAAAAGATGCACTTCAAAATTTAAGCCCTCGAGAAAAGGAAATTTTAACTTTAAGATATTTTATAGGAAAAACTCAAATGGAGGTATCTAATGAGGTTGGAATTTCACAAGCTCAGGTATCTAGACTAGAAAAAAATGCGTTGGACGCAATAAAGAAATATATTCAATAATTAGTATATTTTATTTATATTAATAAATTGTTAAAATTAAATTTTAAGTTTTAATTATAAATTAAAGTAAATTATAAACTAAACACCTTAGTTAAACTAAGGTGTTTAGTTTTTTTTTAATTTGTAATTAGAAATTTAGTTATTATCTATATTTTCATTTAAGAAGTGTATAAAGTTTGTTGCATCTTGAAATTGTCTATACACAGATGCAAAACGAACATAAGCTACTTGGTCTATTGGTTTTAATTTTTCCATAACCATTTCACCAATTTCTTTTGATGTAACTTCTTGAGCAAGCGAATTTTGAATTTGTTTATCTATTTCCATACAAATTTGGTCTATTTGATTTAAACTTACAGGCCTTTTTTCGCAAGCTTTTATTATTCCACTTTTAATTTTCATTATATCAAAAGGTTGCCTTGAACCATCATTTTTTATTACTAAAATTGGTGTTGTTTCTATTGTTTCGTATGTAGTAAATCTTTTTCCACAACCCAAACATTCACGGCGTCTTCTAATTGAATTTGTTTCTTCGGTAGAACGAGAGTCTAAAACTTTGCTATTTTCACAGCCACAATATATACATTTCATTAATATTTCTCCTTTGCAATATTATACTATAAAAATTTATTTTTTCCAAGCGTTTTTCATTGTTTGTTTGATACTGCAAATGTGTTTGCTGTTGGAGATGTGCCGTAAAGTTCAACTAAGATAGTATCTTCGCCAATTTTACATATTTGAGTAAACGGAATAAATAGTTCTGTGCCATTTTTAAATACATTCCAAAAACTTTTATTTCCGGGCACAACAAGACCAGTGATTTTTGCTGTTTGTAAGTCAAAAACCACATCAGTGATGTGTCCAAGACGCTTTCCGTCTACAACATTTACTACTTCTTTACATCGAAGCTCTAAAAAAGAACATTCTTGCACAAATTTATTTTCCTTTTAATAGCCTTATTTAAATATATGTTTAAAATTTGTTATAAGAACACAAAATTCGACATTTTTCAAGTTTTTTAAAATTTTTAGAATATGAATAAAAAAAATATCATATCTATTTAATATGAAATGTGATGTTAAAGAAAATTACACTTCGCTAAAATCGGCAAACTTGAACACAAAATTTAAAGTGGTAAAAGTTCATGAAAATTTAGGCATTAATATGTTAAGAAGATTAGGTGACCTTGGAATAGTTGAAGGCACAGAAATAAGCGTGTTAAAAAAATCTTTTTTAGGTAAAACGCTTCTTGTTAGCTTAAATGGTTACACACTATCATTTAGAGATAATATTGCAAAAATTATAGAAGTAAAGAAGGTGATATAATGAAAGAAGTTTTACTTATAGGCAACCCTAATACAGGAAAAACAACTCTTTTTAATAATTTAACTAAAAGTAATGAACACATTGGTAATTGGCATGGTGTAACAGTTGAAGAAAAAAGAAAAAAATTTAATGCAGGCGGAGAAGATTTTGAACTTGTAGATATGCCGGGCATTTATTCTTTAACTGCACTTAGTTTTGAAGAACAAGTTGCGGTAGATTATATTTTAAATGGTACGGACAAGCTAATGCTAAATATTTGTGATTTAAATAATTTACAAAGGAATCTATATTTAACACTAGGTCTTTTAGAATTAGGAGCAAATGTATTGCTTGCTATTAACACTATGGGGAGTAAAAAGCGATTTAATGAAGTAGATATTTATAAATTAAAAGAAGAACTAGGAATTGAAGTTTTTTTATTTAATGCAAGCAGTAAAAAGGATATAAACGATTTAAAGTTATTAATTAAAAAATTATCGGACAAACCTAAATATTCTAATCCGCCATCTTATGTTAAAGAATTAAATAAGATGCAAGAATTTAATTTAATAAAAAATAATTTAAACATCAACGACAGCAATAAATTAAATTTTTTTGCTATTAAAATATTAGAAAAAGATGAAAAAATTATAGAAAAATTAGAATTTAATAAAAAAAATATTAAAATAAACAATGATTATATTCAACAGATAGCAAAAATAAGATATGATTATATTTCATGTTTATCAAAAGTTTGTATTAAAAAAACACAAAAATTAGCCTATGGTGAAAGTAAAATAGATAAAATAATATTAAATAGATTTTTAAGTATTCCTATATTTTTAGGAATTATGGCTTTAATTTTTTATTTAACATTTTTTTCAGTTGGAGCATTTTTCTCTTCGCTTTTATCAGATTTTATACAAAATATAATAGGTGCAAATTTAGTAAATTTTATTGCTAGTATCTGTAATATTCCATGGGTAATTGGGTTATTTGAAAATGGAATTGTGGCAGGGCTTGGAAGTATACTTTCTTTTTTGCCACAAGTAGTACTATTATTTTTCTTTCTATCAATTTTAGAG
The DNA here is from genome assembly GCA_944350095.1 of uncultured Clostridia bacterium. Classification (GTDB taxonomy): domain Bacteria; phylum Bacillota; class Clostridia; order Christensenellales; family UBA1242; genus Caccopulliclostridium. The sequence continues at coordinate 5,946 of CALVOB010000029.1, forward strand.
GATAGTGGGTATTTAGCAAGGCTTGCATTTTCTTTTGAAGATATATTTAAAAAATTAGGGCTTTCAGGTAAAAGCGTTTACACACTTTTAATGGGCTTTGGTTGTAGTGCCACTGCGGCGCTTACTGCTAGAAATATGGAAGATAAAAATTCTAAAATAAAAACTGCTATGCTTACTCCATATATGAGTTGTAGTGCAAAACTTCCTATATATGCTGTAATTGGAGGAGCTTTTTTTGGAGCTTCAAATTTATTTATAATTTTCTCAATTTATTTACTTGGAGTGGTTGTAGCAATAATACTAAGTATGATTTTAGAAAAAACTGCTTTAAAAAGTAAAAATCAATCATTTATTTTAGAATTTCCACCTTATAGATTACCTAGTTTTAAAAGAATTTTAAATATTATATCTGACAATTTAAAACAATTTATTATTAGAATTGGCTCAGTGATATTTGCAATGAATATAATTGTTTGGCTACTTGGAAGTTTTAGTTTTGGTTTTGCTTATGTCCCAACAGATGGTGGAGTAAGCATGCTTGAAAGTATTGGTAAATTTTTAGCACCAATTTTTATACCACTAGGTTTTGGTAATTGGGGAGCAACATCCGCTCTTATTGCTGGACTTGTTGCAAAAGAAGTTATAGTTTCCTCAATAGCCATTTTTAATGGTATAGATGTAAATGCTGGTTCTATGCAAAATCAAGTTCAAAATTCTATTTTAAATTCAAGTTCTGCTGTGTATTTCACACCTGCTTCTGCATTAAGTTATATGGTTTTCTGTTTAATTTACATGCCATGCATCGCAACTATGAGTGTTTTAAATAAAGAAATAGGCACAAAATGGACAATTATTTCTATAATTATTGAATTTGTAATTGCTTATTTATTGTCATTTATAGTTTATAATTTATATAATTTTATGTCTATATACGGTATTGGTTATTTCTTAATGTTGGCACTAGGCTTAATTATTATTGTAGTAAGTATAATTTATATTTATAGACATTTGAAAAACAAAGATAAGTGCAAAGCTTGTGGTTATAAATGCAAAAATTAATAAAAAACTTATTAAAAAATTAATAAAAAATTTAATTTTTATATCAAATATTAATATATTTTTTAAAAATAAGCAAAATAAATAAAAAGGAGATATAAATGGATTTTATATTTATTTTGCTTGGGGTTTTGATAATATTGTCTTTATTTGATGTTGGTAGTTTTATTTATAAAAAAATAGGAATTAATCATTTTGCTATGTCTGGATTGCTTTTAACATTAGTTGTTTTATTGATATTGCCAGATATTAAAATAAAAAACATAACTATAAGTATTGCAGGGTTTGTTTTTCCATTAATAATTTGTATTAAATTTCTTTTTAGTTTAAGAAGTAAAAGAAGAATAACTGCTTTTATTGTAAGCTTTTTAATTGTATTAATTAGTGTTTTGCTTTACAAATTAATAGATTATTCAGCATTTGAATATGCATTATTTAAACCATATATGATACTTAGTGTAGTGCTAGGACTTATAACTTATTTAATTTGTAAAAGAAGCTCTATTAGTTACATTTCTTTGTTTTTTGGTTTAAATGTTGGTCAAATAATGTTTTATCAAATTAAATATTCTAGTGAACGAGTATTAATGCTTGGAAGTCGTGAACTTTTAACAGCATTAATATTAGCTTTTTTAACATCAATTATATGTGAATGTATTTATGGGGCTTATCTTAAAAGAAAAAAAGTTAAATATGAAAAAAAGATTGAAAGGCTAAAAACGATTGAAAAATAATTATAGTTGTGTTAAACTAACATAGTTAAATGGAGTGAAGCGTGAAAAAACCTCTTGTAGCTATTGTTGGAAGACCTAATGTGGGTAAAAGCACATTTTTTAACTATATTGTTGGTAAAAGAATAAGTATTGTAGACTCAACACCTGGTGTGACCAGAGATAGAGTTTATGCAGATGCAGAATGGAGCGGGCATAATTTTACTTTAGTAGATACGGGTGGATTAGATTCTTCTAGTGAAGATATTTTTCAAAAAAATATCTATATGCAAGCAGAAATTGCGGTTGAGCTTGCAGATGTTGTTATTTTTATTGTAGATGGAAATGCTGGTGTTACTAGGAATGACGAAGAAGTAGCATCTTTTCTTAGAAAAAGCAATAAACCTGTAGTTTTGGCTGTTAACAAATTAGATAACTTTGAAGTAGAAAAAACTTACGATTTTTATTCTCTTGGCTTAGGAGAGCCTTTTCCAATGTCTACTTTACAAGCAAAGGGACTAGGAGAAATATTAGATGAAGTAGTAAAGCATTTCCCTGAACCTGTTGAAAAAGATGATGACGAAACTATAAAAATAGCTGTTGTAGGTAGGCCAAATGCTGGTAAAAGTTCAATAGTTAATAGAATTCTTGGTGAAGATAGAGTTGTAGTAAGTGATGTTGCTGGAACAACTCGTGATGCAATAGATTCTAATTTTAGATATAATAATAAAAATTACACAATTATAGACACTGCTGGACTTAGAAGAAAAAGGGCAGTTGAAAATGAAAGCATAGAAAGTTATTCTGTAATTCGTTCTATGGACGCCATAAAAAGAGCTGATATTGTTTTAATAGTATTTAATGCTAGTGAAGAAATTTCTGAACAAGATGTAAGAATAGCAGGTTATGTTCATGAAGAAAACAAGCCAAGCATAATAATAATGAACAAATGGGATTTAGTTGAAAAAAATGATAAAACAATTTTAAGATATCAAAAAGATTTAGATGAAAAGCTTAAATTTATGAGTTATTTTAAAACGCTTTATATATCCGCTCTTACAGGAAAGCGTTTTGGTGAAATAATGCCAGAAGTTGAAAAAGTTATAGAAAATACAAATAGGCGTATACCTACGGGAGCACTTAATGAAATTTTGCAAAGTGCAATGGTTGCAAATGAACCACCTTATAGAAAGGGAAGAAGATTGAAGATTAGGTATATAACTCAAGCCGATACAAATCCGCCTACTTTTGTGCTTTTTGTAAATGACGCAAATTTAATGCACTATTCATATTTAAGATATCTAGAAAATTATATTAGGGGAACCGTAGATTTTTCTGGAACTCCAATAAAGATTATATTAAAATCTAAACAGGAGGAAGAATGATTGTTTTAAAATACATTCTTTTGGTATTAGGTGCATATCTGTTAGGTTCTATTAATTTTGCTAGAATTCTCTCTAAAAAGGTAATGCATAGTGATATCACTAAGTCGGGAAGTGGGAATCCGGGCACTATGAACATGCTTAGAACCTATGGCTTTAAAGCAGGGGCACTTACTCTTGTTTTAGATGCATTAAAGGGGGCAATTCCAGCACTAATAGGTTACTTTTTATTTGGTGGGGACGGAAGCTCTTCTGCTTATATAGGCTTATATGTGGGCGGGCTTGGTGCAGTTATTGGCCATTGCTTTCCAATATTTTATAAATTTAAAGGTGGAAAAGGTGTAGCTTGTGTTTTAGGAGTTTTTGCAGTTGCAAGACCTATTGCAGTGCTAATATTCTTTGTGATTGCTTTTATTTATCTATGTATATTTGATTATGCTTCTATTGCAAGTTTTATATTCATAACAGCATTAACGATAATAGAAGCTTTTCGCTTTCGTGGTAATATGACATTGGCACTTTTATTGTTTGTTTTATTCTTTTTAACATTTTTTATGCACAGACAAAATATATTTAGGCTTTTAATTGGAAAGGAGAATAAAGTAAACTTGGTAGGTTCGCTTAAAAAACTTGGTAAAAAAAATAAAAAAGGATAAAAATTATTTTTTAATTTTAAAAATATGTGGTATACTACTAGTATAAAGAAGTAGTTTAGGAGGAAAACATGAAGAAAAGAGGAAAAATTCTTTTGTCTTTGGTTATATGTGTAATGTGTGTAAGCTTGCTTATCACAGGCGTATATGCAAGTTCCACTATTAGTTTTACAACCACTTCAACTTTAAATTTTACTCCAACTGATGCTTATGCTGGTATTTCAATTAGAACATATCAAGGAAATACTAAAGATGAAAGCTCATTCGGGGAACTTACAGATACAGGATTTACATTAGAACAAATTAAAAATTTTACACCTGATGCTTCTAATAATGGTTTTCCAATAAAGACGGAAGCGCCTAAAAATGCTTTTATAAGTGGAACAGGGGAAATTACTTCATGGCAAACGGGTGAAGTTATATTATATTTAGCAAAACCAACTGTTAGATATGAAGTTACAATTTATAATTATTCTAAATATGCTATTCAATTTACTCCATCATATTCGTTTAATACAACAGGTGAGCAAACAGGTGGTGGTAGTAACTTGCAAGTAACTGCAAAAAAAGTTGATGGATCAACAGTTTCTGACTATAGATTTAATCAGACATCTAACAATCCAATTCAAATATCAGCTCCTACAGGAACAACTCCTACATCAATAACTTTCCGTGTTGACATAACAGTTCCCAATAATGATAATGCAATTGATACAGGAATATCTTTAACTTTTGATATAGCAAAAGCATAAAAATAAAATAAATTAAGCCTTGAAAAAATCAAGGCTTTTTTTGTTCTAAATTTAAAATAATCTTCATAAATTACATTAGCCACAAAGGGGGAATATTTTATGGAAACATACAAAGTTTATGAAGATATAAAAGAAAGGACTAATGGAGATGTCTATGTAGGTGTTGTAGGACCTGTAAGATGCGGAAAGTCCACATTCATAACAAAATTTATGCAAAGTTTAGTAGTGCCAAACATTAAAAATAAGCATGCAAAAGAGCGTGCAATTGATGAGCTTCCTCAAAGCGCAGAGGGAAAAACTATCATGACAACACAACCAAAATTTGTACCAAACGAAGCTATTAAAATTAGCGTTGCTGGCAATGTAGATATGAAAGTAAGAATGATAGATTGTGTTGGGTATTTAGTAGATGGCGCAATGGGGCATGAAGAAGAAGATAAGCCAAGATTTGTTAAAACACCATGGAGTGAAGAGGAAGTTCCTTTTGAAGAAGCTGCAGAAATTGGCACTAAAAAAGTAATAGAAGAACATTCTACAATAGGAATAGTTTTAACAACGGACGGGAGTTTTACAGGTATACCAAGAGAAAATTATGTAGAGGCGGAAGAGAGAGTAGTGTCTGAATTGAAATGCCAAGGAAAACCATTTGTTATAGTTTTAAATACAGATAATCCTGAAAGTGATGATACAAAAAAACTTAAAGACAGTTTAGAAAAAAAATATGAAGTTCCTGTTATGCCCATAGATGTTATAGATTTAAAAAACGAAGATATAGATGAAATTTTTGAAAAAATTTTACTTGAATTTCCAATAAAATCTTTAAAAGTTAAAATGCCTGAATGGTTGCAAGCACTTCCTTATGATGACCCTATAATTTCAAGTATAATTTCAGAAATAAAAAAATTTGGTGAAAATGTAACAAAAATTGGTCAAATAGATAAAACAACAGTTGCTTTTGCACAAGACGATAATTTTAATCCTGTATCTGTTGGAAGTATAAAAATGGGAGAGGGCTGTGTTTATTTCGATGTTGAACCAAAACAACAACTTTTCTATAAGGTTCTTTCAAATCAATGCGGAACAGAAATTAAAGATGATTATGAGTTGGTTAGTTTCATAAAAGAACTAGCTCATGCTAAAAAAGAATATGATAAGCTAGAAGAAGCACTTAGAGAAGTTGAAGAAACGGGATATGGAATAGTAAATCCAACTATTGAAGATATGACTTTAGACGACCCACAAATAGTTAAACAAGGCTCGCGTTTTGGCGTAAAACTCCGTGCATCTGCTCCAAGCCTTCATATTATGAGAGTAGATGTAGAAACAGAAGTAAGTCCACTTGTTGGAACAGAACAACAAGGTAAAGACTTAGTGCAATATTTAACAACAGAATTTGAAAATAATCCTGAAAGCATTTGGGAAACAAAGATGTTCGGAAGAAGTTTACATTCAATGGTATCAGATGGAATACATTCAAAATTAAGTTTAATGCCACTTGAAGCTCAGAGAAAAATGAGAAAAACCTTAACTAGAATAGTAAATGAGGGCAAAGGCGGAATCATTTGTATATTGTTATAAATGTTAATAAAAAATATCTCTAAAAGGAGATATTTTTTATGCAAGTTTAGCTTTAATAAATAAAAAATAAGGTCTATCATTTTGATATTTATATTTAGGCTCTAATTTTATTGCTTCTTCATCAGCATAACTTTCAACTAGTTTTTCTATTATAAAATTATTTTCCGAAAGGGTGTTTATAATTGCGGTAAAATTCCTATGGTATTTTACAACTCCATCTATATTCCAATGGATAGAACGCTTGCCGTTGTTGTTATAATCGCTTAGTAGATAATATCTTTTATTTTCTATATCTATTTTGCTATCAATTTTTTTATTTTTTGGCGGTATAAAAGCAGTAGCAACAGGGTGTTCTTGTGAAAATATCAAATAACCATTAGGGACTAGTAAATTTTTAATGTTTTTAATTAATTTGTCAAAATTTTCAACATAGTGAAAGGCGAGAGAGCTTAAAACAAAATCAAATTTTTCATTAATTTCATTTATTTTTTCCATAGGTAAGTTTAAATAAGATATTTTTTCTCCATAGTTTATTTTTTTTGCCTTATCTATCATGTTTTTTGAAATATCAATTCCAACAACTTTTCTTGCTCCATCATTTTCTGCAAATTTACATAAGTCACCAAATCCACAACCTAAATCAAGTATTTTTTTATCTTTAAAAGAGGGGAGAAGAGATTGAAAAATTGGTTTTTCTATTAAGTTGTTTGCATTAATTTCTTTATTTCGCATATTTATGTAATCATCAAAAAATTCTTTATTGTCATAAATATTTTGCATAAAATTCTCCTTATAAAAAAGCTAGTAATCTCGTTTAAAAACCAAAAAATTCTTTAGTTTCAATTCCTTCTTTATTTACAGATTTTCTTTTACTTTTATTATAACCTTTTACAAGTTTTTCTTCAGCTTTAATAAAATATTCAGCAGAATATCTATTACCGTAAGATTTTAATTTTTTAAAATAATTAAAATGTTCATCTTTTAAACACAACAATCTTACATCTATCTGGGATTCTGAAATATGACCGCTAATTATTTCATCTAATGAGCTTGTTTGTAAGTGCCTTTTATTCATATTACCATTATCTATAGGTAAAATTATAACAGGGGAAACAAATTCAACATCAGAAATGTATTTTATAACCCTGCTTTTTAAAAATCTAATTTTATTTTTGTTATTATTAAATACGCAAAGCCTAGGCTCATTATTTTCAAAAGCTAGATATAATTCTTTAAAATCTAATTTAAACTGGTTCATGTTTACCTCAAAAAAAGTTTATCATAATCTTAAATATATGTCAATAAACAAAAAAATGAGTATAAACTCATTTTTAAGGCTTAACCAAGTATCTATATTTTAATCAGTAAATTCTACATCGTAAACTACACGAACAAAGAATTCTTTAACAACTTCATCGTTATCATCTAAAAATGCGTAATAAAAATATCCATCATTGGTTGTAGCTGTCCCGCAAATTGTCCAGCCAGTTTTATCGGCTCCACCAAGAAGCCATTGTGTGTTTTCAACTACATAACCATCTTTAACATTTTCAAGCTCTGCAATATCTTTTGCAGGAAGACCGTCTGAAACCTGATATTTTGTGGCATCAGCAGGTATTTTCATTGATAATTCAAAAAAGTCAGTGTAATAATTAACTTCACTTTCATTTGAAGTTACAGGATTACCATTAGCATCCATAGCTGTTGCATATTGAACACAATTTTCTATTGATACTGTACCTGTTACATTAATTGTAACAACATCTAATTCTCCATATTTTGCAAACTGATTAACTCTTGATTCAGAGTCTCCATTTTCAGTAGAAAAAAGTTTTTTTCCTACATTATTATCTAATGTTATATTTACTCCTTGAACTTTGGTTACGCTTGTGTTTATTTTATAATCAGGATTTCCGCAAGCTGTAAAAATAAAGGCACATGATAAAACTAAAATTAAGGCGGTAGCATATTTTATTAGATTTTTCATTACTTAATTATCCTCCTATTTATCTTGGTTAAACAAAGTAAGTTTATCATACTTAAATTATAATATGCAAATATACTATAAATTTATTTTAAAAATAAACTTAGAAAATTTAAAAACAATTTTAATATTTTTGTTGACATAGGGCATATTATGTGGTATTATTTCAAATGTCACGAGAAAGTTTTGCGGGTGTAGCTCAGTGGTAGAGCCCCAGCCTTCCAAGCTGGTTGCGAGGGTCCGATTCCCTTCACCCGCTCCACGAGCGTTTGTAGCTCAGCTGGATAGAGCAATGCCCTTCTAAGGCAGAGGTCGCAGGTTCGAATCCTGCCAGACGCACCAGCATGGTGGATGTAGCTTAGTCGGTAGAGCGCCAGATTGTGGCTCTGGAGGTCGAGGGTTCGATTCCCTCCATTCACCCCACAATGGGGTGTCGCCAAGCGGTAAGGCATGGGACTCTGACTCCCACATTCCTAGGTTCGAATCCTAGCACCCCAGCCA
>CALVOB010000030.1 GCA_944350095.1 uncultured Clostridia bacterium
CGCTTATACATAAATAAAAGCAATTGTTGTCAGGAATATCTAAATATGTTGCTTTGAGATTAAGTTTTGATAATAAAAAGTTTTTAAATAAATATTCAGAATCTGTATATCTTTTGTCCATAAACATCTCTCATTTTGATTATATCATAATTTTGTGAACAAATAGACATTTACAAGAAAAAAGAAGAAGTATGTTTCAACTTCTTCTCATTTGGTTTTATTGATTGTTTTGCAAATGAGTATAAACTGCATTTGCTGATAGATTTGAAAAGTTGCCATTTGTTTCGGCAAAGATTTCAAATTATGGGTAAGAAGTATTACTTTTTTTTAATCTGCTTCTAATAATATTTTTCACGAAATATTAAAAGCACATTTTTAAAACTTTACTTTCTATTTTTGTGATAATGAAATTCTCTATTAAAATTGCTTGACCATTATACAGCTTTGTAATAATGTCGTTATCGGATTGACATCTTAAGATTAAACGAAACTATTTTTTTGTTTTTTAAGATAAATGATTTTTAAAAAGGTTAAAAATAAATAGTATTAATGGTTTATCATTATTTCAATATTCTTAAAATTAACTGATCTCAACCTATGAATCTAACTTTTTGTTTCTTATAGATTAAGTAATTTTTAATAGTTAAAAACTAAATTAAAATAAAATTAATTATAGTTTAATATTGTTTGTCATCTTGATGTTGGCTTTTTAAATTATTTTGTTGAAAGGTGGGATTTTTTAATAATAAATCAACAACTTCCTCAAAAACTTGTTGGGCATTTTTGTTAGTAGTATCAACAATTATTGAATTAATATTTCTAGATTTTATATATTCTATGGTTCTAGTTGAATCTAAAGACAATACTCTATCATTATTTAAATCATTATGTTCATCCCCAATCCTCTTTGCCCGCTCAATTAGTCGTTGTATTCTACAAGTTTGAGTTGCATATAGAAATATACATATGTCGCCCGCGATGTTTTCTTTTAGAAAATAATCAAACAGTGGTTCAGTTTCATCGTTTAAATTATATACTGCAGCTGACATCATGCCTCTATCTATCACAAGATTTCTATCTGTTGTTTTCTTTTTTAGAGATAATAATGACCTACACAAGTAATTAGCAATTTGAGCATCTGTTTTGCCAGTATGAAAAACATGTGTTTTTGCTTTTTTTGTGGCTTCTATATTTTTTTCTTTATTTCCTAATATTCTTACAATTTCGTCTAAAGGATCCTTTATATAATCAAAATTAATATGCTTACTTAATTGTTTGGCTAAAGTTGTTTTCCCAACGCCATCAGCACCGTCAATAGATATAATCATATCACCCCTTTTTTTGCTATTCTAAAACAGTTATTAATATTTGTCAATGCTGAATAATTAATTTGAAAAAATTTAATTAACATTTGACTATTTATTGGTTTTATTGTAAAATCTAATTAGAATTAAAAGAGGAGGATAATATGTTTGTTGTTAAATTTGATAAACTTGGAGATATTGATGAGAAGGAGTACACTAGGGTTGTTTTAGTTAGCAGATACAATAATAAATGGGTTTTTTGCAAACATAAAGAGCGCAATACTTGGGAGATCCCTGGTGGGCACATAGAGCAGGGCGAAGATTGGTTAACTGCTGCAAAAAGAGAACTTTATGAAGAAACTGGCGCCGTAGAAGCCAAAATAGAACCAATTTGTGTTTATTCAATTTCTAAATATGGATTGCTGTGTTATGCTGAAATATCTAGGTTTGAACCATTGCCAAATTCGGAGATAGAAAAAATTGAATTTTTTGATGATATTCCCGAAAATTTAACTTATGTTGGCACACACGACAAAATGTTTGAAAAAGTTAAACAGGTAAAAGGATTTTAAAAAGTACATTTAAGGTAATATTTCATGGAAAAATTTAAGTTTTCTGAAATAAAAGGTTTACACATTGAATTAACAACAAAATGCAATGCTTGTTGTCCTATGTGTAGCAGAAACTTCAAAGGTAAAACACGTGAAGGCTTAAAAATTCAAGAATGGTCTTTAACCGATTGTAAAAAACTAATACCAAAACAATTTCTACGCCAATTGGAATTAATAAGCCTTTGTGGAGTTTATGGAGATCCTATAAATGCGGTCGATTTGAAAGAAATTATTAATTATTTTTATTTATGTAACCCATTGTTAAAAATAGATCTTTATACAAATGGAAGTTTATTCAATGAAGAATGGTGGGAAGATTTGGCTTTAATGACAAAAGACAAAAATTTTAATATAATTTTTGGTATAGATGGAAGCGATGAAATTAGTGAATTACATAGATGTAATACTTCTTTTGAAAAAGTGATTAACAACGCCAAAGCATACATAAATAAAGGTGGTAAAGCACATTGGGATTTTATAGTGTTTAAACATAATGAACACCAAGTAGAAAAAGCCAGAGAATTAAGTAAACAATTAAATTTTTGTAGTTTTCAAATCAAAAAAACCAGTAGGTTTTTAAAAAGGTTATATGAATTTGACAATTTATTAGATAGCACTATTCTTGAATATGGTAAACATCCTGTTTATGATATAAATGGAAATATAAAATACATTTTAGAACTTCCATGCACAAAAAAATATAGAAATTCTACAGAAAAGAGTTTTTTTGAAAAAATAAACCAATTTGGTGATGTTGTCAAATATTTAGATCAAGTAGAAATTGATTGTCAGGCATTAAAAACAAATGGAATATTTATAAGTGCTGGAGCAGAGGTTTTTCCATGTTGTACGGTTTACCAACAAGTTTGTTATGGTACTGTAAACAAAGTTAAAGATGATCTAGAATTAAATGAATATAAATTATATTTGAAACATAATTTATCTTTGGTTAATCAATCTTTAAAAGATATATATGAAGGTCCATTTTTTCAAAAAATTGCAGAGTCGTGGAAAATCAATAAACTGGTTAATGGGAAATGCAAATCGTGTTGTAGAACTTGTGGAATAGACATCGATCCCCATAAGGCACAACATACAATCAAAAGGTGAAAATTATGAAAAGATATTTTTTAGTGAAAGAGTATTTTGGATCTCGGCTTTATGATTCACTGAAAAAAAGTGAGTTTTATCTTAATGAAACCGAAACAGTTAAAATTAAAGAGATTTTGGCAGAGCAATTTAATGAAATTAATCAACCAAGAGTGGGGCAAATGAGTGCCCCGTTAAAAATTTCTATGAATTTGACTAAATTATGTAATTTAAGATGTAAACAATGCTTTTCTAATTCTGGGGTTAAATTGGAAAAAGAACTTACCACTAAGGACATGTATAAATTATTTGATGCTATGTATGAAAATGGAACTTTCTTTATTTGTTTGGGTGGTGGAGAGCCATTAACCCGCAAAGATTTGTTAGATATTTTAAAATATGGAAAATCAAAACAATTGGCTATATCAATAGTTTCAAATGGTTTATTGTTAAACAAAGAACTTATAGAAAAATTAAATGAAATGAATTTGGATTATTTTTGGGTCAGTTTCGAAGGGCTAAAAGAAAACCACGAATATTTAAGGGGTGCTGGAACGTTTGATAAAACCTTGAAATCTTTAGAGTTGCTTAAAAAGTTTTATAAAGGCAAAACCGCATTAAGAATGTCTATAAATAAAAGGAACCTAGGAGATGTTTCTTCTTTAATAAAAATTGCAGAAAATTATAACATTGACCTAATAAGATTTACTCCACTTTTAGATTTTGGAAGAGCAAAAGGGCTGGATATAACAATTGACCAAGATCAATATATTAGATTTTTAGATGATATAAAGAAAATAAAATCTAAAGTAAAAATTGTTTATCCTAATATGCCAATAAATAATAAGATTTGGGTAGGGACAAATGGTTTTGGTTGCCATTGTGGTAAAGAAGCAATTTGGATAGACGAAGTTGGGAATTGCTCACCCTGTATTTTTTGGGGAGAAAAATATAATATTGGAAATATTAAACAGGATAGTTATGTTAAAATATGGGAAAAGAGTTTAAACGCATCAAATATTGCAGGGAATAAAGTTTGTCTTTCTTGTAAGAATTATCTATCTTGCAGGGGAGGTTGTCGTGCAAGATCTCTTTTTTTATTAAAAAATTTAGATGATGTTGATCCATTATGTCCACTTAAAAAAAATAAGCAATCTTAAACATTTTAAATGCATTAGCTTATAAGATTATAAATGATTGACAATGTTAACACATTATCAAATGTTTTGAAAAAGCAATCAAATCTTATTTCAGAACGGATCTTGTAATATTAAGCACCCCATGCTTAAAAAATTACCATTTTACATTTTTTATTGCAAATTATGTTAAATTAACAAATATTGCTATCTTAAAAAGAAAACTATACGATGAAATTATGGAAATAACATATGTTACAGGGAATAGTTGATGCAAGGGATGGAAAACAGGAAAGCATATTTTACAGAAAGTATTTCATATTGTGAACCAGATAAAGAACCCGTTTCTTTTGTATCTAATACTTATGGAACAATATCAACAGAGCCTAGAGACGAGTATGGTTGTAGTTTTGATAAAATTTTTATTCCTCAAAATCAATCAAAAATACTTGCAGAGTTTATAGATGATGAGCATTGGAAATTTTGGATAAATGATGCCTATTTGCAAATAAAAGATTATTTAGATAAAAAATAAAAATTTCTTATTTTTCCTGCTATGTTTATAACGATACAATAAAAATCCACAAGCTAAGCTGGTGGATTTTTATTGTGTGGGGCGGAATAAAAATTTTTAAAAAAAGTTAAAAAAGTTTTTCCGTGTTATCATATGGCGATAACATGAGATTGTTGTATATTGCTGTAAATTTAAAAAAATAGGTTGGATTTTAAGAAAATAGATAATGGTTAGGATTTTTTGGAATGTTTAATTTTCGTAGTTTAAAATTTTGTGGGATTGGCTTTTTAAAATTTATTGCATTGATTAATTTGGGATTTGTTGAATTGATTGTTATGAAGTTTGTTTGAAAAATTGGTTATTTGGAGAGAAGGTTGTAGATGAAAGGATTATAGGGTGAGATAAGAAAAATAAATGCTAAGCAGAATAAGGAATGGGATATTTTGAAAAATTACACTTGTTTTTGCTAGTAAAATAAAGCATTTTACTGGGGCAAAATAAAAACTCGCAGAATCAAAATTGATCCATTTCCCTTATGCGACAAACGTGATGCCCGTTTTCGTTATTTATTAAGAATTCAACAAACAAAAGGAATAAAAATGAAGAAAATAAAATATGCAAAAAATATACAAAGCATAAATTTAAAAACGAACAAAGAAAGAAAAGGACAAGCAAAATTTTATCCGTCAGTGACCAAAAGTGTGGTGGAAACTTTAAGCAATTACTTAATTGATTACATTAAAAAAGGTGGAGATATAAATAATCTCACACCCGATAATGTGTTTAAAAAATAATTATTTTTTCCTTTCTAATAAAATTCTTTTTTCTGTATTTTTGGGTGGAATTTTACTATCTTGTATAATAACAGATTTTATTATGCAAGGACGGATTTCTTTTTCCTGTGAACTTTTTGTTTGTGTATTTTTTATATTAACTTTATCCATATATTTCTCCTATATTAAATTTAAGATTATTGCAATTACGCAAATACAAACATTAATAATTTCTAAAATCATAGCAATATTAAACTTTTTTTGTTTTGAATTTATTGTATTTCTTTTACTATTTATTGTGTTTATTCTTTGGGTCAAAAAACTATGTAATATATCACTTTTTTTATTTTCATAAAAAGAATTTGTGTTGAGATCATTAACTTCTATATCTGAATATGATTTTAAACTCATACCCAGTAAAATACAAATAATAGAAGCAATATTTATCCCTATAAATAATATGAACAAAAAACTTCTTAAAAAGTTTAAATAAAAAACATCTGCTGGCTTTGGAATAACATATGAAATTAACAATATTAATCCTGCATTAAAAACTAATAACATATTTAGTTTATCATCAATAGCTTTAAATCTATTATGTGTTCTTTCTTCAATGGTTTTGATTTCTTCATTAATTATATTAATTTTTTCAATTTCTTCTTGATCATTTTTATCATTTTCCATGTTAATCCTCCAAGCCTATTAAATAATCAGCAGAACAATTAAAGAACTTGCAAAGAATGATAATGCTGTCAATGTTTGGAATTCTTAAATTTTTCTCCCAACGATTGATACAAGCAGTGCTTATTCCTATTTGTTTTGACAATTCATATTGAGTAAGATTTTTTTCTTCTC
>CALVOB010000031.1 GCA_944350095.1 uncultured Clostridia bacterium
ACAACGTCAGAAGTATTCGTTTTTTTGCAATTAAGAGAGAGTTGGTGCAAAAAGAAAACATAGACAGTTTTTTGTCTATGTTTCTCTTAAATATTCTGCTAGTTTCAAAATTGCTAGCCTAAACGCTTATTTTTTTAATTAATTATTTCATTAAATTAATATTAAAATAAATTTTCAATTTATTTATAAAAAATCTAATTTACATCTGTCTGCCTAAATCTTCTTGAATTTGATTTATCCTATTTTTTATAGGTGGAGTTTTAATATTTGAAGCATCTAGTTCTTTTTTCTCTTCAAATTTATGTTTATCCAAATTTTGCTCTTTGTTATCTTCCTTGGTTTCATCAACAGTTGTTTCTTCTTTTGTCTCAGCCAAGGCTTCTTTTTGTTCCGAATTCAAATGTGCTTCTGCCTCAGGTGTTTTTTCCAAAACTTCTTGTAGTAACTCAGTATCTTCTGGATTTATTGAAGAAACTAGTTTAGGACTTATTTCTATCGCCTCACGCATAAATTCAGGATTTTTAGCAAGCGTTTCTTCATTGTTAGTTGATGTTATAATATCTTTAATTTCTTTAGCTTCTGGAGCTGTTTTTAACATTGTAAGCATTATTTTTTCGTCTTTCATTTGTCTTGGAGTTAAAACATTTACATAAGCAGGATTTTCACGCACCAAGGACACTAAAAATTCCACATTTTCTTGAAGCTCCTTTGGAACTTTTGGAACTTTAACATTTCTTCTGTTTGCAACCTGAAAAGCTAATGCTACAAGTTCTGCATTTTTCCTTGCTTCAATGCCAGCTTTATTTATTGCAGTAGACGGTTCAATATCAATAAAGGCTCTTATTAAACTACTCTCGTTTAGTTTATCCTTACAAGCAAAAGTCATTGCCTTATAAAGAGAATTCCTTTTTGCATATTGAATTAAAAAATTATCATCAGTTTGTAATTTTTTCTTAATAGGTTTTGCTAAATTGTTTAAAGTTTTAACAGACATCTTTAAATATTTTGAATAATTTAAATTGTTTAAATCTATTATACTTGGGTCGCCAGCATCAAAAGCAGGAAGAACTTTATCTAACTTACGCTTTGAAGCCCTTTCTTCAATCATTCTTAATTTTAATTTATTTTCTGTTATTTTTTTTAAAATTGGATTTATTTCTTTCATTAATATTTTCCTTTTTAATTTTGTACTTATAAATAATACATTGCTATAATTAATTATATTATAGTTTTGTTTAAAAATCAATAATATATTAAAAAAAAACGGAATATTCCGTTTTTATAACTGCATCTCACTATCCTTAGAATAAGTGCTCGTTGGATTATGTGTCAATGAATAAAATGAATATTTAGGATTATCAGTTATTTCTTCACCAAACCAACCAAGCTTTCTAAAATTATGTTTTTTATAAGCAACAATATTTATTATATTTAACCCTTCAAGGTCACCTTTATATACATCTAAAAATGCACTGTCAGTTCTTTCCAATGGAAGCTTATATCTATATTTTTTTATAATTCTCCCCTCTGGTTTTTTCATATTTTTTTCATAAATTTCTTTTGGAATCATTTTTGTTACAATATCAGCTATAACCACATAGTAATATCCATTTTCATTAAAATAATGTTCGCGTTCATGACGCCTAGAAATTTTATAAAATTCTGTAACTTCTTCGTATTCAAGCTTATCAAAATTTTTAGGAAAATATTTTAATAAATACTTTTTTTCATATGTCCCTCTATTGAATAATTATAATATAAAATCTAAATTTGTCAATATCAATTTGGCAATATTCCAAATGTTTTTATGCGTTTTGCTTCAGCATTTATTGTCAAATAATACCCTTCTGTATTAACATCAAAATTTACGGTTAAATCTTTAACTTCCATATAATTTTGAAGTAAATTTAATATGTCGCTCTTTAAAATTTCTGCAAGTTTTTTAGGGTCCTCAGTTTTATCTTTAACAAGTACTTTTTCAAGTCTTTTACTTCCAATATCAGCAATAGTAAACATAATTTCCTCCTTAAACTCTCTTTTTTATTGTACGCCTTAAAGCACCCATTATGCCTCTATATTTTAGTGTACAGTCGTAAACTTTTCTTGTTCCGTTATGAACATTTTCTGCAAGCAAAGAAAATGCTCTTGTTCCACTAGAATTTAAACTAAATGCTCCAAGTGTTGAAAGTGTTGAAACTTCATCATCATCAGGTATTACGCCTACAATTTTAACACCTAAAAGTTCAGAAATTTTTTCTACACTTATCATTTCCCCACTAAGAAGAAGGTCGCCACGAACTCTGTTTACTACTAAACCTATACTAAATAAATTATAAGAGCTTAGAATGGTTAAAACTTTATCTGCGTCACGAATACTTGAAATATGTGGCGTAACAACAACTAATGCTTCATTTGCCGAAAATACTGCTCTATGAAAACCTGCATCAACCCCAGCAGGACAATCAATTAATATGTAATCAAAATTAGGGTCTAACATATCAATAACATTTTTAACATTTTCTCCTGTTATACTTGCATCTGTATTGGTATGAGCAGACGGAAGAATGTATAACGATGGGTATCTGTTATCTTGAATTAATGCTTGCTTTACTCTGCATTTTGCCTTTATAACATCAGATAAATCAAATAGTACCTTATTTTCCACTCCCATTATTACATCTAAATTGTTTAAACCAATATCTACATCAACAAGAGCCACGCGAAAACCAAGGTTAGCTAATCTAACCCCTAAATTGGCACATATAGTAGTTTTACCAACTCCGCCTTTACCGCTAGTTAAAACAATTTTTCTTGCCACATTTTCCTCTTATAAGAGCGTATCAAAGAAAAACCATATATGTAAAGGCAAAAATTGTCTAAAAAAATGTAATTTTGAAAATTATTATTCTTTAAAATATTTTATGAAATTTTTTATCAAATATGTTTGCTATTTTAATTTTTGTTTATACATTTTTAATTATGAAACTACTCCTTGCAACAATGTTTTTTTACAAAAAGCTCAAAAAATTAAAAAATTTTTCAAAATTTGTGTAAAAATAACACAACGCTTATAAAATGTGGCAGTTTCACTCATAATATAAATATGGAAAATAAGTTTGCAAAAAGAATAAAAGAATTAAGGCAAGAAAACAATTTAACACAAAGAGAATTAGCTGACTATTTTGGATTTGATAGGTCTACAGTCAGCGATTGGGAAACTCGTGGAAGAGAACCAGCTTTTGACTTGTTAATTGAACTTGCAAATTATTTCGGTGTAACTATTGATTATTTACTTGGAAGAACTGATATTTAATTTGCGTATTTTGCTTGACAATATAAATTTATTTAAGTATAATTTCCCCGAAATGTTGAAGAGGTTGGAATCTCGGAGTTTTCGCTATATCTTTGCGTAAAAAGAAATAAAGAGAGTGAAATTTCACTAATTAGGGTGGAACCGCGGTTAAAAAAATCATCCCTAGGCTATAAAAAACTAGTCTAGGTTTAAAAAAAAAAAAAAAAGGAGTTAAATATGGGTAAATTAACAATGGATAAATTAGTAGCCTTATGTAAAAACAGAGGTATAATCTTCCCCGGAAGCGAAATTTATGGAGGTTTTGCTAACACTTGGGATTTCGGTCCTGTTGGTGTAGAACTAAAAAACAATGTTAAACGCGCATGGTGGAAACGTTTTGTACAAGAAGACAATTCATGCTTCGGATTAGATGCCGCAATTCTTATGAATCCAAAAGTTTGGGAAGCAAGCGGGCATGTTCAAAGTTTTGGAGATCCTAAAATGGATTGTAAAAATTGTAAAACTCGTCATCGAGCAGATACAATTATAGAAAATTTTAGTAAAGGTACGGTATCTGCAGAAGGAATGACAAACGAGCAAATGGAAGAATATATTGCAATACACGACATAAAATGCCCTGTATGTGGAAAACGCGATTGGACACCTATAAGAAAATTCAATCCTATGTTCACTACTTCTCGTGGGACATTAGAAGAAGATGCAGATAAAGTATATCTTCGTCCAGAAACATGTCAAGGAGAATATGTAAACTTTTTAAATGTTCAAAGAACAATGAGAGCAAAAGTGCCTTTTGCAATAGCACAAATTGGAAAATCTTTTAGAAATGAAATCACACCAGGCAACTTTCTTTTTAGAACTGTAGAATTTGAACAAATGGAGCTACAAATGTTCTGCAAAGAAGAAAGTTCAATGGATATCTATAATAAATATAAAGAAAAAGCATTACAGTTTGTCAAAGATTTAAATGTTAAGGAAGAAAACTTGCGTTTTCATGACCATGACAAGCTTGCTCACTATGCAAAAGCTGCTTGCGATATTCAATACAACTTCCCTATTGGCTGGCAAGAACTAAATGGTATTCACCACCGCTCTACTTGGGATTTATCTCGCCATCAAGAATTCTCAGGCAAAAACATGAGTTATACCGACCCTATTACAAATGAAAAATATATTCCAAATGTTATTGAATATTCAATAGGTGCAGACAGGCTAACACTTTTACTTTTATGTGAAGCATACGAAGAACAAGAATTAGAAGATGGAGAAACTCGTGTTGTTATGCATTTCCACCCTGCAATAGCACCATATAAAGTAGCAGTTATGCCATTAATAAAAAAGACTCATGGCGAAAAAGCACAAGAAGTTCTCAATATTTTAAACAAAGAGTTTATGACACAATATGACGAAAGCGGAAGCATAGGCAAGCGATATCGCCGTCAAGACGAAATAGGAACACCATACTGCGTAACAATAGATGATGACACACTAAATAACAACACTGTAACAGTTCGTGACCGCGACACAATGGAACAAATAGTTTTAAAAATAGATGAACTAGTAGAATATATTAAAGAAAAGGTTAAATTTAATTAAAAAAATTAAAAGAAAAAATAACATTTAAAATAAAGAACCGCAGTTTAAATTAATTGCGGTTCTTTGTATAAGATTATCTTTTATTTAATTAAAATATAACACCTTTTATTTTTTCCATTCCATAATATTACCAATAATAATTTAAATAGTCAAGAATAAAAAAAAGGGTTTTAACCATTTATTTTTGTTGTTCATTATCTTTTATTATTGCAACTAATTTTCTATCATATTTATAGTTTGATGCTACAATCTCTCTTCCCATAATATCATATCTATCAATTTGTTTTACACTTAATTCTCTTCTACCCATTTCATGAAAACCTTGAAAATTTTTATCTGAAATTAGGTAATAATAATTTGTATCAATATCATATCCTGTATCAATTTCTTCTTTTACTAAATAAAGACTTTTATCTTTTGGTAAAACAACTGTTATTTTATTTTTCTTGGCAGGAAAATCTATTTTAGTATTTCCTCTTCCTGTATATATCAAAACAGGATTATCAAAATTGCTTAAAGCAAATTCATTTATTATAAAATTAGTTACAAAATTCTTTGTTTTGCTAATAGGTGGTAAAACTATGTATTTAGGTATATAGTTAGACAAAATTTGTATATTATCCAAAAATTTGCCTCTAATATCGAAGTAAATTACCGCTTCATCGTCATGATATTGCGTAAACTTACCATTTTCGCATTTTGGTAAAACTATTTTTTCCATAAAATCACCCTCTTTTTTCTTATAACACATAAGTATAAAAAAGTCAATTATTCTTTAATACTTTCAAATACATTGGTTATATTATTAAATTTGCCTGTATAAATATCTAACTTTGCTTCAAACATAAAGCTTGATGTTATAAAATTATCTTTGATAGCGAAAGGTTTAAAAAATTTGTTTATATTAATCTTGTCATTTATATAATTTGAATTAGACATTCCAATTACTAATTTATTATCTACAAAAAATAGTTTATTTTGAACCATTGTATAGCTATATTTATCATCACCCTTTTTTATGCATACATTTGATGAGTATAGCTCTATACCACATGGAATTTTACCAATTTTAATTGGGTTAGCAATAAACATCACATCATCAAAATTTGAATGCAACATTTTTTCAACAAATTCTACTTGGCTTTTATTTAATAAGGAAGCATTTTTAATCTCTACTGTTTTCATATTTAATGGTAACATACTTTATTAGTTGTTGTCAATTATAGAAAAATTTAATAAACATAAAAAAAACACCAAGTTTTAAACTTGGTGTTTTTAATTTGAAAATTAAATAGAAATGGGTTTTTTAAAAAGATTTGATTAGATTTGAATTTAGGTTTTGCAAAACTTTGTTTTGCTATCATATTTCT
>CALVOB010000032.1 GCA_944350095.1 uncultured Clostridia bacterium
ATATTGTCAAGCATAGCATAAATTGTGTTTAGCTTGTCAATAATTTTATCATGATTTATATTTGGATAATTTCATTAATTTTTTTATTTTTAATAAAGGCTGTTTCAAGTCCTCAACGAATTTTAAAAAATAGGCTACATTATAAAAGAGTAGTTTTAAAAAGTGGAAGGTTTACTTTTAAACCACAATATTTAACTTTTAAAAACTTGCCATTAAAAAATAGAGCTTTACATGACCATGTTTTAAAATGTATAACTTATCATAGCCCAATTACTTATTCAAAAATAAATGTTAAACTTTTAAAAAATTCAGGTATAAATTTAACAAAACCTTTATATTTGCAAGAATATCCAAATAAAAAGCTTTTTAAAAAACTTTACTTATTTAGTAAAAAATATGATTTTAATTTAGTCATATTTGAAAAAATTAATAAATTAAAGAAATATATAAAATATATAAAAAAAAATAATAATTTAAAAGTGCTTTGTGAAAGTGATATTTCAAAAGAATTAAAAGAGAATATTTATAAATTAAATATTAATTTTAATTCTCAAAAATTAAAACAAAATACTTTAAATAATGGATTTATATTTGAAAATTATAAACAAAATGAACATTTTGACGAATTAAATTTAGTCCAATGTTATTATAATAATAATTTTAACATTGATATAATAAAAAATAAATTTAAATCAACAGCTTATTATTTAAAAATAAAAAACATTTCAAACAAAACTAATAAAATAAATTTTAATTTTGTGGAAAATTTTAATAGTTGTAATCTATCATATTATCTATTTAAAAGAATGGGAAGATGCATAAAGGCAATCAATATTTTAACTAATGAAGAAAGTTTTATATACACTTCTATTATTCCTAAAAATGTAAGTTATTCAAGTGTTGATGGTTTAAAAATTTCAAACAAGCCTTGTTTAAATTTTGAATATAGCTTGCTTTTAAAAGCTGGAGAGGAAAGAAAAATAATAATTGCTAAAAGCAGGGAGGCATTAAAAAATTATTTAAATATTTTTCAAGAAAATCAAGTAGAGCTTAAAAAACTCTTTAATATTAAAATTCAAACGGGAGATAAAGCCTTAGATAATTTATTTAATCATACATTACCAAGAAGAATAGCTCTTAGCGGTATTGAAAATTTTAAAGGTGGAGATTTTGCCTTAGAAGAAATATTAAACCTTTATAAAGAAAATAAAATTTCTAGCTATGAATGTTATCAACTTTTAAAAAATAAATTTGTTTTGGAAAATAAGGATAGCTTAGAATTTCAACCTAATTTGATGAATTACAAATTAAAAGTATTTTTAGAAAATAAAGTAAAAACAATTTGTGCAAGCAAAGGGGAAAAGACTTGTTTAAATATTGATGATGTGCTTTATTATAATGCAAGAACAATATCAAAAACGGCTTTAAGTAAAGCCAAGAATGAAATAAAAATTGTTTTTTAAAATTTTTATAAAACACTTGCAAATGTAAGGTATATATGGTATAATAGCGCGGTTCTGGAAAAAGTTTTCAGAATAAGGAAATAAACACCTTCGGTAAATTTGCACGCGGTTGCCAATAAATTTGGTTGCGAGGCAGAGCTTTAAAACCGTTGGGACGACTAAAAACAAGGAGGATAAAAATTTTTATGTCAGTTATTTCAATGAAACAACTTTTAGAGGCAGGAGTACACTTTGGTCATCAAACAAAGAAGTGGAATCCTAAGATGAAGAAGTACATTTTCACCGCTAGAAATGACATTCATATCATCAATCTAGAAGACACATCAAATCTTATAGATGAAGCTTACAATTTTGTACGCGACATCGTAGCTAGCGGAAAGAGCGTGCTATTTGTTGGCACAAAGAAACAAGCGCAAGAAGCTGTTAAAGAAGAGGCTGAAAGATGCGGAATGTTCTATGTAAATACTCGTTGGCTTGGTGGAACACTCACAAATTTTAGAACTATTAGAACAAGAATTGAGCGCTTAAATAAACTTAATCAAATGGAAAAGGTTGGCGAGTTTAATCTTCTTCCAAAGAAAGAAGTTGCAATTTTAAAGGCAGAACGCGATAAGCTTGAAAAGAACCTTGGCGGAATTAAGGATATGAGAGAATTCCCTGGTGTTATTTTCGTAGTTGATCCATCAAAAGAACACATTTGTGTTAGAGAAGCAGTTAGCCTTAATATACCTATGGTAGGTCTTGTTGATACAAACTGCGATCCAACAGGCATAGATTATGTTATTCCTGGTAATGATGATGCTATTCGTTCAGTTAAACTTATTGCAAGTGCAATAGCTGATGCTGTAATAGAGGCAAGAGAAGGTGTATCTTTAAAAGATAAACATAATGATGACGATGATGAAAAGATAGACTTAAAAGAAGCCCTTGAACAAGTTAAACCTACAAAAGAACTTGCAGAAGATGAAGACGAAAAGCCAGCTAAAAAGAAAAAATCTTCTAAAAAACCTGAATACAAACAGGAAGAAAAAGTAGAAGAAAAACAAGAAGTTGAAGAAAAAGTAGAAGAAAAGAAAGAAGTTAAAAAGGCTTCAAAGAAAGAAGAAGCTGTAAAAGATGAAGCAGAGTCAGCTAAGAAACCTGCTAAAAAAACAGCAAAGAAAGAAGAAAAAGGGGAATAATTTATGGTAACACCAAGTGATGTAGCAAAACTTCGCGCTATGACAGGCGTTGGTATGATGGATTGCAAAAAAGCTTTAACTGAAACAAATGGAGATATGGATAAAGCAGTAGATTATCTTCGTGAAAAAGGAATGGCTGCAGCTGCTAAAAAAGCAGACAGAATTGCAGCAGAAGGTGTTGTTGGCTCTTATATTCACATGGGCGGAAAAATTGGAGTTTTAGTTGAAGTAAACTGTGAAACAGATTTTGTTGCTAAAAGTGATAAATTCCAAGCATTAGTAAAAGATATTGCTATGCAGATTGCAGCTGCTAAACCACTTTATGTTAGCGAAGCAGATGTTCCAGCAGAAGAACTTGAAAAAGAAAAAGAAATTCTTTCTATTCAAGCTAAAAACGAAGGAAAACCAGAAGCGATTATAGCAAAGATGGTTGAAGGCAGACTTAAAAAGTACTATGCAGATTTTTGTCTTTTAAATCAACCTTTTGTTAAAGATTCTGATAAAACAGTTCAAGAAATTATCAATGAAGCAATACTTTCTATTGGAGAAAAAATCTCTGTGAGAAGATTTACTCGTTATGAAATGGGTGAAGGCTTAGAAAAGAGAAAAGATAATTTAGCAGAAGAAATTGCTAAAATGTCAAATAAATAATTTTATGAATATAATATAAAGAGCTCTTATTTAAGAGCTCTTTTGTTTTAAAATTAGATTTTTAAGGCAATAATTTTGATAAGTTCATAACTATAAGCTAGAAAACTTAAATAAAATTCAATTTTGTAAGTATTTTTATTTGCAAAAAATTTGCGATTATAGTAAAATCTTCTAGTATTTAAGGAGATTATTTTATGGACGATGTTATGTTAAAAGAAATAATGGATTCTTTTAAACAGGATTTAGACAAATCTGTAAATCATTTAAAAAGCGAATATCAAATTCTTCGTGCTGGTAGAGCTAATCCACATATTTTAGATAGGGTAACGGTGGATTATTATGGAACGCCAACACCATTAAATCAAATGGCAAATATCGCTGTTGCGGAAGCAAGAATGATAACAGTTAGCATGTGGGATATTTCTATGCTTAAAGAAGCAAAAAAAGCTATTGAAATAGCAGACCTTGGCGTTTCTGTTAGCGATGATGGTAGAATTATTAGGCTTGTTTTCCCTGTGCTCACAGAGGAGAGAAGAAAAGAAATCGCAAAACAAGTCAGGTCACTTCTTGAAACTTGCAAAATATCAATGCGTTCTGCTAGGCGTGATGCACTCGATATGTTCAAGCAACTTAAAAAAGATGGTGAAATGTCTGAGGACGAATTTGCAGGAACAGAAAAAGATATTCAAAAGATAATAGATTCTTACATGGATAAAGTAGATGAATTAAGCGAAGCCAAAGAAAAAGAAATTATGGAAGTCTGATTGGAGAAAAACTTGAATTTAAAAATTCCTAATCATGTGGCTATTATTCTAGATGGCAATGGTAGATGGGCAACAAGGCGTGGGCTACCTAGAACCATTGGACATAAAGCTGGGATAGAAGCAGTAAAAAGAACAGTTGATGGTGCAAGTGAACTTGGAATAAAAGTTTTAAGTTTTTTTGCATTTTCAACAGAAAATTGGAAGCGTGATAAATCTGAAATTGATGCCATTTTTGAAATACTTAGAAATTATCTTAAAGAAAACGAGGAAGAATATTTAAGTAAAAATTTAAAACTTGTAACAATGGGAGATATATCTAAACTGCCAGAAGATATCTACAAAAAGTTTGAAGAACTTAAAGAAAAAACAAAATCAAATACAGGAATGATAGTTAATATTGGTTTAAACTATGGCGGAAGAGATGAACTTGTTCGTGCCTATAATGCTTTGTTAAAGCAGGGCAAAGAGGTTACAAGCGAGGAAGAAATAAAAAAATATCTTTATACAAGTAGTCTTCCTGACCCTGATTTTATAATAAGAACTAGCGGAGAGCAAAGACTCAGCAATTTTATGCTGTATCAATGTGCATACTCTGAACTATATTTTCCAAAAGTGCTTTGGCCAGATTTCAATAAAAAATATTTAATTAAAGCACTTAAAAACTATTCTAAAAGGGATAGACGCTTTGGGGGCATTACAAAGGAGAAAAAATGAAACAAAGGCTTTTAACAGGTTCAGCAATAATAGCTACCTTAATTCTTATCTTTTTTTCAAGAAGTTTAACACTTTATATTTTTGATGCTTTTATAGGTATAATAGCTATACTTGCAAGTTTAGAATTTTCAAGATTACTAACAAAAATGAAATACTATAATTTTCCTATAATTATAGGTATTTTTCCAACGCTTTTTTATATAACATTTATGTTGGGTTCATATTATAAATTGCCTTTATACTTAATTATTGTTATGATTGTTGGCTTAATGTTAGTAATTATGCTAGGATTATTTCTCTTTTCACTTATCTTTAAAAAGAAAACTTTAAATGAAATGAAAATAAGAGAAGTTAGGACAAGCCTTTCTAATTATTCCTTTCAAAAAGCAACTCAAACTATGTTTGGAATGTTTTATCCTACACTCTTTTTAATGTTACTAGTAATTTTAAATAGATGTGAAGAACTTACTTATATGTTTACAAAAGCAACAGGATTTAATGGGAATTTAAGTTTTTTCATCTTACTTTTAGCTTTTTTAATTCCAATAATTACAGATACTTTTGCTTATTTAATGGGAAGTTTAATTAAAGGTAAAAAACTTTGCCCGAATATTAGCCCTAATAAAACTATATCTGGTGCTATTGGCGGAGTTATATGGACAATTATTGTAACTGTAATTCTCTATTTGATATTCGACACGATAGGTGCATATAACACAATCTTTGATGCTTTGAATTTACAAATATGGCATATTATTATATTATCTATAATAGCTTCTGTTGCTTGTCAACTTGGTGACATATTTGAAAGTTTTTTAAAGCGAAAAGCAGGGGTAAAAGATGCTGGAAATCTTCTTCCAGGGCATGGTGGAATTCTTGATAGAGTAGATAGTCATATTTTTAATGCTGTTATTCTTTTTGTATTTTTCTTAATTTTTTTAATTTAAAGGAGTTTTATGATTGTTCTATATATAATTCTTGCAATAGTAGTGCTTTTGTTAATGGTTTTAATACACGAGTTTGGCCATTATATTGTAGGAAGAGCTTTAGGTTTTAAAATAACTGAATTTTCTGTTGGCTTTGGTAAAGCGATAGCTCAAAAAACAAATAAGCGAGGTGAAAAAATATCCCTTAGACTTTTCCCATTAGGTGGCTATTGTGCTTTTTTTGGCGAAGATTCAGATGACGACAAAGAAGATACAAATCCAAATTCGTTTGTAAATCAAAAACCTTGGAAAAGAATTTTAGTTTATATTGCAGGACCTCTTTTTAACATCTTATCAGCTATAATATTTTCATTCATTCTTTTAGTATCTTTAGGTTATGGAAATATATATAAAGTAAGCTTTGTAAATCCAAATTTTACGAGTACCGCTTCTGTTATACAAGAAGGCGATATAATCTATGAAATAAATGATAGAAAAATTGATTATGTTTGGAATTCTACAATAGAAACTATTCTTTCTGACATTCAGGAAGGGGATTTAATTAAGATAAAATTTCGTGATGCTGATACAGGTGATATTGTAACAGAAACAATAGTTGTAGAAACCAAGCAAAAAGTTGATGAAGAAACAGGTGAGGGAATAGTTGAAGAAGGAAACCCTGTAATGCAAACAGGATTAGGACTCAGTTTGCAATTATCAAGTGAAAGGCTATCTTTTGGGCAAGCGCTTTTACAGTGTGTTCCATTTACAATTGGTCTAGTTTGGATGGTATTAAAATCTTTATGGTTATTAATTACATTCCAATTACCAATAAGTGCAATTGGTGGGCCTATAACAACTGTTACTACTGTTGCTTCTACACTTGGTCAAAGTTTTGCTAGCATTCTTCTATTCTTGCCATTAATAGCTGCAAACTTAGGTGTATTCAATTTGCTACCATTCCCAGCATTAGATGGAGCACATGTTGTTTTTACTACAATAGAGTGGATTAGAAAAAAACCAATAAAACGAAGCGTAGAAACTTGGATACATTTTATAGGCTTGATTATTCTGTTTGCTTTTGTTATAATTATTGACATAATTCATTTTTTTGTTTAACTATGGAAAAATTAATTGCTGAACTTAACAAAAAATTAGATAATAATTTCACATTTTTAAAAATTTACGATGTGGAATATGTTGCCACTGCCAAAACCTGTACATTTACTTTAATGTATCCAGAAACTGTCAGTGGCATTTCTAATGATGATAGGTTAAAAATATATAATTTTATAAAAGAATATTTAAATTTAAACGGAAAACTATTTTTAAAATTTAAAAAATCGTATTTAGATAAAGAATTTATTTTAAAAGAGATTATGCTATTTTTAAAAAATAATTATTCTTCTGTATTTGCTTACATAAGTAGCGATAATATTTTAATAGAAAACAATAATTGTTATATTAATATAATAATAAATATAGCAAAAAACATAATTGAAGGGATTAATTCTATTAAATTCACAGAAGAATTAACAAATTATTTAAATTCGCGTTTTTGTGCAGAGTTTTCTATAAAAATAGCTATAACAAAAGAAGTTCAATTTGAAGGTATAATAGAAAAGAGATTAGAAAAAGTTTTAGAAGAAAATGTAGTAGAAAAAATTCCGCGCTATAAAGTTCTTGAACCTGTAATGCTTGTTGGCAAAGAGTTTTATTTTGAACCTGAATATATTGGTAATATAAAAAATGAAAAACCATCTGTGATATTAGCTGGAAAAATTGTAAATTTAAACAAAAAAACCTTTTTAAAAAAAGGTAAAGTAGAATACGAAAAACCATATTACACATTTTTGTTAAATGAAGGCAAAAATAGCATAAATGTAGTTTATTTTTGTCCAAAGTCTAATGAAGACAAAATGGACAAATTAGCAGTAGGTGATAGTTTGGTAATTATGGGTGATGTAAGAAATGGATACAGTGGTTCTTTAACGCTTTATGCAAGAAGTATTGCTCTTTGCGAAATACCAAACAATATTTATGATTATGAACAAGAAAAACCAAAAATAAAATTACCAAAAGGATATAAAGTTGTTGTTCCAGAAAAAGTGCTGTCGCTTGAACAAAAAAATTTATTCAATGTTGGCCCAATTTATAATAAGGAAATTTACGACAATAAATTTGTTGTTTTTGATGTTGAAACAACAGGATTAGATGATGATACTTGTGAAATTATAGAAATAGGTGCAGCTAAAATTGAAAATGGAAAAATAACAGAAAAATTTCAAACTTTAATAAAGCCATCTAAACCAATAAGTAATTTAATTACAAATTTAACTGGTATAGATAATGATATGGTAAAAGATGCACCAAACATTAGTGATGCTATAAAAGATTTCCATTATTTTTGTGAAAATGCAATACTAGTAGGTTATAATGTAAACTTTGATATAAAGTTTGTTCAAAATGCTGGTAGACCAGAAAATTGTCCGTTTGCAAATCAAATTGAAGATGCAATGGTACTAGCTAGGGAAAAGTTAAGATTAGGAAATTATAAACTAAAAACTGTTGTAAACGAATTACATATAAAATTAGAAAATGCACACAGAGCTTATAACGATGCTTTAGCCACAGCAAAAGTATATTTAAAATTAAATGAAATGAACTAATGTATAAAAATCTTCTGTTTTATCAAAAATATAAGGGGAAGATTTTTTTTGAAAAGGACGATTATATTAAGATATTTTAATATTTTTTCTTTTTTATGCTATTTTTCTATTTTGGCATATTTCTTTATAATTGGAAAGCCAATAGAAGAATGGTTTTCAATCGGAGTGCTAATATTAGGATTTAATAGTTTGTTAAAAAGTTGGTTTTTTGAACTGGATTCCAGCTTATTTATTGGAAGCATGTTAATTTTTATTGGTGTGGCATCATTTATCCAAAACTTTTTTTTATTTAGCTTATCTGAATTTTATCCATGGTATATTTTTTCACTTGCCTTTGCCTCGCTTATGGTATTTTCAATATTTCGTCAAAAAATTCACTTTAAATTGTTTGTTATTGTGTGCTTAGAAGTGATAATATTATTTATATATAAATTAGGGTGGTTGCCAAAAATTTTCTTTTATGTTATAAATACATTGTATTTGCTTTTTATTGTAATGTTGTTTATAATTTCTATTAGAAAAAACACAAGGAGCTAGTTATTATGTTTAAAACTGAAAAAAACGGTTATTCAAAGCAGGAAGTAGACGCTTATATTAAAAAACTTGTTACAGACCATGATAAAGAAATCATGGAATATAAAATGAAAAACTTAGAGCTAGAAAAAAAACTTTTAGAAGAAAAACCAGATAAGCGAGGTGATGAGTTTGCTGAAACTTTAGCAAACGCAATGGAAAAAGCAAAGCAAATAGAGATGAGCTGGCGAAATATTTATAAGCTAAAAATACAACAACTAGATTTGTTATATAATCGTTTTCAATCGTTGTTTACTGAAGCCCTAGAAAAATATCCTCAACTTGAAAATATAGGCAATATTAAAAATGTTATAGACGAGTTTAAAAGTGCAGTTAAACTTGCTATGCAGGAAGATTTTAATACAGAAATTACAGCACCTGTTCAAACGGATAACGACACAATAAGAAGACTTCTTTCTAAAATGTCAACTTATGGGAAGGACCAAGAAGAAGTTAAAACTATAAAGGTTAAAAGAAGAAGAAATTTGCGAGATGGCAAAGGGGACATTTTTTATGAGGAGAAGAGCAAAATAAAACCAATAGCTGAAGTGGAAATTTCTAAAAACGAAAATTATGATAGTCCTGTTGAAAAATTTTTAGACGAGGATAGCAGTGATGCTACATATACAAAATTTTTATCAAAAAATCCAAACAATAGTTTAGAGCCTAACGAAAGTGGTTTTGATTTAAAGGAAGCAGTAAATCCTACAGAAGATTTAGAAGAGATAATGAAAGCATTTAATTTTTATCCAGGAAGCAAATAATAGCAGAGTTAAAAGCTCTGTTTTTTATTATATAAAATAAAAAAATTTAATTTAAAACATTAAAAAAATTTTTAAAAAACATATTTATTTTGCTTGACAAAAATGCGGGGGGGGGTAAAAAAACCATGTTAAAAAATAAAATATAATATTTATAGTTTTTAATGATATTAATTATTTATTTTATTATAATTTATTTTTTAATAGAATTTGTAATTTTTATAATACTATTTATAAACCATTTATTTACATGTATGACTAAAAATTACATAATTTTATTTATTAAATTTTCAAAAAATATTTAAAGTTTATTATTTGTATATTTAATAAAAGCTTGTAGATTTAATTGAAAATTTAAAAAATAAAAAAGGAGAAAGAAATGAAGAAAAAAACTAAATTAATTGGTGCAATTTTTGCATTATGTTTAAGTGTGTGCATGCTAACAGTTGGAGTGCTTGCGGCAAGCACAGTAAGTTTAAGCGTTAATAGCACTGTATCATTTAACGCAACAGGAGTTTATGCGTCTGTGTCTGGCAGTGTATGGAGAGGGACATCTAGTTCTAGCTTAAGTCAAGTTACAGAAAATGCTAATCAAACATTACCTGAAACAAAGAACTTTGTTGATGGCCAAGTATCAAGCTCAAG
Source organism: uncultured Clostridia bacterium (assembly GCA_944350095.1). Taxonomy (GTDB): domain Bacteria; phylum Bacillota; class Clostridia; order Christensenellales; family UBA1242; genus Caccopulliclostridium. The sequence goes on from CALVOB010000032.1 coordinate 10,348, forward strand.
TTTTATAGGGTTAGAAAATGGATGGGAACCTGCTGAAGTTTTATTTAGCGAAACAAATAAGGTAATTGAATATAGGCTAACATTTAAGAATTATTCAGAATTTCCAATAGAAGTTAATGTAACAAACAATTCAGTTCAAGGAACAAACATAAAAGTAGAAGAAATAACTTCTAATTTGAATTCAATACCTGCAGACAACGGAACAACATCTGCAACATACACACTAAGATTAACTCTTGAAAATGTGTCTGTTAGCACTGATATGAACATAGATTTGTCAATATCTTTAAATAAAATAGTTTATACTATTCAACTTTCAGATGTTGCATATGTTGATTTGGGTACTAGTGTATATGTAAATCAAGAATCTGTAAATTTAGATTCAAATAGATCTTTTAATGTTGAACCAGGTGATAAAGTTTCTGTAAGTGCTTCTGCAAACGATTTAAAAGGTGTTTATATAAAAAATTCTGCTGGAGATATAGTTGAAACTATATATGAAACTGAAACTCAATCAGCAGGTTGTTATTATGCGATTGAGTGGAGTAGTTTCCCTAAATTAGATAATGGAAATTATGTATACTTAGATTGGTTTGTTGGACAAATGGGAATGCGAGTTTTTATAGTAAACTGATATGCCATTAAATGTTTAAAAATTTATATTGAAAAAATTTAAAAATGTATAATTTTAAAAAAGCTCGCTGCTTTTCGCGTTGGGCTTTTTTTATGCTCATAAGTGTATTATTTAAAAGTATAAATTCAACTAAATTGTTTTGTAAACTTTTCTAAAAAAATTTTTAAAAATTTGGCATAAAATACTTGACTTTTGAATATTATAGGTATAAAATGCTAGCAGTCGAGTGAGAAGAGTGCTAGCAAAGTGTGAAATTTAGTCATATACTTTAAAAGGAGGCAGGCTTGAAAGAGGATAAGCTTAAAGGCAGAAAACATGAACTTATGATATCTGTTGTTGAGGACTATATTAAAGATGCTAGTCCTATAACGAGCGGTGGTGTGCAGAAAAATCATTTAAGTGATGTAAGCACAGCAACGCTTAGAAATGAACTTAGTGCTTTGGAAGCTATGGGGCTTTTAAAACAACTTCATACTTCTGGCGGTAGAGTTCCAACACCTCTTGGTTTTAAGTATTATGTTAATCATTTACTTCAAGGCTTAACTCTTAATTATGACCAACTTGATGGAGTTAAAAATCTTCTTGATGAACGAACAAAAAGTCTTTCAGAGATAGTTTCTGGGATTGCAAAAATTATTAATAAAGCGGTTAAATATCCAACAGTTATATACGTAAATGGTTATGACAAACTTGTAGTTGAAAGTGTTAAAATCATTCCTCTTGTTGGTGATAGTGCATTAGCATTAATTCAAACTTCTAGTGGCTATTTAACAAACACTTTAGATGCAAAGGCTTCTAGCAAAGCTTATGAAGATGCTTCTAGTTATCTTAC
>CALVOB010000033.1 GCA_944350095.1 uncultured Clostridia bacterium
TTAAAAATTTTAAGCAGGGGTTATGCTTGGCTTGATACAGGTAGTAATAAGAATTTACTTAACGCCTCTAATTTTATAGAAATGGTTCAAGAAAGGCAAGGACAATACATAGCATGTCTAGAAGAAATTGCCTATAGAATGGGTTATATAAACAAAGCAAAATTTGTTGAGCTTGGCAATAGATTTAAAGTCTCCGACTATGGAAGATACATATTAAAACTTGCGGAGGAAATATGAAAGTATTAGTTGTAGGAGCAAATGGACAACTTGGAAAAGAATTTCAAGAGATTTTGCGAAATGGAACGGCTGATATAGGTAAAATTGACGATTGTTTTATTACAGCAGAAAAAACTTATGTAGATATTGATGAGCTGGATATTACTGATATTCAAGCTGTAAAAAAAATTTTTGATAAAAATTTTGATATAGTTATAAACTGCTCTGCGTACACCAATGTAAAAGGGGCGGAAGAAGATTTTGACACAGCATATAAAGTAAATGCTTTGGGTGCAAGAAATTTAGCGATTATATGTAGTAAAATTGGTGCAAAGTTAATTCATGTTTCCACAGATTATGTTTTTGACGGAAATAGCAACATTCCTTACACTGAAGCTGATATTGCAAATCCGCAAAATGTATATGGAAAAACAAAGCTTGCAGGTGAAAACTTTGTTAAAGAATTTTGTCCTAAAAGTTTTATAATACGCACTAATTGGCTTTATGGTAAATATGGTAAAAATTTTGTGTATACAATGTTAAATCTTGGAAAAGTAAAAGATGAAATAAATGTTGTTGAAGACCAAATTGGGACACCTACAAATGCAAATGATTTAGCATATCACATATTAAGGATAGCCTTAACAGAAGAATATGGAATATATCATGTATCTGGGAATGGCGTGTGTTCTTGGAAAGATTTTGCCGAAGAAATTATGAATTTGTCAGGTTTAAAATGTAGAGTTAATGGAATAAAATCAAGCGATTACCCAGAAAAAGTAAAGCGACCAAGTTATTCAGTTTTAGACCATGTTATGTTGAGGTTAACAGTGGGTGACCAAATGAGAAATTGGAAAGATGCTATTAAAAGTTTTTTAAAGGGAGAATTATGAAAAGATATTTAGTTACAGGTGGTTGCGGATTTATTGGTTCAAATTTTATTAAATATATGTTAGGGAAATATTCAGATATTAACATAGTAAACTTAGACCTTTGTACTTATGCTGGAAATTTAGAAAATTTATCTGATATTGAAAATGATAAGCGTTACACTTTTGTAAAAGGTGATATTGGAGATGAAAAGTTGGTTAAAGACTTGTTCCAAAAATACGATTTTACAAATGTAATAAATTTTGCAGCTGAAAGCCATGTAGATAGAAGCATTAAAAATCCAGAGATTTTTGTAAAAACAAATGTTTTAGGTACAGTAAATCTTCTTCAAAGGGCAAAAGAGCATTGGCTTATTGGGGAAGATAAGTATAAAGATGGAGTAAAATTTGTTCAAGTATCCACAGATGAAGTTTATGGCTCACTAGGAGAAGATGGACTTTTTTCAGAAAAAACTCCACTAGACCCTCATAGCCCTTATTCAGCTAGTAAAACATCTGCTGACCTTTTTGTTAAAGCATTTTACGACACTTATAAATTCCCTTGCAATATAACAAGATGTTCTAATAATTATGGACCTTATCAATTCCCTGAAAAACTAATTCCATTAGTATTTAATAACGCTTGCAATTTAAAAACATTACCTATATATGGAACAGGTCTTCAAATAAGGGATTGGCTTTATGTTTTAGACCATTGCAAAGCAATAGATTTAGTTTGTGAAAAAGGAAGAATTGGTGAAGTTTATAACATAGGCGGAAATAATGAAAAGACCAATCTTTTTATCGTTAAAAGTATCATAAGTTATGTTCATGATAATGTTAATACTGAATGTTCAGAAGCTCTGATTAAACATGTAGAAGATAGAAAAGGGCATGACCTTAGATATGGAATAGATGCAAGTAAAATTAAAAATGAGCTAGGCTGGGAACCTGAAACACCATTTGAAAAAGGAATAGTTTTAACATTAGATTGGTATAAAAATAATAAAAAATGGCTTAAAAATGTAACATCTGGTGCTTATCAAAATTATTATCAAATGATGTATGGAGATAAAAATGAATAAGTTTAAATTGGTAAAAACGCCAATAGATGGTTTAGTTGTTATTGAACCTACTGTTTATGGTGATAAACGCGGATATTTCATGGAGACATATAATAAAGCAGAATTTGATGAACTTGGAATAACAAATGTTTTTGTTCAGGACAACCAATCTAAATCTGTTAAAAATGTTGTTAGGGGATTACATTTTCAAACAAATCATCCACAGGCAAAACTCGTTCGAGTTATATCTGGCGAAGTTTTTGATGTGGCTGTTGATATTAGAAAGGGAAGCTCTACTTATGGTCAATGGTATGGGGTGGTGCTTTCTAGTGAAAATAAAAGACAGTTTTTTTTACCAAAAGGTTTTGCTCATGGTTTTGCTGTTATGAGTGATACGGCGGAATTTGTATATAAATGTGATGATGTTTACGACCCAACAGGTGAAGGCGGAATTCGTTGGGACGACGAGGATTTAAACATCAATTGGGGAGATTATGTTGATTTAGATAAAGTTATTCTTTCAGAAAAAGATAAAAAGCATAAGAGGTTAAGAGAATTATGAAAACTGTTTGTGTGTTACTTTCTACATATAATGGTGAAAAATATTTAAAAGAACAAATAGATAGTGTATTAAACCAAAAGGGCGTTAAAGTAATTCTTTGCGTAAGAGATGATGGAAGCAAAGATAGCACGCTAGAAATATTAAAAGAATATGAAAAAGAGAATAAATTAAATTTAGATTTTGGTGAAAATGTGGGATATCAAAAAAGCTTTTATTTGCTCTTAAAAAATGCCCCGTTTGCAGACTATTATGCTTTTTGTGACCAAGATGATGTTTGGGACGATGACAAACTTTTATGTGCAGTAAGCATGCTTGAAAAAGAAGATGATACTATTCCGCTATTATACTATTCCGCTTTAAAAGTTGTAAATAAAGATTTAAAATTAAAGCAGGTAAGCCACAAAGGATACAAAATAGGTAAATATCCTTTTGAAGAGGCTTTTATGCTAAGTTTTACTTATGGGTGCACAACAGTTATCAACAATGTTGCAAGAGAAAAATTTTTAAAGTATGATTACGAAACAATTTATTCTCATGATAACAATATGAACATGATTTGTTCAGCACTTGGTAAAACTGTATTTGATAGTACTGCACATATTAATTATAGACAACATGGTAATAATTGTTTTGGTTATCCATCTAGTTTAAAAGCAATTATTAAAACAATAAAATGGTACTTTAAATACGAAGCAAAAAATTTACGCTTTAAAGAAATGCAAAAAATAAAAGATTTATTTTATGATGAACTTTCTGAGCATAACAAACATTTTTGTGATTTAATTTTAAATTATAGAAATTCTAGAAAAGATAAAAAGGCACTTTTAAATTATAAACCTTACAAAAGTGATAAAAAATTAATTAATTTTTATATTAGACATTTAATTAAAAGAAATAAATTATAATTATTTATTTTAAAAAGCCTTATCAATTATGATAAGGCTTTTTTGCTAATTTATATTATTTTTTACAATTAAATATTTTTTTAATTTATAAAACATTTATAAATATTATTAAAAATAAGTTTATTTAATTTAATTTTTTCCCACATTCTATACAGTACTCAGCATCTGGTTCGTTTACTTTTCCACAACTACAAGTTTTTCTAACAGCTCTTCCACATTTTGGACAAAATTTGCTGTCTTCTTTTATGTTTTCTCCACATTCACATTTTATATTAATAGATTTATCTATAAATTTAGAGCCTTCTCCACCAATTAAAATTGTTAAACCAACTCTTATTAAAACTATTGATACACATGTTACTATTCCTCCTAAAATAAACATTACCATAGGAAGGATAAAATTAGTCGTTGAGGGATCCATTGAAGCCATCATAGAGTCACCAATTATGTCAAAAAGTATAAAACTTGTAATTACCATTATAATTCCAATTGATGCTCCAATCCCACCGCCTATAAGCAAACCTTTTCTCAGTTTTTTTGCTTTTTTATTGGTGGCAATATCTGAAATATTGGAGTTTAATTCTTTAATTGTGTCTAAAAGTTTCATTTTATTTCTCCACTATTATAATAACAAAAAGATTAGTTAATTGCAACCATTATTTTTAAGTTCCTTTTTAAAACAATTATAACACATTCCTTCATACATTTCATCTGCACCAATTTCAACTTCATTGCCTTCTAAAACAATTTTGCCATTAACAAAGCGTGCGTTTATTGTAGCTTTTCTTCCACATTTGCATACGCTTTTAATTTCCATAAGGCTATCTGATAGTTCAACTAATCGTTTGCTTCCTTCAAAAAGTTCTGTTTTAAAATTTGTAAGAAGTCCATAACATAGAACGGGTATAGTCAAACTAATTTCTTTAAGTTCGTTTACTTGTTCTTTTGTTAAAAATTGAGCCTCGTCTATTATGAAAACATCTATTTTGCTTTCTTTATTGAATTTATTAAAAAATTCAATTAAATTTTCTTTTGGTGAAAATGTTTCACATTTGGCTGTAAGCCCTATTCTAGATGTTACATTTGAGCTTCTCGTATCTATACTTGGTTTTGCTAGAAGAACATTAAAGCCTTTTTGTATGTAGTTAAATCTGCACATAAGTGCCTGTGCTGTTTTAGAAGAACCCATAGAACCATATTTAAAATATAATTTATTCATTTAAGCTCCTTTCTATTTTAAAAGATTTCTTATGTTATGATTGAGCGTAATATAATTATATTTTAATAATATAGTGGCAATATGTCAAATAATTATAAATTTTTCTTGACCTTAAAACTTTTTAAAGCTAATATATTATAGAGGTTATTTATGTTAGAGTTAAAAAATATTACTTACATTGTTCATGATGAAAAAACCAATGAAGAAAGAGCAGTGCTTAAAAATATAAATGTAAAATTTCCAGAAAATAAACTGACTGTAATAACGGGGCAGAATGGAAGTGGGAAATCTACATTAATAAAACTTATAATGGGAATTATATCTCCTACAAGCGGGGAAATAATATATAATGGTAAAAATATTACTAATTTAAGCATTAACGAGCGTGCAAATTTAGGCATAACTATTGCACTTCAACAACCTGTGAGATTTAAAGGCTTAACTGTTAAAAATTTACTTGATGTTGCAAGCGAAAAATCAAATAAAATTTCTGATGCTTGTGAATATCTTTCAAAAGTTGGACTTTGTGCTAAAAATTATTTAAATAGAGAGTTAGATTCTACGCTCTCTGGTGGTGAACTTAAAAGGATAGAACTTGCAATTAGCTTGGCAAAAGGTGGAGAGTTATATCTCTTTGATGAGCCAGAGGCTGGAATAGACCTTTGGAGTTTTGATTCTTTGGTTGACCTTTTTAAAACACTGAATGATAAAACTGTAATAATTGTTAGTCATCAAGAAAAGATTATAGAAGAGGCTGATTATTTGTTGATTATTGAAAATGATGGATATAAAATGGGCAAAAAAGATGAAATTTATTCAATTTTAAAACCTGAGCCTATATGTAAAAAACTTGGAGGTCAAAATGAATAGTATAGATAAGGAACTTTTAAAAAGTATATCAGACCTTCATTCTGTTCCAGAGGGAAGTTTTAACATAAGAAAAAACGGCGAATGCTTGGAAAGACGTTCTACATCTGATATTGAAATAATATCTAAAGAAGATAAGAGTGGAATTGATATAATTGTTCATAAAGGTGTTAAAAATAAAAGTGTGCATATTCCTGTAATTATTACAGTAGGCGACTTAACTGATGTTGTGTATAACGATTTTTATATTGAAGAAGATGCAGATGTTTTAATAGTTGCTGGTTGCGGAATTCATAACCCGACGGGCGAAGAAAGTAGACACGACGGAGTGCATACATTTCATTTGCAAAAAAATTCTAAAGTTAAATATGTAGAAAAACATTTAGGAACAGGACTTGGCGGTAAAGTTTTAAACCCACTAACTAAAATTTTTATGGAAAAAAATAGTTACTTTGAAATGGAAACTTTGCAACTTGGCGGTGTTACTTATTCTAAGCGTGATACAGAAGCTGTGCTAGAAGATAATGCAAAAGTAATCATAAAAGAAAAAATACTTACTACTGAAAATAATGAGGCTATAACTAATTTTGATGTTCTTTTAAAAGGTAAAAATTCTCATGTGCAAGTAACAAGCAGAAGTGTTGCAAAAGGAGAATCAAAACAAGTGTTCCAATCTAATATAATAGGGGAAAATTCTTCTTTTGGTCATGTGGAGTGTGATGGAATATTGCTTGATAATGCTCAGATAATATCAATTCCAAAAATAGACGCAAAATGTCCAGAAGCAAGTTTAGTGCACGAGGCTGCTATTGGCAAAATTGCAGGTGAACAACTTATTAAGTTAATGTCGCTTGGTTTAAGTCATGAAGAGGCAGAAAATTTGATTATAAAAGGCTATTTAAGTTAAAAAATATTTAAAAAACATTGACAAAATATAGGCTAAATGTTATCATAAGAAAGCTTAATTTAAGAAAGGGGAATAAATTATGGCAGATTTTTATAGAGATGTTGTAGCTTTTTTTCATGATATGGATTTAACTGCACATATATGTCTTGTAATTGTTCTTTTCTTATTGTCGCTAAGTTGTTTTAGAATTGTTGTAAAAATGCATTACAACGCGAAAAAATTTAGCATTAAAATTGTTCCTATAATTTTTATGATAATATTTTTATTTTTAGCGATATTTATAGCATGCTGTTTTTAAAAGGAGATTATTATGTTTAAATCATTACTACTTTTTGCTGAGGGAGATTTACTTCCTGATTGGGTTATTACTACACTTTCAATTGTTAGACCATGTTTAATAGGCATTATTACTTTATGTGCAATAGGTCTTATTGTAACAACTTTAATGCAGTCTAATTCTAACGATAACACCTCACAAGCTCTTTCAGGTGGAATTCACGAAAGTTATTATTCACAAAATAAAGGTGAGACAAGAGATGGAAAGTTAAAGAAAGCCACAATTATTTTTGCTTCAATTATTGCCGTTTGTGCTATTCTATACTTTGTTACACTTATAATAAACAATCCAACAGTATAATTAAACGGCTAAAATTAGCCGTTTTTTAGTTATATGAATATAGTAAAAGTACAAAAATCCATTTTTGTATTTGCAGAATTTCCATCTGCAACAAAAGCTTTGTCTTTTACAAAAAGTTTTGTTAACAAATTATATTTTGAAAGCTCAAGTTGTAATTTTGTTTTTTACATTTTAAAAGGAAAAATTTATGACATTAAAAAATCAAGTTTTAGAAATTTTAAATGATAAATCACTTAAATATAAAAATTTGTATAGTCTTTATACTCAAATTGGAAGAAAACTTTCTATTGATAGAGAAATTGTGGAAGAAATTGTAAATAAATTAATTAAGTCAGGCGAAGTGGTTGAAGGCAAAAACGGAAAACTTGCAACCCTTCAAACTTTGAAATTAAAAAAGGGTGAAGTTGCAAATAAAAGCAGAGATTATTTATTTGTTAAAGTTCAAGGTCAGGCAAGAGATTTTTTTATTCCGTCCGATAAAACTAAAGGGGCAATTTCTGGTGACATAGTTTTAGTGCGTCCTAATGGTGGTAATAATGAAGCAGAAGTTGTAAAGATAGTTGAAAAAGTTAACAGGCAAGTAGTAGGAATTGTAAAAAAAGATGAAATTGGAACTTTTGTTGAAGCAGATAGATTTACAAAACCAATTTACATTCAACCAAAGGACTTAAAAGGTGCAGAAGTAAACGACCTTGTTGTTACTGAAATTACTTATCAGCCATCTTCAAAAGAGGGGTTGCAAGGTAAAGTAAATGAAATATTAGGAAAGTCTGACGATAAAGCTATTTTAGAACAAGCTATAATTAAGGATTTTAATCTTCCTACTGAATATTCCAAAGAGGCATTAAACCAATGTGAGTATATTGGCGATAAAATAAGTGAAGAAGATAAAAAGGGAAGACTAGACTTAACAAAGGAAACAATTTTTACAATCGACGGGGCAGATGCTCGTGATTTAGATGACGCTGTGTCTATAAAAAAATTAGATGATGGTACTTTTGAACTTGGAGTTCATATAGCAGATGTTGGCAACTATGTAACATTAGGTTCTCCGTTGGATCAAGATGCATTTGAACGCGGAACAAGTGTATATTTTCCTGATAATGTAATTCCAATGCTTCCTAAAAAACTATCAAACGGGATTTGCTCTTTAAACCCTAATGTTGAAAGGCTTGCATTGTCTGTTATTATGAAAATAGATTATGAAGGTAAAGTTGTAAGCCACGAAATTAAAGAGAGTGTAATAAAGAGTGTTCAAAGATTTACCTATGATGAAATTTTTGCAATAATGAATGGCGATAAAGAAATGTGTGAAAAATATGCACATTTAAAAGATGATGTTTTAACAATGCAAAATTTATCTAATATAATAAAAAAAGACAGAGAAAAAAGAGGCTCTCTTAACTTTGATATTCCAGAGGCAACATTTAAACTTAATGAACAAGGCGAAGTGCTTGATGTAATGCCAAGAGTGCAAAATGAAGCACATAACTTAATTGAAAGATTTATGGTTATATGTAATGAAACAGTAGCTAAGCATTTTGATGATTTAGGAGTTCCATTTATATATCGTGTTCATGAAAAGCCTACACCTGAAAGTGTTCAAAATGTTCTTGCATTTATACAGGGATTAGGTGTTAATAGCGTGGTTCCACCTAAAAAAATAGACCCAACTTTTTATCAAAGATTATTGTCTTTATTTAAAGGAACGCCAGAGGAAAGCGTTTTAAATAAAGTGTTTTTAATGAGTATGAAAAAGGCTCGTTATCAAGAGGACGATTTAGGACATTTTGGTCTTGCATCTTTAAATTATTGTCATTTTACTTCCCCTATTAGAAGATATCCAGACCTTTGCATTCATAGAATAATAAAAGAATGTTTGCATAAAGGTTTTGATAAATCCAAGTTATATGAACTTGAAGATTATGTTACGGAAGCAAGCTTTCAGTCAAGTAAAACAGAAAGGCGAGCAGATGATGCTGAAAGGGCAGTAGATGACTTGAAAAAAGCTGAATTTATGTCTAAACAAATTGGAAAGGATTTTGAAGGTGTAATTTCGGGGGTAACAAACTTTGGAATTTTCGTTCAACTTCCAAATACTGTTGAAGGGCTTATTAAGCTTGAAAATTTGCCAAAAGATGACTATGTGTTTTTAGATAAAAAAATGATGCTATGTGGAACAAAAAGAAATTATTGTTTAGGCGACACAATTAAAGTAAAAGTTGCTGCAAGTAATGTTTTTACAAGAAAAATAGATTTTGAACCTGTTATAGAAAAAACTCTAAAAAAAACTCCAAAAAAAACAGAAAATTTATGTAAGTAATTGAAAAACATAAAAAATAATATTTTTAAAAATCCGAATATAATTTTATCGGATTTTTTTAATTTTGGATTTTTTAATTAATAATTAAACAATTTTTTATATTTTTGCAGTTTATTTTAAATTTAATTTAAACTAATTTTAAATATCAATATTTAATTAAATGGATATTAAATTAAAATGATTTTAATTTTACATTAAATAATCGGAATTTTATTTCAAAATGTTTTGTTTTTTTACATATTTCGGTTATAATACATTAAAAGGGTGAATTATGAGAGTTATTCCTAGAAGAACCAAAGTTAAAATGGAGTTTTTTAAAAATGTTACCTTAGGTGACATTATTCTTGCTTTTATAGGCGTGGCGGTAGGCTTAGGCTTATTTTTAAGTGGGCTTCCAAATAATCTTGGAATTTGGCTCGGAATAGCTTGGGTAGCTATAATTGTAAGTTTGTATTTTAAAGTTGCAGATGATGTTAGATTATATCAAACACTTGGTTATGCTATAAGATTTTTAGCTCAAAAAAAGAAATATGCAAAAGAAAAAATTAAAAAATTCTATCCTGTTTCTGAAATAATACCTTTTGTTGATATCTATCAAGATAGATTTATTGATTTCAAAGAATACTATGGCATGGTTGTAGAAGTTTATCCGTTGGAATTTGGGTTACTTAATGAATATAAACAAGAAATGGTAATAGAAACTTTTGCTAATGCTTTAAGAAGATTATCTGATGAGCAAACTGCTTCCATTGTTAAATTAAATAAAGCTATGATTTTAGACTCTTATATTTATAATGAAGATAAAAAGTATGATAATCTTTTAGAGCTTCAATATGAGGGGGAAATTAAACCAGAGGAAGTTGAAGTTCGTGCTGGTGTGTTTGAAGAAAGAGTTTCTAGAATGGAAACTATGAACCGTGATGAAAAAATTTTTAAAGACCATTTTTATGTTGTTGTTTATGATAAAGATAAAGAGCTTTTAGAAAATACAATAAATGGTATAATGAGCACACTTCAAAATTCACCTACACCAATGCACACAGAAAGAATAGTTGGTAACGATTTAGCAGTTTTTCTTCGTGCTACATTTGGAAAAGAGTTTGACGAGCGTGAACTTGAAAGCTTGCCGTTTTCAAAACATGTTGATTGGGCTACACCTAATAAAATAAGATTTCAGGCTAGCAGAGTTATTATAGACGACAAACCTTATAGACAATTTGTTATAAGCGATTATCCACTTCAAGTTCCAAATGCTTGGGGATATCCATTTTATAGGCTTGATAGAACAAGAGTTATAACAAAAATTAAACCTGTTCAAAAATTTAAAGCAGAGCGTGCATTAGATAAAGCCATAATGGAAATGGAAACAAAAGTTGCAAAAGTGGCTAGAAGTAGTAGACAAATTGAAAATCAAACACACCTTCAAACTTTAAGGGAGTTACTTGCAGGTTTAAAAAACAATAACCAACAACTTTATGATGTAAATATTTTTATTACATGTGAAGAACCTGCAAGAAAAGAGGTTAGAGCTATCTTAAAGCAACAAGGATTTAAATATTCCGAAATGTTTGGTCGTCAAGTTGATGCATTTATTAGCTCAAATATTTCTATGAGAGATAATGTGGAAAATACCAAACGCGGAATACCAACAACAACTTTGGCTGCTATTTTCCCATTTGTATCAAGTGCACTTCAAGACCCTAATGGTTTCTATATTGGATATAACGAATTCCCTGTGTTTGTAGATTTCTTTAAAAGAGATAGGTAAAGAGTTAATAGTAATATGATGATTATAGGAAAATCTGGTTCTGGTAAATCCTATGCTACTAAAACACTACTTGCTAACTTTGCCGCGGATAATACAAAGGTGTTTATTCTTGACCCAGAAGATGAATATACTCAGCTATCTAAAAACCTTAGAGGTAAATGGATTGATGTAGGTTCTTCTGCAATGGGAATTATAAATCCTTTCCATATTATCACTTCTCTTGAAGCCGATGAGGGTGGAGATGATGATTCTTATTCTATCCACTTACAGTTTTTGGAACAATTCTTTAAAGTTATTATGGAAGGAATGAATAGTGAATCATTTGAAATTTTAAACTCTGCGGTTGTAGAAGTTTATAAGCAAAAGGGAATTGGCCCTGGGGTAGAACTTTCTAAGCTTAAACCTGAAGATTTCCCTATATTTGATGATTTATATAAGTATATATTAAACAAAATTGACACAGCAAAAACTGAGTACGAAAGAAAGAACTACATGACAGTTGAAACTTATGTTAAAAAGTTTGCTAGCGGAGGAAGAAACTCTAATCTTTGGAATGGTCCAACTAGTATGGAAACAAAAGAAAATTTTGTTACATTCAATTTCCGTTCTCTTCTTGCAAACAGAAACCAAGTTATAGCAAACGCTCAAATGCTTCTTGTATTCAAATATCTTGATAACGAAATTATAAAAAACAAGGATTTTAATGAAAGGTTTAATATAAAGCGTAAAATAGTTATAGCTGTTGATGAAGCGCACGTTTTCATTAATCCAAACTATCCAATAGCGCTAGATTTCATGGCGCAAATGGCAAAGCGTATTCGTAAGTATAATGGAATGCAAATTGTTATTACGCAAAATATTAAGGACTTCGTTGGTTCACAAGAAATTCAGCGTCAGTCTACCGCGGTTATTAACGCCAGCCAATATTCATTTATTTTCTCGCTTTCACCAAACGATATGAACGACTTAGTAGAGCTTTATAGAAAGTCTGGTGAAATTAATGAGGAAGAGCAAAATAGCATTGTTACCGCAGGTGTAGGTCAGGCTTTCTTGATTACAGGACCTATGAGTAGAACAATGGTGCAGATTGTTGCTTATGACTATGTAAAAAGAATTTTTAGTCAAGATTAAAAAAATGTTTAAAACCCTCTTGAAATTGTGGTATTATAGTGATATAATACTTACAAGTAGTAGGAGGGTTTTTATGTTGTATAAAGACTTAATGACAAAAGATACTTATACTGATTTACAAGATTATCTTGAACTAGGAGAAGATGCAATCACTTTGATGGGCTATGATAGATCTAGAAGCGTAGATGGAACAAAACTTATAAAAAGGTTTCAAACTACTGCTGACCCAGAGCTTATGGGAATGGTTAATTCTTTTTCTGGTGATGATGTCATGATTGGTGTGCCAAAGTATGCAGATCGTGGATACTCTTCTTTTGTTGTAAGAGATAAATCTTTATCAATCAGGTATCCTTTAACAGGAACTGTTGGAGCTGTTAAGAAATATTTTACACAAAGTGAAAAAACATGCCCTAATTTTAAAAGTGTAATTAATGAAATTGAAAGGGCTTTTAAAGTTAAAGTAAAAGATGATGAAAGAATTTCTAAGCCTATATCTTACTTTGGTGGTACAATAAGGCTTGCGGGAAGATTTGGTGGAGAAAAAGTTAGCGAAGCTGATAAATTAGTGCAAGTATTTAATTTGTTAGCTAAAAATGCAATAAAGGATAAATTCAAAAATACAACAAATCCTGATAGAGTTAAATTTGCAACCGAACTTTTAACTACAATGTTTATTGCTGAAAGTTATGATTTAGGTGTTAACTTCAATAGAAAAATCGACAATGCTTTAAGGCTTCAACTATCTAACACCATAGCTGCTCTTGGAAATGCAAACAAGGAAACAATAAATTTAATTTCTTCACAAGCAGAAAAGGCTGTTGCAAAATTTTTGAAAAAGAGTGGAAAATCTCCAAGTGATATAGTTAAAACATTAACTAAGTTAGGTTATACTTATACAAAAAATCCAACAAATCTTTATGAAGTGCTTTTTGGAGAAAGAAAAAACTATATGTTTACACAGGAAGTTTCACAAAAAGATGCAGATGAAATTTTAGGAAAAGTTACTTATTACGACGAAACTCAAGAGGAAAATAATTTTGCTAAAGATATGAAAAGAGAACAGGAAAAATACGATACTAAAAAACAAATTCCAGGAACTGAAACTATGATAAGGCTTGAAGGAGAAGAAAAACCTTCAGAAAAATCTATTTTTGATTTTGCAGATGATATGGTAGATGAACTTGGAGAAGGGTTAAAAATAGACAAAAAAGTGCCAGATGTAATTCATTTACCAGGTAAAGTGGAAGAAAAGCCAGATGTTATAATTCTTCCAGGGAAAGTTGAACCTAAATTGCCAGAAATAACATTAGAACAATTTGTAGCAAAACTTTTAGAAGAAAATGAAAATAAGGCTTATATTAAGGCTATTGAAGGTAAAATAGATCATAAAAAATCATTGTTTGGCGGGAAAACACAAGTTAAAGATGGAGTTTCAGAAAGAACTTTAAAAACTATTTTTGATAAAGCGGTTGTTAAAGAGCTTGAAAGTGCATGCAAGGAAATTGTAAGCCAATTTAGAAAAGAAAAAGGTCAAATTAAAGATGTGCTTTCAGATATATATAATCAACTTACTCACGCAAAACAATTCTTTGGAAAAAGTAGTGACAGAAAGGATATAAAAGCTGTAAGTGGAAAAATAGTTGAAGCTAAAAAAGTAAAACTTGGGCTTGTAAAACCTTTGGAAGAAAGAAGAAAAGAGTTTATTGAAGAAACAATGGCTTATCAAGATGCTTTAAGGGGATATGCTCCAACTGAAGATATTAAAGCTAAAATTAAATCTTTATCTGATGCTAAAAAGATTAAAGAAATGGTTAATCGTTATGTTCAATCTCAAAAAGATGCGGGAATTGAAAAGTAAACTAAAATTCAACAGGAAAACCTGTTGAATTTTTTTAAAATTATGCTATAATATATATATGATGAAGACTATTGCAGTTAATAAGAAAGCTCTTCATAATTATTTTATTTCAGATAATTTCGAGGCTGGAATAGTGTTAGAGGGAAGTGAAGTAAAATCAGTCAGAGAAGGCGGAATAAGCATAAATGAAGCTTTTATCCAAATTAAAGATGGTGAAGCTTTTTTAAAGAATGCTTATATTAAGCAATACGATAAAACTTCATCTTTTGCTCCAAATGAAAAGCGTACCAGAAAGCTTTTATTAAACAAGTCAGAAATATTAAAACTTTTTAAAAAATCAGAAGTTGCTGGTTGCACTCTTGTTCCTTTAAAAATTTATATAAAAAATGGGCTGGTAAAACTTGAAGGCGGAGTTGGTAAAGGCAAAAAACTTTACGACAAGCGTGAGGACTTAAAAAATAAGTCTGCGGAAATGGAAATTAGGCGTATTTCTAAAAAATTTTAACATGGGGGCGAACAGGTTTCGACGGGGAAGTAGTAAAATTTGCATAAAGCGTGTGGCAGTGTGGATTCTGCCTTAAAAGCCACAAAAAAATAAACGCAGATTATAGCGAAAATTTAGTTGCTGCCTAAGCGCACAACACGCTTTCCTAAATGCGCACGAGTTTAGGGCAAAGCGTTCAAATTTCGTGAGCCTTTAAAACAAATTTAGTGCTGTTTTGTTTTAAAAAATTTTAAAGCGCTGGCAAAAGCATACTTGTTTATGATTATGTTTTTGTAAGATAAAAGAGCATAAACTACACATCGTAGAAAAGCAAATTTTGCCTTTTTCGGACGCGGGTTCAATTCCCGCCGCTTCCACCAATTTTAATGGAGAAATTATGCGAAAGATAAGAACAACACTTCTCTATATTATTAAAGATAACAAAATTTTACTTGCAGAGAAAAAACGCGGTTTTGGAGTTGGAAAATTAAATGGGGTTGGTGGCAAGATAGAAAATGACGAAAGTATAGAACAAGCTATGCTTCGTGAAACTATGGAGGAGATTGGTGTTACACCAATAGACTTTGAACAACGCGCAACTATTCATTTTGACTTTTTTTATAAGGGTGAAAAAGAAAAGGAAGACACCTATGTTTTTGTTGCCTCTAATTATATTGGAGAGTTGATAGAAACAGAAGAAATGAAACCAAAATGGTTTGAGTTAAAAAATCTTCCATTTGAAAAAATGTTTTCAGATGACAGGCTGTGGCTTAATTCTTTAATAGAAGGAAAAAAATTTGAAGCAAACATAATATTAGATGAAAACTTTAATACAACAGATTTTAATATAAAATATATAAAATAAATATGTGCTAGCTTTTTGCTGGCATTTTTTGTTAAAACATTTTTTAGTAAGTATATGGATATAAATTTTATTAACTTATGTTAAATTTTAATTTCATTAATTTTTATTTGTAAATTTGATATATATTTAGTATAATAATATTATAAAAGGAGATAAAAATTTTGGAAAACAAATATGATACTCAGCTTTTAATTGAAGGTAAAAATTTGAATGAAGATAATATTCGTGAATATTTTAATACACACTTTAAAGGAGACTGTCTTTTAGTTGTAGGAGATGAGGAGTTAATAAAAATTCATTTTCATACAGACAGCCCTTGGGAAGTTCTAGAATATTGTTCTACATTAGGCGAAATCTTTGATATTGTGGTTGAAGATATGGATAGGCAATCTAGGGGATTACAAGGTTAATGTTTTACAACTTATCATAAAGCAGGCAAATTTTAACATTTTGCTTGCTTTTTTCATAAATTTTCATGTTTTTATATCAAAATTTTAAAAATTTTTAAATAGGGTATTGCAAATCCAATTAGCATGTGCTAAAATGTAGGTACATTAAAAAAAGAGGTTAGTTTATGAATAATTTAGTATCTTTATTATCATTTGTAGACTTCGGGAGTGCACTTGTTAATGTGCTTGCTATTATAGCAATTATCATTGCAGGTGGATTTATCATCTTCTTTTTAGGTGATTTATTACTTTCTATTCTTGATCCTAAAACTGAAGATAAGAAAAAAGAAAAAGAAAGTCGCCCTGAAGTTTTAAAGGAAGAAACCAAGGTTGAAGAGCATAAGTTTGTTCCTGTTCAAGAGGTAAAACCTGAACCTGTTAAAGAAGAAAAAGAGGAAGAGGTTAAAACTGTTGATGAAGACCTTGCTGAAAAAGAGCGTTTAGAGTTGGGCTTCCAAGAAGAACCAAAAGCTGATAATTTTGACGAACTTAGAAAGGCTGAAGAAGAATATAAGCAAAATAATTTAAAAGCTATTGAAGAAAGACAGAATATTGTTAAAGAAGAGTCTGCTGACGATGATATAGACTTAAATGATTTCTTCTTTGATGATGAAGACTTTAATTTTGGCGTTCAAGAAGATGAAGCTCAAAATGAAGAAAAACCTGAAGAAAAGTCTGAAGAACAACTTGATGGTCAAGTTTCTATTTTCAACGAAGAGCAAACAAATAATGAAGAAAAAGTAGAAAATGAAGCTACTGAAGAACAATCTGAAAAAGTTGACGAAGAAGCTTTAGCAGAAATTGAAGAGTTAAGAAAAGAACTTGAACAACAAAGAGCTGAATATGAAGCATTAAAAGAACAAACTGAACAAGAAAAGAACAAATGGAAGGAAGAAAGAGCTGCTCTTGAAAATCTTTTTGAAGCTACTGAAACTAAGGAAGAATTTGTTCCAATGATGACTTTGAAAGAATATGAAGCTCGTTTGGAAGTTTTAAAAGAAAGATTAAAGGCAAATGAAAAAGACCTTAAAGCTAACAAGAAAGAATTCTTACCTTTAATGAGAGTTAAGAAAAACTTAGATAACGACAAGAAGAAACTTAGAAGAAAAGAAGCACTTGTTGCTAAACAAAAAGTTGTGCTTTATGGCGTTAACAATTATGTAGACATCGACGAAGAAAAGGCTAAAAAACTTGCTGAAGACTTAGATTTACTTGATGGTTTAAGACTTTCTGTTCAACATTGCGAAGAAGTTATAGCAGCTAATAAGGAAAGATATCCAATACTTGAAACTACAAATAGAATTTTAACTACTGTAAATAAAGAGATTAAAGCAGATATTGCAGAAGTTGAAACAGCAATAGCTAAACTTAAAGCAGAAGAAGATGCTGGTGCAAAAGAAGAAGTTGTAGAAGAAACTCAACCACAAGAAGAGGTTGCTAACGCTGAAGAAAAAGTTGAAGAAGTAGCTTCTAATGAGCAAAAGCAAGAAGAAACTAATGAAGTTCCTCAAAATAATACAGAAAACTAATATAATTTATAAAAAATATTTCCGTTAATTGTGGCGGAAATATTTTTTTTGTGATAATATAGTACTATGAGATTTTTAAGTTTTGCAGGTTTTAAAAAAAGAAAACTAAAAATAGGGTTAGCTCTTGGGGGAGGAGGTGCAAGAGGCTTTTCTCACTTGGGTGCCTTAAAAGCGTTTGAAGAATATGGATTAGACTTTGATTATGTTTGTGGTACTAGTGCTGGAAGTTTAGTAGGAGCTTTCTATGCTGCTGGATATAATTACAAACAAATTTTTGATGTTGCAAAAACTATAAAAACTAAGGATATTAGAACTAGCAAACTTTTTTTTGTACCTTCTAAAACTGATGGGATTGAAAAAATTATTACGGACAACTTAGGAGATATAAATATAGAAGACTTGAAAAAACCTTTTTCTGCGGTGGCAGTGGATATAAAATCTACCAATGAAGTGTGTATTACAAAAGGAAATCTTGCAAAAGCAGTGGCAGGTAGTTGTTGTGTTCCCGGAATATTTCAACCAGTAGAATTTGGTGATAGGCTTTTATGTGATGGCGGACTTCAAAATACAATGCCAGCAGATATCCCTAAACTTATGGGCTGTGATTATGTTGTTGCAGTTGATGTAAATAAATCTAGAACTTATGGGACTTCTTCTACTAAAATGTTAGATGTTTTAGCTTGTGCTATTAGAATTTTAATGAAAGGAAATGTAGTAAAAGGTTATGTAAATGGTGATGTAATTTTAAAACCTGAAACTAAGAGATTTAAATCTACTAGTACGGAAGGTTATCTTGACATGATTGAGGAGGGTTACCGCGAGGCGATAGATAAAATGCCAGATGTTCTTGCGTTATTTCAGGGAAGAGCACCTAAAAAGAAAGTTGAATTACATGAGGAGAATTTTGAGATTATATAATGGCAAAAGAAAAAAATTATAAAGGTTTATTTATTAGATGTTTAATTGCTCTAATTTTTGTTGGGCTACTTCTTTCAACCTATTTTGTTAGAGAGCAGATTGAAAATTATTTAAATTCAGTTTTATATCCAGAAGTATCTGATGATATTTCCAATTCCAAACTTATTATGCACTTTATAAATGTTGGCAATGCAGATGCAATAGCTATTGAACTTCCAAATGGTGAACATATGCTCATTGATAGTGGTGACAACAATAATACATCTCGTGAAGCACTTATTTCCTATTTAGATAATAATTTTTTTGAAAATGGCGAAGAAAAAGTTTTTGATTACTTTATTCTTACACATTCTGACGCTGACCATGTGGGAGGTGCGGAAATTGTTTTAAATACATACAAAATTGAAAAATGTTTTAGACCATATCAATTCACAGAGCAGGAGGCAACTGAAAATAATATAACAAATAAAAATAATATTGTAACTACGCAAGTTTTTCAAAAATTTGTGAATGCTTTGGAGAAAGAAAATTGTGAAGTTGAGTTTTTTACCGTAAATTCTGATATCAATTTTTCTGATTTTAATATAAACTTTATAGCTCCAGTTGAAACTACTTTTTCCGATACTAATAATTATTCTCCTGTTATGATTTTAACTTATGCAGGAGTTAAAACAATGTTTACAGGTGATGCAGAAAAGGAGGTTGAAGATTCTCTGCTAGACTTGTATAGCGATTATAGTGGGGAATATGCTACTAGTGTATTGGATATAGACATCTTAAAAGTAGGACATCATGGTAGCGATACTTCTTCTACAGAAGACTTTATTAAGGCTACAACTCCGAGTTATGCGGTTATATGTACAGACGGAAAGGAATATGGTCACCCAAGTAAAACAGTTTTAAATAGGCTTCAAAACAATGGAACTAAAAATATTTATAGAACAGACTTGAACGGCAATATTGTTATAGGTGTTAGTGAAGATGGTACAATTTCTGCTGTTTTAGGCACCATTACAAAAGGATTTAAGATTGAATGGTATCAATTAGTTATTTTAGTTGGTTCGGTTGGGTTGGTTATTATTTTTACAATTGGAAAAAAGAAGAAAGCTAAATAGCACGGAAGTAAATTTTGCAAAGCAAAATTTTAAAAACTGCACTTTGTGCAGTTTTTTGCTTGTGGCAAGCCACAAGCACTTCCGTGCCTTGAAATAACTGTTAATAAAGTATTTTATTTTTAAAGTACTTGTCTTAAAAACTTTGTTATGTGTTTTGCTCGCAAGCTTTTTTCCCAAGTGGATGTTACTTAGAAAAACTATTGTTTCTTTTTGAACTAGAACTTCCACAATTTTTATAAAACAAGTTTGCTTATGCAAACTCACCTTGATATATCAAGGCATCACAATTTGAATAAACATCAGTTTTGATTGGCTATATGCTTCGCTTGTATTCCCTCAAAACTCCGATAATATAAAAAAATATACACTTTTTTATAAAGTGTAATTTTTTAAACAAAAAATCTTATATTTTTTGCTTGGATTAATTGATTATTTTATGCTAATATTAATCTTAGGTAGAAGTATGAAACCTAATTTGGTAATTATAGGGTTTGAAAAAGAGTTTAATAAAAAGCTTTGCATATATCTTGCAGACAAGTTAGATATGTTTTTTGTTGATGTTAAAGAATTGATTGAGTACGATTTAGTTAATAGTAAGGAAGCACTTTTAAGGTGTGTAAAGGAATATATAGAAAAGGAAGAGCGAAAAACAGTTAGAAATGTTTCAGAATATGAGAACTCTGTTGTTAATATCCCTTACGACATATTTGTAACCAATCGTGATTTTTTTAAAGCTGGAAACATAAATATATTTATTAAGCCTTTTAAGGCAGATGATATTGATGATATAGTTATGCAGGATAGAATAGCTCTTTTAAAAAATGATTGTCATATTTTTATAGAAAATAGTGAAAATAATATTGAAAAATGTTATAATTTAATAATGTCAAAACTAAAAGGAGACAATAGATGAAAATTAATCAAAAGTGCATAAATACGGCAAGGGTTTTATCTGCTGAAATGATAAATAGGGCAAACTCTGGGCACACTGGTGTTGCACTTGGAGCTGCACCAATACTATATGCACTTTTTAAAGACCATTATAATTTTTATTCAAATAAATATATTAATAGAGATCGTTTTGTATTATCTGCGGGGCATGCTAGTGCATTGTACTATGCTTATTTACATATGTTTGGTTTTGATGTAAGCATTGAGGATTTAAAAAATTTTAGAAAGTTGGGTTCTAAAACACCTGGGCACCCTGAATATGGAGTTACAGATGGCGTTGAAACTAGTACGGGGCCATTAGGTCAGGGAGTTGCTAATGCAGTTGGACTTGCAATAGCACAAAAATCATTGGCAGAGCGATTTAATGTACAAAAATTTAATATAATAGATAATTTTACATACTGCTTTGTTGGAGATGGTTGCTTAATGGAAGGGGTGGCGCAAGAGGCTTGCAGTCTTGCTGGAAATTTAAAGTTAAATAAGTTAATTCTTCTTTATGATTGTAATCAAATTACAATAGATGGAAAATTAAATATATCCAACTCGGAAAATACAAAACAAAAATTTAAAGCTATGGGCTGGAATGTTATAACAGTTAATAATGGCAATAGCTATTTAAGTATAACAAAAGCAATATTTAGAGCGAAAAAGAGCAAGAAAAAGCCTACTATTATAATCTTTAAAACACAAATTGGATATGGAAGCGTTCATGCAGGTTCTAATTTAATACATGGTAAGCCTTTAACAAATGAAGAACTTGAAATGTTAAAACAAAATTTGGAAGTTGAAGGCAATTTTAAAGTTGATGAAGATGTAAAGGAATATTGCTACCGTGCACATAGAAGAGCAAAAGTGGAATATTTTAAATGGGAAAAGCAAGTTGTACTTTATAAGAATACTCATCCAGATTTGTGTCAGCAGTTTTTTGATTATTTCAATAGATCTAAATTAAATTTGCCTAAGCTTTGTAAGGGTAAGTTTACAGAAAATATGCCTATGCGAGAGGCTAATCATATTGTATTAAATCAGGTTGCAAAAAATTTGACATCATTTATGGGTGGAACAGCTGATGTTGCTCCTTCTACGCTAGCATATATTGATGATGGAGGAGATTTCTCTGAAATAAATTATAGGGGAAGGAACATTCATTATGGCGTTCGTGAACATGCTATGGGAGCAATTACAAATGGGATTGCATTATATGCAGGTGCTAGCACATTTTGTTCTACATTTCTTTCTTTTTCAAACTACGAAATTCCAGCTTTGCGTATGGCAGGGCTTATGAATTTGCCTGTTATGCACATATTTACACATGATAGCATTATTGTTGGCGAAGATGGACCAACACATCAACCTGTTGAACAATTAACTCAAATTCGTGCTATTCCAAATCTTACTGTTTATAGACCTGCTGATACTAATGAACTTATGGCAGTGTATAGTATGGCTTATGAAAACAAAAAACCATGTGCAATAGTTATAGCTAAACAGGCTTTGCCAGAAATAAATAGCAGTTTTGAGGGTGCTACTTGTGGGGCTTATGTTTTAGTTGAAGATGATAAGCCTGATGTAATTTTATTTACTAGCGGAAGTGAAGTGGGATTAGCTTTAAAAGCAAAAGAGCTTTTAAATAAGGATAATATATCTTGCGTAATTGTTAGCGTTCCAAGCATTGAAGTGTTTGAAAGACAAACTGATAAATATAAAAAATCTATTTTAAAGCATGAAATAAATAATAGATTTTGTGTAGAAGCTTCCAATGATTATAAATGGTTAAATGTTTTTGGTGGAAAATTTTTTGGTATAACTAAATTTGGAGCTAGTGGAAAAGGTAAAGATGTTATTAAATACATGAATTTTGAGCCAAAAGATTTAGTAAAGTTTATAAAATCTAATATAAATTAAAAAATTTGAATATTTTATAACAAAGTACATAAAATAAACTTGCGAATAGCTATAAGGCTTCCTCGCACAAGCGCCTATAAAACGAGGCGCTTTTTTTGTTATAAATGTTTGACTATAAAAAACTTTATCATTATAATTTTATTTAGAGGTATAAAATGAAAACTATAAATGTAGATGGTAATACTGCTTCCGCTAAGATTGCTTACTATTTAAGTGAGGTTGCAGAAATTTATCCAATAACGCCATCATCTGTTATGGCGGAACTATGCGACGAATGGAGTGAGAACGGAAAACTTAATTTTTTAAATAAAAGGCTTATTGTAAGAGAGATGCAATCCGAAGCGGGTGTTAGTGGTGCTGTTCATGGTTCACTTGCTAGCGGGGCATTAACTACAACTTTCACAGCAAGTCAGGGTTTGCTTTTAATGATACCAAATATGTACAAGATTGCAGGTGAGCTTTTACCTACCGTATTTCATGTTTCTGCGCGTGCATTGGCAACACATGCATTGTCTATTTTTGGTGACCATTCTGATGTGATGGCTACAAGAAGCACGGGTTTTTGTATGTTATGCTCTGGAAGTGTTCAAGAATGTTTAGACCTTGCGTTAGTTGCTCACATTGCAAGTTTGAATTCTAGTTTGCCCTTCATACATTTTTTTTTTTGATTTAGAACTTCTCATGAAGTACAAAAAATTTATGAAATTGATGAGGAAGATATAAAAAAAATATTGCCTTATGATAAAATAAAAGAATTTAAGGCTAGGGCACTTAATCCCGAACATCCACACCAACAGGGTACAGCTCAAAATCCTGATATATATTTTCAAAATAGAGAAGCATGTAATAGATTTTATGATAATGCTTATAATGAAGTGCTTTCAGCAATGAAAAAGGTTGAAAGTATAACTGGAAGAAAATATAAGCCGTTTGAATATTTTGGAGCCAAAGATGCAGAAAGAATAATTATTATGATGGGAAGTGGTGCGGAAACTGCGGAAGAAACTATAAAATATTTAAATAGCTTAGGTGAAAAAGTTGGGTTAATTAAAGTTAGACTTTATAGACCTTTTAATAGTAAAGCATTAATAGAAGAAATACCAACAACTGTAAAAAATATTGCAGTATTAGATAGAACTAAGGAAAGTGGTGGTGTTGGCGAGCCACTATACTGCGATGTTGTTACTTCGTTATTAAAAAGTGATTTAAAGGTAAATGTTATTGGAGGAAGATATGGTCTTGGTAGCAAAGAATTTACTCCAGCTTGCGTAAAAGCTGTTTTTGATAATCTAATGCAAAAAAATCCGAAGGTAAATTTTACAGTTGGAATTGAAGACGATGTTACAAATCTATCTTTAAAAGTTAATGATTTTAAAATTGCTCATGACAATATAGAATTTAAATTTTTTGGACTTGGAAGTGACGGAACAGTAAGTGCAAACAAAAACAGCATAAAAATTATCGGTGAAAACACAAATAAATATACACAAGGCTTTTTTGAGTACGATTCTAAAAAATCTGGCAGTATTACAATATCACATTTAAGAATATCAGATACTCCTATAAAATCTACTTATACATTAACAAATGCAGATTTTATTGCAATACACAACTATAGCTTTGTAGGAAGATATGATGTTTTGAAAGGATTAAATAATAATGGTATTGTGCTTTTAAATACTATTTTAGACCAAAACGGGCTTTCTTCTGATTTGCCTGACTATTTTGTAAATGCCTTAAAAAAAGCAAAAGCTAGTTTATATGTTATCAACGCTCAGAAAATTGCAAAAGAATGTGGGCTTAAAAATAAAATTAATGTTATAATGCAGTCCGCTTTCTTTAAACTTTCTAACATAATGGATTATTCTAAGGCAGTTGAAGCTATGAAAATTGCTGTTAAAAAAACTTATGGTAAGAAAGGTGATGCGGTAGTAGATAGCAACTATAAAGCAATAGATGCAGGGCTTAGCGGGCTTGTTAAAATAGATGTAGATAAATTGGTTGGTAAGCACTATGCAGAAAAAAAGGTTAATGATTATTATGATAACTTTATAAAGCCAATAAACGAGCTTAAAGGTAACGAACTTAAAGTTTCTGCTTTCGACCCTAGAGGTTTTGTTCCAACAGGTACAACTAAATTTGAAAAGCGTGGAATTGCGCTTGAATGCCCTAATTGGAATAGTGAAAAATGTGTTCAATGTGGGCTTTGTGTACTAGCTTGTCCTCATTCTGCGATAAGGGCTGTACTTGTAGAAGATGATAAGCTTGTAAACAAACCAGACACTTTTGTTACAAAATCTGCAATTGGAGTAAAGGGAGCTAGTTATAGGCTTCAGCTTAGTCCGCTAGATTGTACAGGTTGCGGAGTTTGTGCAAACCTTTGTCCTACTAAGGCGCTAGATATGACGCTTTCTACAAACATTTTAGATAAAGAAATACAAAATTCAGAGTATTCAAATAAGCTACCGCGTGCAAGTCACCCGTTTGGCAATTCTTCACCAAAAGGCTTACAATTTAGTGATGTTTATTTTGAATATAACTATGCATGTGGCGGTTGTGGTGAAACTCCTTATATTAAACTTGCTACTCAATTATTTGGCGATAGCATGATAATAGCAAATGCTACGGGTTGTTCTAGTATTTATGGTGGCTCAAGTCCAGCTTGTCCTTACACAACTAATGCTAGTGGGCATGGTCCTAGCTGGGCTAATAGTTTATTTGAAGACAATGCAGAGTTTGGTATGGGTATAAGGCTTGGAATCAATAGTCAAAAAAGTGAACTTGAAAATAAATTCAATGAGCTTGTAAACACTTCAAAAGATGAAAGATTAAAGGAATTAGCAAACCTTTGGTTAAAAAATCAGAATAATCTAAGTTATGAAAAATGTGATGAAATTATTTCAGCACTTCAATCTGACGGCGGAGAATTAGCAAATAGTATATTAGAGCAAAAAGATATGCTTGCTAAAAAGAGTGTTTGGATTATTGGTGGTGATGGTTGGGCTTATGATATCGGTTATGGAGGGCTTGACCATGTGCTTGCTTCTAATGAAGATGTAAACATTTTAGTTTTAGATACCGAAGTTTATTCTAATACTGGTGGGCAAAGTTCAAAGGCTACAACGAAAGGTGCTTTTGCAAAATTTGCAATGGGTGGAAAGCGTACTAACAAGAAAGATTTAGCATACATGGCAATGGCATATTCAAATGTATATGTGGCTTCAGTTTCATTGGGTGCTGACCCTAGTCAGTGCATTAAAGCGTTTAAAGAAGCAGAAGAACATAAAGGTCCAAGTATAATAATTGCTTATGCACCTTGTATAAATCATGGATTTGATATGTCTAATAGTTATGGGGAAATGAAAAAGGCTGTAGAAACAGGGTATTGGAATTTATTTAGATTTAATCCTGATGGCGAAGATAAATTCAGTTTAGATAGCAAACCAAGTAAAAATTATATTGAATTTTTAAATGGTGAAACTCGCTTTACTTCAATGTATAAAAAGGATAAAAACTTAGCTGATGAACTTTTTAAACAAAGTGAAGAAAATGCTAAAAATAGATTGAATAGACTAGAAAAGTTTGATGAATAAAGGTTTTAAAAGGTTATTAAAAGAGCGTTGTCAAATTTTTAAGGCTTTTATAAATAAAATATTTAAAAATAGACTTTTAATAGATTATATAAAAAAAATGCCCATGCGCGCGGAGAAATTTATTTCTCCGCAAGCGGGCTTTTTTAAAGCCCGCTTGGCACTTTTAGTGCCAGCGCATGGGCATGCAAAAACAGCAGAGATTTATAATGTTCTGCTGTTTTGCTAGGTAAAGAAATAACTTTCTTTACACTATTAATTTATGTAGTTTTAAAAATATTATTCAAAAATTATAAAAATTTTTACATTTATGTTATAATAAATTTATGAGAGTGTTAATTACAATAGAATATAATGGTAAATATTTTAATGGCTGGCAAAGGCAAAAAAAAGGGATAGGAGTACAAGAAGTATTAGAAAATGCTTTAAGAAATCTTTTAAAAGAAGAAATTACATTAGTTGCAAGTGGAAGGACAGACGCTGGCGTACATGCAATATGCCAATATGCACATTTTGACACACATACAAATTTTGCATTAGATAAGCTTCCTTTTGCAATAAATGTAAATCTTCCTAATGGGGTAAGAGTGCTTTCAGCAAAGCAAGTAGATAATTCTTTTAATGCAAGAACAAGTGCACATAAAAAAACATATTTATATAAACTTTACACAAGAAAAATTTTAAGCCCATTGCGAGAAGAATATTTTGCAAATGTTCCTTATGAATTAGATTACAATAAAATGATAGAAGCCTCTAAGCTTTTTTTAGGCAAGCACAATTTTAAAGGCTTTTGTTCTGAGGGTTCAAGTGTAATTAATTTTGAAAGAGAAATTTTTTCTTTTACAATAGATAAATTTGAAGATGAATATTATTTCAAAATTACAGGTAACGGTTTTTTGTATAACATGGTTAGAAGAATAGTGGCTAGCGTTGTGGAAGTTGGCAAAAATAAATTAGAATTAAAAGATATTGCTTTTGCTCTTAAAAACTTTGAACAAAAGCATATTACAAAGGTTATGCCAGCCTGTGGGTTGTATCTTTATAATGTTGAATATTAATAAAAAAGAATAAATTGTAATATAAACATTACTATATAAAATTTTTGCATAAATATTTATAAAATTGCATAAAAACGCTTGGTTTATGCAATTTTTTTTGTTATTATTAATTTATACAAAGGAGAATTACAAGATGTACCCATTAGAAGAAAATATCGATGGCGATTATGTAGAATTAGTTCATTTTTTAAATTCATTAAATAGAAGATTTATAATTGTAAGTGGAAAAGATGGTAAAGCTTTTGAAGATTATATTCAAAATGGCTTTTCTGATACATTAAAAATAATAAAATCATCAAAAACTCAAAAGGAATTAGATAGCAATTTAAATTTGTTATTTGACCATTTTGAGCCAAAACTTGCTGATATTTTAGCTGGAAAAGGTGAAATGCAGACAAAGGTAGAAAATGCTTTTAGAGAAATGGGAAAAATTAAGGCAGAAGAAAAAGCAAAATCTGAATGGCAAATTAAAGGTATTAGCCAAAGAAAGATTGATGAGGTTAGTGAAGAACTTTTAAGTGAAAAGAAACAGTTAAAAAATGCTGTAAACAATTTACATAATGCAAAAGAAATTACAACAGATAAAGAAAAATTAGCTTTAATGTTAAAGTCTAGTGGAATGTCTGAACAAGAATTTAAAAGCAGATTACTTAAAGCATATGAAGGTTATGCAAAGGAACTTAGAAACCATAGAGAAAAATATCATAGTTTAGTTCTTGATTATAATGAAATGCTATTTGAAAATGTAGCAATAGCAGAGGTAAACGAAAAAAGATATTCTGTAAAACATACAGTAAACACAGCTAATATGGAAACTGCTTAAAAGTTTAAAAAAATTGTTAAATAGTGTTGACAATAAACAAAAAATAGTATAAACTTAATGCGTCTTAACTTTAAGGCGCTTTTTATTTGTGGATTAGCCCCCTACAAATATCTTTAAAGAAGGACAAATATTTTTGGAGGATAATATGAAAACATTGATGGCAAAGCCAGCAGAAGTTGAAAGAAAATGGTATATAGTAGATGCAACAGATATGCCACTTGGAAGACTTGCTAGTCAAGTAGCAGATATTCTTCATGGCAAGAATAAAGTTGATTACACACCAAATGTTGATGCTGGTGACCATGTTATAGTAATAAATTCAGACAATGTAGTTTTAACAGGAAAGAAACTTTCACAAAAGAAACTTCGTTGGCACACAGGCTATGTAGGTGGCCTAAAAGAAGTTGACTATAAAACACTTATGGCAACAAACTCAGAAAAAGCTGTTATGCAAGCAGTTAAAGGAATGCTTCCTAAAAATTCTCTTGGCAGAAAGATGCTAACTCGCCTTAGAGTATTTAAAGGTGCAGAACACGACCATATTGCACAACAACCAATTTTAGTTGAGTTAAAAGGAGCTAGAAAATAATGGCAGAGAGAAAAGCTACTTTAAAACAAAAAGTTCAATTTTTAGGAACAGGAAGAAGAAAAAAAGCAATTGCAAGAGTTAGATTAATTCCTAACGGAAAAGGTGCAATTGTAATCAATAAAGAAGATATCAATAATTATTTTAAAAGCGATGTTTTAAAACTCATCGTTCGTCAACCATTAGAATTAACAAGCACAACAGAAAAGTACGATATTTTTGTAAATGTTATTGGTGGTGGACTTACAGGTCAAGCAGGTGCAATAAGTCTTGGTATTTCAAGAGCACTTATTAAGGCTGAAGAAAACCTAAGACCAGAACTCAAAAAGGCAGGCTTCTTAACACGCGATTCAAGAAGCAAGGAAAGAAAGAAATACGGCTTAAAGAAAGCTCGTAAAGCTCCACAATTTAGTAAGCGTTAAATTTGTTGTTTTAAAAATGCGAGGTATACACCTTGCATTTTTATTTAAGTTTTATATTGAGATGAAATTTATCCAAGCTAGTTATTTATGATTTATTTTACTAAATAAAAGCTTGTCGATTATATTTTATAACATACTTTTAGATATGCTATTAAAATTTTTAACTTATTTAGTTTTATTTTTTTTTAAAATGTGATATTCTAAACGAGGAGTTTTTTATGTACGATATTATTATTGTTGGCGGTGGTCCCGCTGGACTTACAGCTTCTATTTATGCTTTAAGAGCAAAAAAAAGCGTTCTATTAATTGAAAGATATATGCCGGGCGGACAGGTGGTACAAACAGGAAAAATTGAAAATTATCCTGGCTTTAAAAGTATAGATGGTATGGAACTTTCTAACCTTATGTTTGAACAGGCATCAGATTTAGGGCTAGAAACTATTTATTCCGATGTTATTGAATATGATATAAATAGCAAAATTAAAAAAATTAAAACATACGATGGAACTTTTGAAAGTAAAACACTCGTGTTGGCTATGGGGGCGGTTGCAAGACAGCTTGATGTAGAAAATGAAAAAAAATATATTGGTAAAGGTATAAGTTATTGTGCAACATGTGACGGAAATTTTTATAAAGACAAAGTTGTTGCAGTAGTAGGAGGAGGAAACACAAGTTTTGAAGACTGTTTGTACTTAGCTGATATTGTAAGTAAAATATATCTTATTCATAGGCGTGATGAATTTAGGGGAGATGTGCATACACTTCAAAAGTTAAAAGAATATGAAAAAAATGGTAAAATAGAATTTGTTTTAAATTCTGTTGTTAAAAGTTTAAATGGTGATGATAAACTAAGAAGCGTAGTAGTTGAAAATAAGTTAGATAAAAAAGAAAGAGAAATTGTAATTGACGGACTGTTTGTTGCAATAGGAAGACGCCCAGATACAAATTTAATTCAGGATAAAATAAATTTAGATGAAAATGGCTATATTTTGACAGATGAAAATATGCGTACAAATGTAGAAGGTGTTTATGCAATAGGAGATGTAAGACAAAAAAGACTTAGACAAATTGTAACTGCTTGCAGTGATGGGGCAATAGCTTCTGTGGATATTATAGATTATATTTCTAAAAATTTTTGAGGTAGTATGAAAATTGAATATGAAGCACGATTATTAGATGTGAATGTAAAAGATTTTATTCAAAAATTAAATAAGTTAGGTGCGAAATTTATTGGCGATAATATTCAAATTCGTAATTGTTATGATTTTAACCCTGTAAAAGAAAATTCATGGATAAGACTTAGAACTAATGTCGAAGAAACAACTTTAACAATAAAAGAAATTTGTGGACAAAAATTGATGGAACTAAGGAAAGTGAAATAATAGTATCAGATTTTAAAACCACGGATGAGATTTTAAATAAACTGGGCTTTAAGGCTCGAAGCGTGCAAGAAAATAGAAGAATAAAATATAGTTTAAATAATGTTGAAATAGATATAGACTTTTGGCCACTTATACCACCTTTTGTAGAAATTGAAGCGAGTTCTAAAAAAGAAATAGAAAATACATGTAAATTATTAAAAATTGATATAAAAAATCTTGTAAATATTGATATTACAAAAATATATGAAAAATATGGAATAAAAAATGTTGAAAAAATTGCTAAATTAACTTTGGAAAATTCTAAAAAAAATAATAAAAATTAGGAGAAAACAATGTATAAAACGGAAATTATTAAAAAAACCGCAAGCATAGAAAAAAGAGCAAAATTAATTGAAGAAAAATGTAATTCAATGGAAAGTGAGGGCTATAATTTAATTTCAGTATGTTCCACACCCAATTTTGGAGCGATATTAGTTTTTAAAAAAGGATAAAAAATGAATATTATTTACATACATCATGCTCATAGAAAGCGTGAATTTCCTAGGTCGCAAGATGAAGATATTACAGAGTTAGGTGAAAGGGATGCCAATTTAACTGCAGAACTTTTAAAAGCTTCAAATTTAAAGATAGATAAAATTTATACATCTGAATTTTATAGATGTACAAAAACTGCAAATATTATCAACAAATATTTAAATGCAAAAATTATTATAGAGCCAAGGTTCAATGAACATGGAAGCAGGGAAGGTGAAAGCTGGCTAGATACTCAGCTTAGAATTCGCGAGGCTTTAATGGATATAATAAAAAGTCATAATAACGAGGATAATATTGTTTGTGTTACTAGTGGAATAAATGTTGTAGCTTTTATAGGTTTGTATTATGGAATTGAGCCAGCTAACAATTTGCCAATTATTGGCGTTCCTAGTTGTTCACCATTATCATTTCAATTTGATAAAGATAAGTATGCGCCTTGACATTAAAAGATAATTATATTAAAATACTAAAAATAGGAGAAAAATTATGTGGGCAAATGAAATTGCTGAAAGAATAGTTAGAGAAAGACCAAATGAAAAAGTTTATACAATAGCTTCGGGGGTAAGTCCGTCTGGATTTGTGCATATAGGAAATTTTCGCGAAATTGTAACCCCATTTTTTGTTGCTAAGGCATTAAAGAATATGGGTAAAAATGTTCGTTTTATATTGTCTTTAGATGAATTTGATAGATTTAGAAAAGTTCCTGGAAACATTCCAAGCGAGTATTCAAAATATATTGGTATGCCCTATGTGGATATGCCAAGTCCTTTTTCACAAAACGAGAGCTATGCTGAATATTTTGAAAAGCGTTTTTTAGGAGAACTTAAAGCTGTTGGTATAGAGCCAGAGTGCATATATCAAGCTAAAGAATATAGAAGTGGAAGATATGCAGAAAAAATAAAGCTTGCTATGGATAAGCGTTTTGAAATATTCGATATTATAGATAGTTTTAGAACTCAAGATGCAGAAGAAGGAGAGAAAGAAAAATATTATCCTATTAGCATTTATTGCGATAGTTGTGGCAAAGAAACAAAGGAAATTGTTTCTTATGATAGTAATTCTGGGGAAATAGAATATAAATGTGCATGTGGGCATATTGGAAAAACAAATATATTTACAGCTAAAAATATTAAACTTCAATGGAAAGTGGATTGGCCAATGCGATGGCAGGCAGAAAATGTAATTTTCGAGTCTGGTGGAATGGACCATTCTACAACAAATGGAAGTCATGATGTTGCGGAAAGAATATCAAAGGAAATTTTTGGATTTATTCCTCCTATTTATGAACCATATAATTTTATAGGTATTAAGGGCGGGGGAGCTAAAATGAGTTCTTCCACAGGTAATGTTCTTACATTAACAGATTTATTAAAGGTCTATGATAAACATCAAATTTTATGGTTTTATGCAAAATATAAACCTATGCAAAACTTTAATCTTGCACTTGATAATGATGTTATAAGATATTATAGCGAGTTTGACAGATTTGTTAAAATGATGTTTGAAAATAGAATAGATGAGGGAAATAAGGAAATATTATCTTATACTGATGTAGATGAAACATATTTAAATTATCCAAACTTTAGCTATTTAGCAACTTTTCTTCCAATAGTAAACTTTAATTTAGATTTTTTAGCTACTCTTATGAAAAAAGAAAACGCGGACCCCACATCTTCTTATTACAAAGAGCGTTTGACAAGAGCAATTTATTGGGTAGAAAATTATGGAAAAGAATATCAAGTTAATTTGCTTGAAAATAAAAATATAGAATATTTTAATTCTTTAACAGAGGAAGAAAAATCTTGGATAAATAAAACTATTGAACTTTTAGATAAGGAATATAAAACTAGTGATGAGCTTCAAACAGAGTTATATGCTGTTATAAAATATTTAAATTTAGACCCACAAGAATTAAAGAAAGTTCAAAAGCATTATTTTGAAATTTTATATAATTTGCTTCTTGGTAAAAATCAAGGCCCTAAACTTGGAATATTTTTACTAGCTGTACCAAAAGAAAAATTATTAAACCTATTAAAATTTTAGGAGCTAAAATGTTTGAGATAATCTTTAAATTTAATTTCCCTACTGATTGGATAAAAATTGAAAAAGAGCGTTATCCTGATTACAAAATTTTTTCTACTGATTTTGCACCCTGTTTGTTTGCATTTAAAGTTTTAAATAATGGAAATACCTATGTTATTACCATAAATAATTATGGTGAAAACGGTGATAACATGATTTCAGAATTAAAGCGCAATTTAAAGAATATTGAAGAAAGAAATGCATTAATAGACAAAAAAGAAACTGCCTTTATTATTCCAATATTTTATGATTATATGGACATTTTAGGTAAAAAGGCGTTTGTTAATTTGTTGAAAGTTAGAAATGATTTAAATGAATTTGTTTATACTTTTCAAATATTAATGGAAATAAATAATAGCATGTTTTGTTTTGCTTCTCCCGTGTTTGATGTTATAGAAACAAATGCTTTAAATTCGGTGTTAAATAGTTTTGTAATTAAACAATTAATTGATGTTGTGATAAAATCTGCTATAAATTAAAAAAATAAGCATTTTCTGCTTATTTTTTTTGTAATTTTATCTATATTAATTTTTAATTATTATTTATTTAAATCATTATTTTTTCTTGCTAAAACATTTTTATATTTTGGAAATTTATCAGATAAAAATTTTTGCCATTCATTATCATACGATTTATGAAGGTCGTTACAACTAAAATCACTAAAAACTAATGTGCTACCTACACCATATTTACTAGCTGTGTTTAATAATTTTAAGATAGGAACATATTTTGATAATTCATTTTTTACACTATTTAGTAGTTCGTCTTGATATTTAACTAAAACTAAATAGGATTTTTTACCTTTTAAAACTTGAATATCTTCAATTTCATTGTTTACCATAAAGCCTAAGCTTTCACAAAATGTTGTAAAATCGCTTCTGTTTAATTTTTCTATGAACATATTTACTCCTATAATTCACAAATAGTTTCTGGTAAATTTGGTTTGTAAGGTTGTATCGCTGTGTTGGTAGATTGTTTAATTTTATTTACTCTTTCTATTAATGTTTGCCAATTAGTTTCATTTGTATTTTTATTAGAATTTGTAAATGCTTCTTTTTCATTACATTCAATAAAATAAGCATTTTTATTCATTTTTTCTTTTAAAGTATTAATTTTTGATTTTGCATTTTGCAATCTTTTATAGGCAAGTTTTTTTACTAAAAACTTTGGGGCTTTGAAAATTGCATTAATTGCTTCGTATGCATATAAACCAATTTCTAATACTATTGCACCAACCGCACCTACTGCCATTAAAGGTGCACACAAAATAGCTTTTGCTATTTTTTTAATTTTTACTGTTTTTGTATCTGACTTTTTTATATAATCATAAAAGGCATTATTCAACATTGAATAATAAAAAATATTTACAGGGAAAAGCATGCTAAAATTTGTTCCATCGTTAAAGTGTATTCCGTCATAAATTGGGTTATAAGCATTTGAATTTTTTATAAATTTTGCAAGTTTTAATGCTTTTTCATTATCTCGTATAATTTCATTTTTATCGTTCAAAATTTTAGTTTCAAGAGAAATTTCTTTTTTAAATTTAAATTTTTTCATAATTTACCTCAAATTTGTATATAAATATTAGCACTTTTTGCGTCAATTGTCAATACCCCTCTTTGTTAAGGACTTTAATTTTGCTTGAAAACTTTTTACTTCATTGTTATAATAAAACAATAAGAGAGGTAATTTGAAATTTAAAGAGCTTATATATAACTTTATTCATGATAAAAAATTTAGAACTTCCAAGATAACAAATGTTACAATGTATTATAATTATATATGGGCATGTATAAAAATTGTTTTTGGGATATTTTTTAATACATTATATTTTTGTCTTAGTGGAATTTATACTATATTGATTGCTTTTACAAAGCGTGTTTTTCATAATAATTTTAAAAACAACAATGAAAGGGAATGCTTAAAAAAATTTTTAAAAATGGCAATTCTTATTTTAGTTGCTAGTATTATTTTTATAATGTATATGTCTAGATTATTCTTTATTGATTATTCTTATAATTACAATACAATAATTGGTATAGTCATAGCTGCTTTTTCCTTTACTGAACTTGGAATTTCTATTGGAGGAATTGTAAGTGCGACAAAGAAAAATGATTATCTTATGATAGGTATTAAATGTTGCAATTTAAGTTCTGCTTTTATTGCTATTGTGCTTACTCAAATAGCACTTTTATCGCTTCCAGAAACTATAAATGCTAATCTATATAATGCAATTTCTGGTATTGTGTTCGGTTCTTTATCTATGCTAATTGGGATTTTTATGATTATTTTTTATAAAAAGAAAGTAAAAAATCTACCTAAAAATGAAGAAATTCAACCAAACTTATAAAAATTCTAATTTAAATCGTGGTATTTTTAATGACTTTTATGTAATTTTATGTTACAATTTGGGGAAACTAAAAAAAGAGGGTTGTTAATTGGAATACTTAACGCTTATATTGTTATCCGGAATTGTTTTTTTGCTTTTATTTTTGTTTAACAGAAAATTTCCTGAAAAACAAAATTTAATATATAGAATATTTATTATATGTCTTATAGCAATGTTTGCAGTAAGAATTATTTTTGCTGATGCTTTTGATAATATTATTGCACTTAATACTAATTTGTTTACAAAACCAATGACGGCATTTTTGGCAATTCTTAGGTGGTTTAGTTTTACTGCAATTATGATAACATGTTTATCTGCTTTTACAAAGGCTAAATCTTATAGATATATTGTGTGTTTTATATCTGCTTTTTTGTGGCTTTTAAATTTAATATTTTTCAAACAAAATGTTATAGCATTTGTTGGAACAGAAGAAGTTTCATTCTTCCATTATAGGTCCATACTATTTATGATAGAAATGGGTTTATTTGGTGGAATAGCCATATATGAACTATTTGTTTTATTAAAAAATAAAGAATATCCAACTAAAAAACAAATTGGAATAATGTTTTTAGTTTATGGGGCAGTAACAATAAGTTGTTTTCCGCTTTCAACTTTCCAAGTGCTATTTGGCATTTTTGGAACTGCACTTGAAGATTTTAATTTAACTCATAGACTTTTTCTTTATGCAACAATATTAACATTAATATTATTATTTGTTATATTTAGAAAAAAAGATGATGATGCAAAAAGAACAATGCTTTTAACTGTAAGTACAAGTTCTTTGTTGTTGTTTTGTTATGCGTGGAATGTGTTTACCTTTACTTTTGCAGATTTGCCATTACACCTTTGCAATACTGCTATCTTTTTAATTTTTATAGCTTTTACATTCAAAGTTAAAAGTGTTTATTATTTTACTTATTTTGTAAATGTTATTGGCTCTTTCTTTGCTATGTTTATGCCAAATACAACCTCAACGCTTTTATCATATTCTGGTATACATTTTTGGTTTTGCCACGCTTATGTTTTAATTTTGCCAGTACTAGCTATGATGCTTGGACTTTACGAAAGACCAAACTTTAAATTTATGCGCAACTCAATTTTCATCTTTACAGGTTATTTTGTAGCGATGATGATAGCAAATGCATGGATAAATACATTTCAATCGGTAGATTATTTCTTCTTGTATGGAGATGTAATATCAAGTCATCTTGGTTTCTTAGAAAATATTAGAGTAAATTTTCAATGGCTGATAAATATCTCTGGAACTATTTATAGAGTTTATTGGCTGTATGATATATTAGTATATATTGGCTATATTGCTTTAATGTTCTTAATCTGGGGAATTTATAAACTTTACTATAATGTGGAAGACCATTACAAAGAACTATTTAAACTTAGAAAAATTGACAAACTTCAAATTGCAAAACTAAAAAAAGAAATAGGTGATATAACCAAACCTATAAATCCTGAGGGGGTAGATATGATTAAAATAACTAATTTTTCTAAAACTTATGGCTTAAACAAACATAAAGCAGTAGATAATTTCAATCTTGAAATACATGACGGAGAAGTGTTTGGCTTTTTAGGGCACAATGGTGCAGGAAAATCTACACTTATAAAGTGTATGGTTGGAATTCAAAGTATAACGGAAGGCAAAATTGAAATCTGCGGATATGATATTGAAAAACAACCACTTCAAGCTAAATTGCAAATGGGGTATGTGTCGGATAATCATGCTGTATATGAAAATTTAACTGGTAGAGAATATATAAATTATGTTGCCGATCTTTATATGGTTAGCAAGGAAGACAGAGATGAAAGATTAGATAAATATACAAAAATGTTTCAACTTGAAAATGCTATAGATAATCAAATTAAAAGTTATAGCCATGGTATGAAACAAAAACTTGTTGTTATTGCCGCATTAATCCATAATCCAAAAGTTTGGATATTAGATGAGCCTTTAACAGGTTTAGACCCAAGCAGTGCATATCAAATAAAAGAATGTATGCGCGAGCATGCAAGTAAGGGAAATATTGTGTTCTTTTCAAGTCACGTTATTGAAGTTGTAGAAAAAATTTGTGATAGAATTGCCATAATTCAGCATGGTGTGCTTCAAGGTGTGTTTGATGTTAAAAAGCTTGTAGATAATAATGTAAATCTTGAAGATTTGTATTTAAGCTTTGTTGAAAATCAAAAGGATAAAGATGTAAAAGAATTAAAAAAAGTTCAAAAACTTGCATTTAAGTTGCAAAATAAAAAATAGAGGGCGGTAATGATTGAAAGAATAAAAACATTAACTGCAATGCAGTTAAAGAATAGAAAAAATAGGAAGGCTAAAACTAAAACAAGCACTTCTATATCTATTATTATACAAGTTGCTGTTTGTATTTTAATTACAGTTGCACTTTATTTGATTTTAAATTATTTAAATGAATTAGGAATTTTGCCAATTGATACAAACTTTTTCTTATTCTTGTTGTTTATTACTCAAGCAATAAGCATTATAGCCTGTGTGTTTGGTTTAGCAAATATTCTTTATATGGAAAAAGATAACACCGTAATATTTAGCTTGCCAGCAAGACCTGCGGAAATATTTATAAGTAAACTTTCAGTTTTTTATATTACAGAATTTAAAAAGAATTTATTTTTCTTAGTCCCATTCTTTATAGCATTTGGTTTGGCATTAAAATTAGGTGTAGTTTTCTATATATTTATTATATTTATGACTTTTTTACTTCCATTCATACCTGTTTTTATTGGAGCAATAGTTTCTCTTCCATTAATGTATTTTAAAAAGTTATTAAAAAAAATTCCTATATTAAAAATAATTTTAACACTAATTATTGCTTCCTTAGTTATATGGCTACTTGTATATATTACAAGTATAATTCCAAGACCTCTTAAAATTGTAGCAATATATGATAAATTTTTTGCATTTTTAAAGGACTTTATAATTTCAGTAAATGTTTATTCTACAATTTATGAAATAATAGCTAATGTAATGTTAAGCATTAATTTTTGGATAAATCTTTTATTATTTGTTGCTATACTTGTAGGATTAGCAGGACTTACTATTGGAATTGCATTCTTATATTTTAAAATAGCAAGTCAAAACTTTGAAAACTCATTTAAACCTAAGAAAAGTCAAAATAATACACCAAGTAAAAACACATTTTTTACTTTTATTAAAAAAGAAATTATTTTAAATTTAAGAAATACAGAAGTTTTTATTTCTCACTTGTTATATATAATAAGTTTACCTGTTCTACTTTATGTAATAAATGAAGTTATTTCTGCCATCGATACAAATTTAAATGGTATTGCAATTGCCTTTGCTGTTAATTTGTTAATAGGGCTTATGTTCTTAACTGCAACTAATACCATGTGTGCCTCCGCTATAACTAGTGAAGGTTCGGAATTTGGATTAATAAAAACTGCACCAAGTGATACAAGCAAAATTTGCTATGCTAAATTTTCTGTAAATTTTATGTTGTCACTTGTGGGTATTATTTCAAGTGTAATAATACTTGCATTTACTTCCAAATTTGATGGTCTTAGTATATTTATTCTTTTTATAACATTCTTATTTGCAAACACAGCACACATGTTTTGGTCCTTGCAAATAGATGTGCTTCACCCTTATTTAACTGAATATGCAAGCTCAGGGAACATTAGAGATAACAAAAATATTGGAACTTGTTTATTAATAGGGCTTGCTATTGCAGTTGTAGTTGCAGTAATAGGATATTTTTGTTTTCAAGGTATGAATATAATAAATATGCTAAAACTACCTTTAATCGCTGGACTTTTCTTTGTTCTTCGTTTATACTTATTTCAGATCAATTTAAAAACATATTTCGACAAAATTCAAATGTAAGGAGATTAAAAATGGCAAAAAAATACATACCAATTATAGCAGGCATTGTGGCAGTTGTTGCAATCATAGTTATTGCAATTATAGGCTCAAATCCAGATATAAGGAATAAAGATGTTTATGTTGCTTCTATTAATGTGACTAATCTAGCAAATGGAACTATAAGTGATAATATTGGGGATTATAAATATTATTATATGACAGATGACAATACTGAAATAGTAGAAAATAAATATACCTTTAAATTAGAGTACACAGTAAGTCCTGCCAATGCAACGCAAAAAACAGTTAATTTTACATCATCAGACACTACCGTTGCAACGGTCAATGAAGATGGACTTGTTACTTTTGAAAGAAATGAATCTGTTTTTATAACTTTAACAGCAAAAGATGAACGCGCTGTTTCTACAAGGGTTCAACTTGTTTGGCCAGCTAATGTAGATACAGGTATGTCTGTTAATTTAAATAATGACAACAACTTAGTTTTTGAAAATATAAGCGGAACACAATATTATAGTATTGAAGATAATGTATTGTATTTATATAACAATATGAATTATGCAATTGATACTGATGCCGTTTTAGTTGTTTCTGAAACATCTATTGCAAACTTTGAAGACGGAGCATTAACCACATCTGGCTTAGGTGAGTTTACTTTGACATTTAATTTTGGTGAGGGCGACAAAGCTATCACAAAAGCTCAAACAGTACAAGTTGTAGAATATATTAATAACTTTCAAATGGGAACAGCTTATGCTTCTTACTTAAATACAGTTGCAAATTTAAACAATGAAGATTTAGCTATCAATTATTTAAATACAAATGCTATACCTTACGAAGTAGGGGTAGATAATGCTTTTTATTTTGATATAGTTATTCAAAATAACAATCTTGAAACTGTTAATTTGCAAGATGCAAATCTTGTATATAGTGTATATGAAGTTGTTAATGGGCAAAATAGTTTAATTGAAGACAATTCATCTGTTTTTACAATAAATCAAGATGGAACGCTTCAATTTAAATCTACAAGCGTTGGAAAAACATATCAAGTTTCCGTTCTTCCAAAATTCAACTTTTTAAACAGACAAGCTGTAACATTTAATTTTAAAGTTGTTGAAGGAGTGAATGTATTTACACATTCAGATTTAAAAACATATTTTAAAGATTTAGATATTAATTATATTATATTACATAGCAATATTAGAGTTGAAGTTGAAGCAAATCAATTAGATCCTTATGGCAGATTAATAAATTATGCTGAACTTACAAGCAATGGTGGAGTTACAGGAGATATATACACAAGATTATACACTGAACAAGATTTACAAACATATCAAGATAGTTTAAATGTTACATTGTCAGGAAACTATTTTAAGGTAGATGCAAGCGAACTTCCTTTCTTAACTATCACCTCAGGGTATTCTTCACATGATACTTTAAAGTGGACACAAGATAGTGGATATCCATGTGCAAGTGTTCAAACAGCCATATTTAAAGTTCAAGAAGTTACTAACGATGCTTATAATACTGGTATAGAAAAAACAAATATTGTTAATTTTAATATCAACAACATTACATTAGAAGGTAATACTTCAACAGGAATTTTATATGAAAATTTCCCAACAGCCCCAGATACAGGTCTTCCAATTATTCCAGATGACGAGGCTCAGGTAATAGCTGATCAAGGTTCATCTTCTGCAGGATTTATGGGAAGAGGTGCTGTTATGGTTAACACAAACAATGTTGTTGTGTTAAAGGCACATACAGGTGTTTATGTAACAGGTTCTTGTGGTGGTGTAAATGCTAATTACACCTTAATAAATGATTCTTGGGGAATAGGTCTCTTTGGTTGGAGGACTTCTTATGTAACACTTGAAAATTTCAAAGTAGTTCGTGCAGGTGGTGCAGCTCTTTGCTTTACAGATGCTACCATTACAGATGCTTATAGTGAAGATTGGATGGATCTTAATTTAACATTAGGTGAAAATGTTGTTATAGATAATTATGTTGCAGGAACAGAGGGATACTTTATTGTAAATGGGCTTTCTGCTGTTGTTCCAAAATTAAAAGGACAACTTAATCCACAAATTCAAACATTAGGCAAAACGGTTCTTAAAGATGAGATAATAGATGGTCAACCTTATTCAGTTTTCAATTTTGCAATTCAATTCGGAAGAGAATCTAATAATTACGCATTAACAAATTATACAATAAATAACATTGGGCAAGAAGATGGTTGGAGAGTTTATGTTCCAGGTATGTGGCTTGAAAGACAAGGAGAATATCTTGTTAATGTAAATAATCCAAATGAAAGTTACTTAGTTGGAAATAATAAGTCTTATACAATCGCTAAAAAAGAAACTGACAGTCAGTTAACCATCAATTTCTTTACAGGATATAATAATGATAATGAACCTGAATACACAACAATAGAAAGAAAGAGTGGCTATTACAATAACGCTGTTGTAAATGCATTTGATGGTGTTGGACTTGCAGGCGTAAGCAAGATTTCAAATTTAGATGATGCACTTTTAGTAGCGGGCGTAGTTGGCGGTTACATTACTGATGCTAACTTTGTTCAAGATATAACAGGAGAAGGAACGGCAACAGGTTCAGTAGCACAATTATTAAATGGGGAAGTTACTCTTATTGAAACAGCTTCTTCCTATGGTTTAAATTTAGGTATAACTTCTA
Source organism: uncultured Clostridia bacterium (assembly GCA_944350095.1). Classification (GTDB taxonomy): domain Bacteria; phylum Bacillota; class Clostridia; order Christensenellales; family UBA1242; genus Caccopulliclostridium. The sequence goes on from CALVOB010000033.1 coordinate 41,980, forward strand.
CAAAAGATAAAATAATATCTAAAATTACTGCCCTTGGTACAAATTTAACCACAGGTTTACAAGCATTTGCTGGTTTATCTGATGTTCAAAAAATAGTTTATCTTTGCGATTATGATATGCTTTCAAATATAAAAACTAATATAGAAACATTCAAAGCTTTACTTGAAAACCCAATGCTTGATATGCTTCCAAATGCAGAAACTGTAAAAACACAAATTCAAACTTTAATAGGCGGATTTGAACAAGTGCCAGCGGGTGCTTCATCAAATGCTACATTAGTTCAAGCAACAGTTGCTATTACATGCAATAACGATTTAATTGACATTAAAGATGAAGAAGGCTCTATGAACTTAATAGAAGTTAAAATTAACAGCGAACTTTTAGGAGATTTTTCAGGTATTTTAATATTTGCAGGATTATTTCCTTATTCAGCTTAATTAAAAAAATAAAAAATCACGGTATCCGTGATTTTTTATTGCCATGGATTTTATTATTTAATATAATGATATAGGATATTAAATATAAAAAAATTTAATTTATGTGAGTGATTATGAATTTAATTAAAGAAGATTGGAATAAAACAGATGGTAAGGAATTTCAAAATTATTTATTAAATTTTGCTAGGCCAGAAAAAGTAGAGTGGACAAGAAAAATACTTAATACAAACATGCCACTTTTAGCTATTTTATCTCCTGAACTTAAAAGAATAACAAAAGAAATTTTAAAAGGTAATTTTTTATCGTTTTTAGATTTATGGTTATGGGATTATTATGACAACACTGCAATAAATGGAATTTTAATTTCAAAAATAAAAGATTTTGAAATTTATAAAAAATATTTAACCAAATTTGCAAATAAAGTTGATAATTGGGCGTCTTGTGATATATTAACTTTTAATATCAACAAAGAAAATGAAGAAAAATTTTTTAATTTGGCACTAAATTTTATTAGAAACAAAAAAACATTTGTTAGAAGAATAGGTTTTGATATTTTTTTTAAATTCATTGGCAGCGACATATATTTAAATAAAATATTTGAAATTCTAAATGATTTTGAAAGTGAAAAAGAATATTATGTTAATATGTGCATTGCTTGGTTTATAGCAGAATGCTTTACAAAAAAGAGAGACAAGACATTAAACTTTTTACAATCCAATAAACTAAATGCATTTACAATTAATAAAGCGATACAAAAGTGTAGAGATAGTTTTAGAGTAAGTGAAACTGATAAAGAAATGTTATTAAGGTTTAAAAGGAACTAGTTTTGCTTGAAGTTTTTTTTTAATTGTGCTAATCTTAAAAAGTGGAAATGATAGAGTTAATTGAAACAAGTAAATCTTATAAAAATTTTTGTAGACTTATTGATTTTAATAAGCTTTCTCATGCATATCTTATTTCAAGCCCAGATGAAGATTATAATAGAGAATTTTGTAAACTAATCGCAATGAGATTGAATTGTAAAGAGGTTTGCAAACATTGTGAAAATTGTGTTAAAATTTTAAATGATACACACCCAGATGTTTTATCTTTTCCTAAAAATAAAAATTTTGTGGTAGAAGATGCTAAACTGATTATAGAAGAATTAAATGTTATACCTATGCTATCAAGTTTAAAAATCTTTATAATAAACAATTTTAATAAAGCCACAACTCAGGCTCAAAATAAACTTTTAAAAAGCATTGAAGAGCCTCCTAAAAATGTTATTTTTTTAATTAATGCTACTACACTTGAAAGTGTTTTATCAACTATTCAATCTAGAACTCAAAAAATTGAGCTTTTGCCATTTGATGAAAATGTTTTAAAAAAATATTTAAATAGTAATGGCGAAAATATAAATGAAAATGCTTTATTAGAAGGTGAGGGATGGCCAGGTAAAACTATTAAATATAATGAAAATCAAAACTTTTTAAAAAATTGCAATTTTATTAATGATATGCTTGAAAATATGAAATCTAGTAAGGAAATAATTAATTATAGTGCAATTTTTTCTCAAAAAGATGGATTTGAAGAAAGATTAAATTTACTTGAAAATGCTTTTGATAAAATATTAAACAATATAATTAGTGGAGTGGACAGTACTTATACAAAAGAAGGAATAGCCATGATTTTTGAAAAAATAAATAATGCTAAAAAGCAATTTCAATCGAATTGTAATTTAAATTTAATTGCTGATACATTATTGCTAGGAATTTTGGAGGTTAAATATATATGCAAGTAAAAGAAGTAGGAATAAACTTTGAAGGACAACCTAAAATATATAGTTTTGATTCAGCAGGTTTTAATTTAAAGCTTGGTGATTATGTAGTGGTGGAAACTGCCCGTGGATTAGAACTTGGAAAGGTTTCAACAGAAGAAAAATTAGTTGAAATTAAAGAGGAAAACGAACCTTTTAAAAAAGTTATCCGCATTGCCACAGAAGAAGATAAAAAGAATAAAGAAGATAATATTGTTGAAGCTAGAAAAGATAAATCTCGTATTATAGAAATTATAAAAAACTTTAACCTTGATATGAAAATTGTAAGCGTTGAGCTTACATTGGATAGAAGCAAAATGTTAATAAGTTTTACTTCGGATAATCGTGTGGATTTTAGAGAACTTGTAAAAACGCTTGCCAGCGAATTTAAAACAAGAATTGAGCTTCGTCAAATTGGACCAAGAGATGAGGTGAAAATTTTAGGTGGCTTAGGCCCTTGTGGAAGACCTTGTTGTTGCACTAAAAATACAGGAGATTTTGAACATGTTTCCATAAAAATGGCTAAAAATCAAGGTCTTTCATTAAATCCTAGCAATATTAGCGGTCTTTGTGGAAGATTAATGTGCTGTTTAAGCTATGAAAATAAACACTATGAAGAAGCCTTAAAGCTTATGCCTAAGGTAGGAAGCATTGTAAAAACTCCAGATGGCGAGGGAACAGTGCTTAATAACAACTTGTTAAAAAGAACAGTTGAAGTAAAATTTGAAGATGACAAAAAAGAATATGGGGTAAGTGAGTTAAAATTTGATAAAATAGTAACGGCACATTCAGATTTAGAAGATTAATGGAAAAAATAGAAGAATTAGATTATGGTTTAAAAATATATCAAAACAGCGAACTTTATACTTTTACAAGTGACGCTGTTTTGCTTGCTAAGTTTGCAAAAATAAAAAATGGTGAAACTGTTATAGATTTAGGAACAGGTAGCGGAATAATTGCATTGTACTTAGCAAAAAAAGCTGATGTTAAAAAAATATATGGAATAGAAATTCAAACTGAACTAGCAAAAATGGCACAAAAAAGTGTAAATCTAAATAATTTGCAAGAAAAAATTGCGATTATAAATAAAAATATGTTGGATATTGATTTAAAAGCTAATGTTGTGGTAACAAATCCTCCATATAAAAAATTGACAAGCTATAGTAATCAAAATTTATCAAAAGCGATTGCAAGACACGAATTAAAAATTAACTTAGATGGGATTATTTGCACTGCAAATAAACTATTAAATACAGGTGGAAGATTTTATATTTGTTATGATTCAAATAGAACGGCTGAATTAATTTATAAACTTAAAAATTACAAATTAGAACCTAAAACAATTTTCTTTTCTTATCCTAATATCAATAAAGATGCAAGTATTGTTTTTATTGAAGCTATAAAAGGTGGTAGGGAAGGAATAAAAGTTTTGCCACCATTAATTACAAACGATAATAGTGGCAAGTATATAGAAAATTTAATTGTAAGGAGATAAAAATGCTATATTTTGTTGCAACTCCAATAGGGAATTTAAGTGATATTTCTTTAAGAGCCATTGAAGTTTTAAAGCAAGTTGATGTTATTGCATGTGAAGACACAAGGGTATCTATTAAACTATTAAATCATTACGAAATTAAAAAGCCATTAATTACTTATCATAAATTTAATGAGACAAACAGTGCTAAAGGCATAATTAATTTATTAAATGAGGGTAAAAGTGTTGCTGTTATTTCAGATAGTGGAATGCCTTGCATTTCTGACCCTGGCGAAACATTAGCTAAACTTTTAGTGGAAGAAAATATAGAATTTACAGTAGTCCCAGGAGCGAATGCAGGGCTGTGTGCACTTATTTTAAGTGGATTTAATTCAAAAACCTTTGCTTTTGTAGGATTTTTATCAGACAATAAAAAAGAAAAAATAAAGCAAGTACAAAATGTTAAAAATTTTAATGGTAGTCTAATATTTTATATTTCTCCACATAATTTATTTAAAGATTTAGCTTTTTTATACGAGTTTTTAGGGGATAAAAAAGTTTGTCTTGTAAATGAAATAACAAAAAAATTTGAAAAAAAATTTATTTTTAATTTAAGTTTGCCACCTGAAATAGAAGCAAAAGGTGAATATGTTCTTATTGTTGAAAATAATGTTATAGAAAAAGAGAATAGTTTAAATACACTATCCATAGATGAGCATATTAACTATTACATCGGGCAAGGGTTAACAAAAAATCAGGCTATAAAAAAAGTTGGAAAGGATAGAAATATTAAAAATCCTTATAAAAACATTAAAAATTAATAAAAAATTATTAAAAAATTAATTTGTTTTTATAATTATTTTAATTTTTAATAAATAATTTGAAAATAAATATTGTAATTAAAATTAATCGTTTTAAATTTAAATTAAATAAAAATGAATTGCAAGTAACAGCAACTCATTTTTTTTAAATTTAAATACATTAATATCATGCAATATTATAATATTCTGCAAACAAGGCATGCTATAACTGTTCCGAAAATATTGCAAACTAAAGCCAATGGTATTGCATAAGAAAGTTTTTTTACAGAGGTTTGTGAGAAGTAAACTGTTGCAACATAAAAAAGCGTTTCACTTGTCCCCATTATAACAGATGCACATCTTCCCACATAAGTATCTACTCCGTAAGTTGTATAGATATCTTTTAAGATTGCATAACTTCCGCTTCCTGTAAATGGTCGCAAAAGCACAAGTTCACTTACTTCTGTTGGAATTCCTAATGCATTAAAAATAGGGGCTAATATATCTATAAGCATGTCCGTTATTCCGCTTGCTCTCATTAGTGCAACCATTACCATTATTGCCACAATAAAAGGAAAGATGTCTAGCACTAAATTTACAGAGCCTTTTGCACCTTTTACAAAAACATTATATGTTTCAATTTTTTTAAATCTAGCATAAAGCATTAGTGCGGCGATTAAAACAGGCATTATATAGTTGGAAATAACGATTTTTTCTTTCTCCTTTTAAACACTCTTTGAATTAAAAGAGTAAGTGAAATTCCGAATACTGCTGTAATAAATGTTGCTACAAGGGTTGGTATCATAATGTCGGTGGGTGAAACACTTCCAGCTGCAGTTCTTAAACCTATTGTTGTTGTTGGCAAAAGTTGTATTGAAGTTGCATTAACAACCAATAACATTATCATTGCGGGCGTTGCTTTTCCGCTTTTATCGTCCATTAATTTCATTGCTTTAATTCCGCAAGGAGTGGCAGCGTTTCCTACGCCTAGAATATTAGAGGACATATTCATTGCAATCATTTTAATAATTTCGGGGTCGTTTGTTTTAAAAAGAAATCTTATTAGCGGACTTAAAAGTTTTGCAAGTTTTTCACTTAATCCTGTTTTATCAACAATTTCTAAAATGCCAAGCCAAATGGCATAAACTGCTACTAGTTCGACGCATAAATTAATAACTCCCATAGCACTTTCTGTCATTTCTGTAACAAGCGCAGAGGGATTGGTAAAAATAAGTAAAATTATTGAAGCGAGCATTAGTAATGCCCAAATTTTGTTCATAGTAAAATTTATATGTTTAAAAATTTTAATTAATACTTATCTTTATTTGAAATTTTTTAAAAATGTGTTATTATAACTTATATTAATTAAGAGGGAATTATGTTTGTTGACACACATGCACATTTAAATGATGATAAACTTATAAATGATGTTCAAGAAGTTATTAATAGGGCAAAAGATTTTGGCGTGGAAAGAATTATAAATGCTGGTTATGACCTTGCATCTTCTCAAAAAGGTATAGAACTAGCGGATAAATATAAGGAAGTTTATGCATG
>CALVOB010000034.1 GCA_944350095.1 uncultured Clostridia bacterium
ATTCTAGGTGGTTTATTTGTTAAACTGTAAAATTCCATGTTTTAAGCCTCCTTAATGACATAATCGGTTGCTTTCGCTATAAATCTTCCCTCTGATAGAATTTCGCCTGTTTGGTCGTCAAAATGCCCTAAAAGCCATAATTCTTTGTCTTCTGGGTTTGTGTTAATAATGTTTGGCTCTTTCTTTTGAGCAAGGTTAGCAAATTCTCTAACTGCTACACCGTCATTTTGTAAATATAATGGGCTCATATACCCGATTTTTGTATCTTTTATGCTATAAATATTTAATTTCATTTTTTTGTTTCTCCTATATCATCTGTTATTATTTTTATTATTTTACAATCATTTACCATTTCTTCTAGTATTTCTACAAATTTATCGTAATTTATTTTGTATTTTATTCCTATATCAATAATTTTTGTTTTTATTTCTGTGTTTGTTAATTTCATAGTCTTATGCCTCCACGCATACCCGTTGGGTTGATATTTATTGTTTTAGTTTTTGCCGCAGTTCTGCGAAAGATTTTTTTATCGAGTTTTCTTCTTGTTCTTTTTCTCATAACTATCTCCCCCTTTTTCTGCGCCTTATTATTCTAGTTCTGCGTCTTCTCATTTGCAGTTCCTCCTAAATAATTATTTACAGCTTCTTTTGCTGTTTTTTCTTTGAATTTAATGTTGAGTTCTTCACATTTACTTTTTATCATAGCGAGTATGAAATTTGCTTTTTGCATTTGTGTGCCCCAGTTACCGTTCGCAAGATTTGCATAATTTGGTATACTTTTGAGTATTTCTTCAAATGCTGTTGTTGCATTTTTCTTGCTTGTTTTTATCCAAGCTATAAAATAAAAGATTACTATTAAAGCATTAATGCATACTGTTGCTATTGATATTATGTTTTCTATTGTCATAATTCTCCTTTTTATTTGTAATACAAATGTTTTACATTTCATTAATGACAGCTTTTGCGAATAGTTTAGGTATTTAAAAAGTGATTTTGCTAAATTAACTTATATTTTTTAAATTTAAAAAATTTTATAAAGTTATCAGCTTTTTACTTAAATTTTATTTTAAAAAATCAATAAAACCCTTATAAAATCTATGTACTATGCAAATTTTTAGTACTATGCATAAGTACTATGCAAATGCTTGACTTAGTATTTTATTTTTGATATTATCTTTATAGAGTTAAAATTCTTTGTTTTAAACAATTTTTAATAATATTTACATATAACTCTTTGTTTAAATTTAATTTTAGGAAAAGGTTTTTATGGAAATTAAAGAAATTCCAAGAGGTCAACTATCTACAATAATATTATCAACATTATTAGATGGTGATAAATATGGCTATGAAATTATAAAAGATATTGAAATAAAATCTGGCGGTAAAATAAAAATTAAACAGCCAAGCCTTTATAGTAGTTTAACTAGAATGGAAAATCAAAAATTAATTTCATCGTATTGGCGAGATAGTGATATTGGTGGAAAAAGACATTATTATAGATTAACAGATTTTGGCAGAAAACAAACAGAACAATGGCAAAATGATTTTATGAATTCAAATTCTGTTGTTTCTGGTTTATTTAAAGATGGAGAAAATGGCGAAAATTTTAAACTTAAAGAAGAAGTTATAAAAGAAGAAATTAAACAAGATGAGCCTAAATTTTTACAACAAGAAAATATTTTTTCTAAGTTGGAAAAATCTGAAAAAAAACAAGATGAAAGCACTTCTCGAACTTCCCTAGTGCCTGATCAATTAGATATTTTTGAGCTTGCAAATAAAGCCATTGAAGAAGAAAAGAAAAAGAATGAAAAAATAGAAATTCAAGAAGAGTTTGTTCCTCCACCAGAAAAACATTATAATGTATATCAAGAACTCAACCAACTTAGAAAGCAAAATGAGATTTCTAGTTTTGCTGAAAATATAAAAGAAGATTATACTGATGACGATTTAGAAGAAATTGAAGAAACGCCATTTAAAAAATCTTTTGCAGAAAGTTTAAAAACAGATATTAACAATATTTCTAATATAAACAAAGATTTAGAAATTCAAAAAGAAAATTCATATAATGTTTATTATGAAAACAAAAATGGACCCTTAAATTCAAACGATATAGTTGAAAATGAATTCAATGAGAACAAGGAAGATAATTTTAATCATAACGAAAATATATTAGATAATATTGAAAATCAAACATACATTAATGAAAACCAGTTAAACATTGCTTATAATAATTCATTAGATAATGAACAAGATTTAACAAATGATATAGAATTAAATAAAAACGAAATACAAAATCTAAATGAAAATGTTATAGAAGAAAAACAAGAAAAAAAAGACTATACATATTCAAAACAGGAAAAAGATGAAGGTATATTCATAACAGAAACTCCAAACCCTGAAAGTTTGCCAAAAGTTAAAAAAATCGAACCTGCAAGATTTACTATTGTTGGTGAAAGTCCCCTATTTAAATATTCTACAGTAGAAAATAAATATAATGAATTAGTAGAAGATTTATATAAAAAGGGATTTAACGAAAAATCTTCTGAGGGATATCTTTCGTATGATGCATTAAATGAGCATTACAAAAAGAATGGTTTAAAATTTTATGCATATACTGCAAAAGAAATCTATTCGCAAAATGAAAAATCAATAAAAAAGGTAAATAATGACTTTATTCCTATTAATAAAATAAATTTTTATAAATCTATAATATATCTTGCTTTAATATTATTTGAAACTTGGCTTTCTTACACAATCTTAAGCGTTACAGGAGCTCAACCGCAACAATTATTTTTGTATATTATAGTTACAATTTTAGCCTTTTGTCCAGCTGTTTATACAGGTATAATGTTTTATAAAAACCCTGAAAAACAACTGCCAAAAGATGTTCAAGAACTAAAACAGTTTTTTATAAATTTAGGGATAGCAGTTTTAGGAATTTTGTTAGTATTTTCATTTAATGTTCTTTTTGGATTTAATGGTCAAAACTTTTCTGATTATTCAACTACCATTGTTTTACCTTCTGTATTACTTTTAAACGTTCCTATATCCTACTACATCTCAAAAGAATTGATTAAGAGATTTTAAAATTTATAAATTTTAATTATTTTTAACATAATAAATTTTACTAAAATAAACAAAAAAATATCACAACCATCAATTTGGGAGTGATATTTTTAATTTATTTTGCAATAGCTGTAAAACGAGATTCTCTAATAACATTAACTTTAATTTGACCTGGATAATCCATTTCTTTTTCAATCTTTTTAGCAATGTCGTTAGCAAGGAACACAGCAGTTTCATCAGATATTTCAGATGGCTTAACCATTATTCTAACTTCCCTACCAGCCTGAATTGCATAAGACTTTTCAACACCTTTGAATGAATTAGATATTTCTTCAAGTTTTTCTAATCTTTTAACATAATTCTCTAAAGACTCTCTTCTTGCTCCAGGTCTTGAACTTGAAATTGCATCTGCAACTTGAACTAATACAGCTTCAACACTATTGAATTCTACATTAAAATGATGAGCTTCAATACAATGTATAACAGCAGGGCTTTCTTTATATTTTTTTGCTAAATCCACACCAATGGTAACATGTGTTCCTTCAACTTCATGGTCAAGCGCCTTTCCTATATCATGTAAAAGGCCTCCACGCTTAGCAACTTTTACATCAGCACCGATTTCAGAAGCTAATAATCCAGCAATAAAAGCAGTTTCTAATGAGTGCTTTAAGCAGTTTTGCCCATAACTTGTTCTATATTTAAGCCTACCTAAAATTTTAACTAGTTCAGGATGCATACCATAAATTTCCGCTTCTTCTACGGCTTGTTCACCTGCTTCTTTTATAGTATTTTCAACATCTCTAGTAACCTTATCTACAATTTCCTCTATTCTTGTTGGATGTATTCTTCCATCTAAAATTAACTTTTCAAGGGATAATCTAGCTATTTCCCTTCTTACAGGGTCAAAACTTGATAATGTTATAGCTTCTGGCGTATCATCAACAATTAAATCTACACCTGTGGCATTTTCAATAGCTCTAATATTTCTTCCTTCACGACCAATAATTCTTCCTTTCATATCGTCGTTAGGTATTGTTACTACTGATACAGTTGTTTCCGAAGTAACATCTGTAGCACATTTCTGTATAGCCAGAGCTACAATATCTTTTGCTATTTTTAGCCCATCTTCGCGCGCTGTATTTTCAATTTCTTTTACAGTTTTTGCAGCACTTATTTTAGCTTCTTCAGTTAATTCATTTATGATTAAATTTTTAGCTTCTTCTTTTTTTAATCCAGAAACTTTCTCTAATTCTTTAACCATATTTGCTTTTACTTCTTTTTGTTCGTCATAAAGCTTTTCTAAGTTTGCTTGTTTATCTAACAAATCTTGCTTAGCTTGCTCTAAGGCTTCAGATTTTTTATCAAGTGCGAGTTCTTTTTTATCTATAAATTCTTCACGTTGTAAAATTCTATCTTCAGATTTTTGTATTTCAAGCTTTTTTTCTTTTTGCTCTTTTTCAAAATCAAGCCTTAAATTTTGAACTTCATTTTTTGCTTCAAGCAATGCTTCCTTTTTTACTGTTTTGGCCTCAGCATAAGCATCCTCTATTATTTTTAATGCCTGTGCTTTGTTTTTGTTTGTTTTTTTAGCAATAAAAAATGTTTCAATCCAAATTCCAGCTACTAAACCTATAATTGCAGTAGCTAAACTCACCAAAACAACAACATAAGGAGCAACGCTTAATAATAAACTGTTGCTCATTATTCTCTCCTCTTATAAAATTTAAACTTATCACAAAAGGGGCTTTCAGCCAAGTTTTCTATATAATAAGGGTTAGCGAAAACTCGCCAAACTACCTCTTTAATCAATAAATTTACTCTATAAGTTTAAAATAAATCTTCAAACAAGTCAACTAATTTTGTTTGAAGATTTAAAGTTTTTTTAAAAAATAATTTTCATATTCAATCATATACAATATATTGTGTATTATGCAAAATAATAGGCACAATTATTCAATAATTTCAATATTATTTATAGCTTCATCAATTAAATAATCAAGGTTTATTTTACCCTCTTCAACTTGAGCTTTTTTAATTGTAGGTTTAATTACAGGATTTTTAGGAAGAAAAACAGTACAACAATCTTCATAAGGCAAAATTGATGTTTCATAAGTTCCGATTTCATTAGAAATTTTCATTATTTCACTTTTATCCATACCAATTAGAGGTCTAAAAATAGGCAAATTTTCAACAACACTATTAGTTACAGTTATGCTTTCAAGTGTTTGGCTTGCAACTTGACCTAAGCTTTCACCTGTAATTATTGTTCCACAATTATATTTTTTCGCAACTCGTTCTGCTATCCTTAACATAATTCTTCTCATGATTGTAATCATATATTCTTCATAACAATTTATATGGATAGCTTCCTGAATTTTTGTAAACGGAACAACAAACAACTTTATTTTACTAGTATAATCTTCTAATATATCTTTTAATTTTAATACTTTTTCTTTTGCTTGCAAACTTGTATAAGGAAAACTATGAAAATGTATTGCATTTAAACTTAATCCTCTTTTTGCCATCATATAACCTGCCACAGGGCTATCTATTCCACCAGATAGCATTAACAGTCCCTTTCCTGCTGTTCCAACAGGCATACCGCCATGAGCATAAATTATTTTTGTTAAAATATATGTTTTACCATTTTCCCTTATTTCTATTATTATATTTGTATCTGGATTATGCAAATCAACTTTTAAATTCGAATTAGCATTTAAAAATATTTCTCCAATAAAAGCAGAAAACTCATCAGACTTTACAGGAAATTTTTTATCTGCTCTTTTTGTACTTATCCTAAATGAACCTGTAAGTTCTTTTGCAATTTCCATACATTTAGTTATTATTTCTTCTTTATCTGTTGAAAGCTCAAAAGCTGGACTAACAGAAACTAAGCCAAAAATTTTTTTTAATTTTTCAATTATTAAATTATAATCGTTTTCATTATAATTAGATATCACATATCTTCCTGATATTTTTTTTAATTCAAAAGAAAAATCTTTTAAAGATTGTTTAATATTTTTTAACAATGCATTTTCAAAAAATGCCCTATTGTTTCCTTTTAAATGGAGTTCTCCATATCTTAATATAATAACATTTTCCTTCATAAGTTTTCCTTTTATAAGTTTGCAAGCCTATTTGCAAATTCGTTTAATTTTTCTACAACAATTTTTGCTTCATCAATTGTGTTATATCTTGAAAAGCTAAGCCTTATACTTCCTACTACACTTTCTTTATCTAAGCCCATAACAGTCAAGATTCTATTGCCTACTTTTGAACCTGAACATGCACTCCCCCTGCTTATAAGAATATCTTCACTTTCTAGCATGTGTACTAAAGTTTCACCATTTATTCCTTTATAACTTAATGATAATATATATGGAGATGTATTTAATCCATTAACTGTAAATTTTTTATTTAAGTTATCTATTATAAATTTTTTAATTTCGCTTGCAGAAGTATTGTAACTTATATCTTCAATAGCACCCTTGAATCCCATAATTCCAGCCACATTTTCTGTGCCAGAGCGAAGATTATACTCTTGCCCACCACCAAAAATTATTGGATTTAATTTGTTTTTATTCTTTGCATATAAAGCCCCAACTCCTTTTGGTCCATGAATTTTATGAGCGCTAATAGTATAAAAATCTATATCAGAATTTAAAGTAAACTTTATTTTTCCAAAAGCTTGAACACCATCAGAGTGGAATATGGCATTTGGACATATTTTATTTTTAATCTCAATTAATTTATCAAGGTTGTTTATTGCTCCTGTTTCATTGTTTACATGCATTATAGATATGAAATTGGTATCTGACGAAAGCTTATTTTTAAAATCTTCAACATCTACTTCTCCATCTTTAGTTAACTTTATAAATTCTACATTATAACCTTTATTTTTTAAATCTAATGCTGTATTATAAACAGATGGGTGTTCTCCCTCAGAAAATATAAGTTTTTTAAAATTCTTTTTTATAGAACCGTTTATTGCAAGATTGTTTGCTTCCGTTGCTGAGCCTGTAAATATAACATTATCCTTAAACTCTACCCCAAGAGTTTTTGTAATTATTTTTTTACAGTTATTTATTTGATTTTTATTTTCAATTCCCTGCTTATAAATAGAAGATGCATTAAAAAACTTATCTGTTAGATATTCGTTTAAATATCTAACAGATTTTTCGCAAGGTTTAGTTGTGCTGGCATTATCAAAATATATCATCTTAATTTTGCCCCAAATTTAAATTCGCAATCTTTTAAAATTTTATGCATAGAAGAATTTACTTCTTCTTCTGTAAGTGTTTTTTCTTGAGAAGATAGTACTATGCGTAGAGCTATACTTTTTTTGTTTTCTCCTAAATTTTTATTCCTATAAATATCAAATATTTTTGCAGAATAATAAAGATTGCCAGCAGATTTTTTAACAGAAGATAAAAGTTTTTCTGCAGTAATTTCTTCATCTACAATTAAGGCTAAATCTCTTTCTACATAAGGAAATTTTGATATAGGCTTAACTGAAACTTTTTTCTCGTTAAATTTTATAAGCTTATCTATATTTATTTCCGCATACAAAGTTTTTTCCGGAAGTTCAAAATTATTGCAAACTTTTGGATGTACTACACCAAACGAGCAAATAATTTCTTGAGTTGATTTTTCTATGATATCAGCACTCATTCCTGGGTGCATATATGGAAGAGAAGAATATTTTAAATCATAGTTTAAATCAAAACTAGATAAAAGCTTTTCTATTGTACCCTTTAATGAGAAAAAGTCTACATTTTCATCAATTGCTCCAATACTCAACATATTTATTTCTGATGGTTGTTCTGTTAATGGTAATTCTTTTGGTAAATATATTCTTCCCGCTTCAAAAAATCTTAAATCTTTATTTCCATGCTTTATATTGTAAGATAATGAATTTAACATAGAAAATGCCATATTAGTTCTAACACAAGAAAGTTCATCGCTAATTGGATTTCCTAATTTTATCATATTATAATTTTTATGCTCTGGAGTTAATAGAACTAAATCACATGCATTTGGTGGACAAAAAGTATAATTTAAAGTTTCATAGTACCCATCATCACATAAAATATTTTTAAGCTTATTTTCCATATGAATAAGTGGGTTAAACTTTCCAATTGTATAAGAAGAATTTTTCAACGCTGGAACATCTAGATTGTCGTAAACATCATAGCCATAAAGCCTTATTATTTCTTCGGCAATATCTGCATCATTTTCAATATCAGTTCTAAAAATTGGAATAATACATTTTAATTTATCACCATTAATTTCTGGCTTTAATCCAAGGCATGTAAGAATATTTAAAACTTCTTTATTTTCAACTTCAATTCCTAGAATTTTATAAATTCTTTTTAAAGAAAAGGTCATCTCTTTTTCTTTTGGTTCGCAATTTTTTACATCAATCATGCCACTTACAATAGTGCCTGCTTTAAGTTTGTAAACTAAACTTAATGCAGTTTGCATGCCTTGCAAAGGAGAACCTATATCTACACCTTTTTCAAATCTAGCTGTACTATCTGTTCTAACACCTATTGCTCTACTTGTTGAACGAATATTTGACCTTTCAAAACAAGCTGCTTCTAAAACACTTATTTTTGTATTATCTGTAACAGAAGAATTAACTCCACCTATTATTCCAGCTATTACATTTGGCTTATTGGCATCTGCAACAACATTAAAAGATGGTTTTAATTCATAAGTATTTCCATTTAATACGCTTATCTTTTCGCCATTTATTGCATTTCTTATAATTATTTTGTTGCCTTCAATGTATTTTTCATCAAAAGCATGCATAGGTTGACCTTGTTCCACTAAAACATAGTTAGTAATATCCACAATGTTGTTTACACATTTAATTCCTACAGCATTTATACGCTTTTTTATCCACATAGGACTTTCTTTTATTGTTATATCTTTAACAACTGTTGCTATATAACGAGGGCAAAGCTCATAATTTTTTATTTCAACAGATACATAATTGTTTACATCATCTGTTTTGTCAACTTCATAATATGGGTCTTGTGCAATTAATGGCGTTTTTAAAATTGCACTAATTTCCCTTGCTATTCCTATTACACTCATGCAATCAGGACGGTTAGGTGTTATATTAATATCAAAAATAACATCATCTAGCCCAAGTGCAGTTTCTATTTTTTCGCCAAGGTCATGTTTTTCATTAAGAACTAAAATACCATAAATATTTGCACCTTTGTAATAATCTTCTGTAATACCTAATTCTTCGCCTGAGCAAAACATACCCTCAGATACTTCTCCGCGAAGGTTAGATTTTTTTATTTTAATTCCATTTACAAGATCGGCACCATCAAGAGCTACAGGAACATAGTCTCCTTCTCGAATATTTTTTGCCGCAGTTATTATTTGAAGTTTTCTATCACCTAAATCCACCTGACAAACATCAAGTTTTTCTGCATTAGGATGTTTTTGTATGCTTAAAATTTTACAAACATAAACATCATGTAAGTGTTTATTTTGATATTCTATTTCTTCAACTTCTAAACCTGCGTTAGTAAGCTTATTAGCCAATTCTTCTGGTGAAATATCTATTTTAACAAATTCTTTTAACCAATTTAATGTAACTTTCATTTTTGTAACTCCATTATTTTATCTGTGATAAGAATTTTAAATCGTTTTCAAACATCATTCTTATTGATGGTACTTTGTATTCTGTAATTGCAAATCTATCAACTCCAAATCCAAAAGCAAGCCCTGAATATTTCTTAGAATCAATACCGCAATTTTCTAATACTTTAGGATTAACCATACCTGCTCCAAGCAATTCCATAAAACCAGAACCTTTACATCTTGGGCAACCTTTTCCGCCACACATCGGACAAGTAGCATCTACTTCTACACTTGGCTCCGTAAAAGGAAAGAATGATGGCCTAAATCTTATTTGAGTATTTTCACCAAATAGCATTTTTAAAAGTTTGGTAAGTAAAGCCTTTAAGTCTATCATACTAATATTTTCATCAACCACTAAACCTTCTAGCTGATGGAAAACTGGTGAATGAGTAGCATCACTATCAGCTCTATAAGTTCTACCTGGACTAACAATTTTAATAGGAGGCTTCATTGTTTCCATAGCCCTAATTTGCATAGCTGAAGTTTGCGATCTCATAATTAAATTTTGAGTTATATAAAAAGAATCTTGCATATCTCTTGCTGGATGGTCTTTTGGTATATTTAACGCTTCAAAGTTATAATAATCAGTTTCAATTTCTGGACCATCTACAACTGTAAATCCCATTTCTACGCAAGCTTCCATTAATTTATTCATGACTTTGTTTAATGGATGAATTTGCCCACGCTCTACATTTTTTGCTGGCTCTGTTATATCTATTTTTTGTTCAGCAAGTTTTCTTTCAAGTTCTAAAGAATTTAATTTTTCTTCTGTTTCTTGAATAACATTTTCTAACCTTTCACGCGTAGCATTTATCACTGCACCAAATTTAGGTCTTTCTTCGGCAGGAATGTCTTTCATTCCTCTAAGCAATGACGTAAACTGCCCTTGTTTACCAAGATATTTAACTTTAAAATCTGATAGGGATTTTAAATCTTCAATTTTTACAAGTTCTTTTAATGCCTCTGTTTCAAGTTGTTTAACTTTTTCTTCCATATTATCTCCTAACTTAAAAAGTTTATCATACATGCTTTATAATAGTCAACTAATTGCAAGTTTTTTAAAATTTTTTTAATTCAAAATATAGTACTATGCATTTGCATAGTACGCAACATTTGGTATTGTATTTATTTTTTTAGGCTATCTTTTAAAGATAACATCTTTTTTGTAAGCAAATCACCTATTTTATCTAGAAGCTCATTTGATAATTTTTGTCCTGCATATTCTTCCATAGAAATAGGTTCACCTATTATTAGCTTATTTCTTCTAAATGCTTTCGGTTTCTTTTCTAGCCACAGAGGAACTATAGGAGCACCAGATTTAACAGCTATCATACCAGCACCATTTTTTATTTCAAGCAGAGCTTCTTCAGTTTTATTTCTTGTACCTTCTGGAAAAATTGTTAAAAGCTTATCTTTTTTTAGCACATTTAAACATGATTTTATTGCTTTTAAATCAACTGCATTTCTATCTATTGGTATAGCCCCCATCTTTTTTAAAAACCAAGAATTAAACTTATTTTTAAAAAGCTCTTTTTTACCTAAAAAATGCTGTTTTCTAAATATTGTTGTTCCTAAAACTACAACATCTGAATTGCTATAATGGTTACAAATTAATATAGCTTTACCTTTTGGCAAATTTTTCTTTCCTATTAATTTAATTGGGTGAAATAATCTATAAAACGGCCAAACTATAATTTGAATTATTTTGTAAAACATTTTACCTCCTAAATTTTGCTTAAATACAAAAGTTCTTCATTATTCAATTCTTTATATTTGCCTCTAACAAGCCCACCAAGTTTTATCTCGCCTATTCTAACTCTTTTTAAAAGTATTATAGTTTTACCTATACAATCAAACATTCTTCTAATTTGCCTATTTTGACCTTCATCAATTCTAACAGAAAGCCTTGTTTTATCTTTTAAAACTTCTATTACATCAACTTTCGCTTCAGGCATTCTAACCCCATTTTCTATAACTCCTGCTCTTAAAACAGCACACTCACTCTCTTTAATTTTACCCTCAATTACAACAATGTATTCTTTTTCTATTTCATAAGTTGGATGTGTTAATTTATATGCTAAATTACCATCGTTTGTAATAAGAATTAACCCCTCAGTATTATAATCTAATCTACCAATGGAAAAAAGACGCCCTTTTGCGTCTGGAATTAAATCATAAATGGTCTTTCTCCCCTTTTCATCTTTTGCTGAACAAATATATCCTTTTGGCTTATTTAGTTTTAAATATACAAAATCGTTGACAAGTTTTATTTCTTTACCATCAACAAAAACTTTATCTTTTTTTTCATTTATCTGATATGCAAGTTGTTCTATAACCTTGCCATTAACTTTGACTTTTCCTGCAAGAATTAAATCCTCTACTTTTCTTCTTGAGCCAAGCCCAGATTGTGCTAAAAATTTATTTATTCTCATGTAAATAATTTAAAATTTTTTTTAAGCAATGTCAAGAGAATTTATGTTCCAATTTCCTATTATTTCCTTTATATTATCAAAAAAGTCAACAGATTTAACCTCTTCCATAGCATAAACATCTTCTGAGAACAATCTTTTTCCATCAAGATATATGCTAAAATTTCCCACCACGCTATCTTTTTCTATTGGAGCTTCAATATTTTCAGGAATGTTATATTCATAAATTAGTTTATTTTGCTCTTCTTCTGTTAATGGATAAGAAAAACCTTTTCTTGAATAAACTTTAAGACTTTCTTCTTTTCCATCAATTACACCAACTCTTCTGATATAATTATAAGGCGGAACTATTTCTACTAGCTTGTACTCATTAAATGCTTGTTCTAGTAAAACGGCACATTCTTCGAACATAGGGCCACAATTAAAAATAACACAGATAAACTCCGTTCCTTCTCTTTCTGCAGAACCAACGAAGCATCTACCAGCATCATCTGTAAATCCTGTTTTTACACCTGTAGCTCCTTGAAAGTTATTTAATAATTTGTTTTTATTTTTAAGATATCTTTTAGGAACTTTATCATTTCCTGATATTTGACATTCTTTTGTGCTTACAATTTCAGCAAAAGTTTCATTTGATAACGCCTTTGCTGTAATTAAAGCTAAATCGTGTGCAGTTGTAAAATGACCTTCTTCGTCTAAACCATGCGGATTAGCAAATGAAGAGTTTGTAGCCCCAGCGTTTTTTGCAGTTTCAAGCATTAGTTTACAAAAGTCTTCAATGCTATCTGAAATATAGTAAGCAAGTGCAGTTGCAGCATCATTTCCTGAAACAAGCATCATTCCATATAAAAGTTCTTTTACAGAGAGTTTTTCTCCTTTAACTAAATAAATTGATGTCCCAGGAATTCCTACTGCTCTATCATCTATATCTACTATTTCATCTAAGTCATCACAATTTTCTAGTACTGTTAAAGCTGTTACAATTTTGGTCGTGCTTGCCATAGGAAGTGGCTCAGAAGAATTTTTTGAATAAATTTCTCGTCCTGTGGTTTTTTCAATTAACATCATAGCTTTGGCAGAAGTTTGAAAATCTGCCACAGCCCATATTTTCGGAACTAATACATTAATACAAAGCAAAATTGCTATGAATATAATTATTTTTTTCATTGTTTTTTCTCTCCAATTTTATCTACAATAGTATTTAGAATATTTAAAAAAGTCTGATATGCAGTTTTATTTTCAATATCTATAAATTTATAACTTCCATGACTTTCAATTAAAAAACCTACAGGTGAAACGCTCATACCACCACCGCTACCCCCAGCCATTGGGTAATGTTTTGCAACTCTTCTTGAACTTTTGTCTGAATATTCTCCCCCACCTACAACAAATCCAACACTAACTTTAGATATAGGAATAATTATTGTTCCATCTGGAGAAATCACAGGATCTCCAATTATAGTGTTAGTTTCCATTAATGTTTTAATATTGGATATACTTTCCTCAATTAAATTATTGATATTAGACGAATTTTCATCAAATATTTTCATAAGATCTCCTTAATTTTTAACTGATACAAAGCCTTTTTTACTATCTGATTTCTTTACAATGATACTTGCCATAATAAAGGAATATAAAGTATCAAAAATTGAAATTGAAATTCTTCCCAACAAACTAATTTGAAAAACTTTTTCCTTATAGTTGGTGTGGTTTACAATGTCTATTTGTGCTGTATCTTTAAAGTTTTTAATATATCCTAAAAACATACTAATAGCTATTGAAATACCTGCACTTAACATAGCAGATTGAAATGCATCTCCTGTTCCTATGTGGCTGTGAAACTCTAGCTTTTTTACTTTAATTTTATCTTTTATTTGAACGGAAAATTGTTCTAAAAGTTTTATTTCTGGACCAATAAGAGATATTTCAATTTGTTTTGCATCTTTTTTCGTTCGAATTACAATTGTTTTTCCTTTAATTTTGAAAGTAATTAACACAATTTTTATAAACCATAGTTTAAGTGCTAATGTACCATAATTTTTGTAAACATTATAGGAAATTCTTACTTCAAAAATAAAAGGCAACAATAATAAAATAAACAAAAACAGAGGTATAATAAGCCATAGACTTTGCATACCTCTATTATTTTTTATTTAAAAAATTTTATTCAATTTTTGGGAACTAAATTTAACATTTCATCAAGTTGACTAGAATTTAAGTATGTATCAGGGATTTTTCCTGTAATTACACTTTCTGTAAGTAATATTTCTGTGGTAGTATTTACAATTTTTGTATCTGTTGGCAAAATTATGCTTACATCTGTTTCAACATACAAATATATACCATGAATAGTTTGGTTTATTCCCGCAGATGTAAATTCAGAATGAAATCTTGTATAAATAGTTCCTATTGGAGATAGTTTTAGGTTTACTTTTGGCCCTCTATCTGTAAGCAAAGTAATACCTGTAAATGTACCAATACCAATTTCTATCCCCTGTTCACCTAAATTGTTTAAACTTTCTTGTGCAGACGTTAAAATTTCTTTTGATAATAAATTAATTTTATAAGCATTTGCCGTTATCATTTGAATATCGTTATTATCATCTTTTATTATTTCAATAAGTTCATTATAAATTTGTTCATCTTGTATAACACTATAAACAGCATTTTCAACTGAACTTTGAGTTAACGAGCGTACTTTGGCCTCCGTTGCGTCAATTATGATAGGATTTACAACATAATGCAAATACAAAAATATTGAAATTATTATAAGCAGAATAATAGTTAAAACTATATAAAGTTTCTTTTTTGCTGATAGTTTCTTTTTTCTATACTCATATTTTACCACATATATTTATATGCAAAAATTTTAATTTGTATTTAAAAGAACTCATATTTTTTATTGATAATTTCATCTATTCTATTATTATAATCCGATAAAAATTTTGGATTGGCAAGTCTTTCAATTCTATTATCATCATAAAAAATACGCTTTGAAATAGCCCCCGCACCACATGCAATTATACTATTTGTTTCTTCCATACTATCTATATTAAACGTGCAAGCTTTTCCCTTTTTTGTATAACCAATATTTTCCAAACCTTCAATTTGATTTTTTTGTCTATACAAATAATAAGGATTATATCCATCCGCCGTCAATTTGTTATACGCATAATCTACCATTTTTACAACATTTTCATCTGTATCAGGCGGATTGTTAAACAAAAGTGAGCCATGTTTTAAAGAAAGAGTATGAACAGTTATATTATCAGGAGAAAGTTCTATGGCAGTGTCTATTGTCTTTTTAAATGTTGTAAATTTTTCTCCTGGCAAGCCTGCAATAAAATCCATATTTATAGAAAAATCGTATTTTAATGCTAGTTTGTAAGCTTCTAGTATATCTTTAACCGTATGTTTTCTTCCAATAAGTTTTAAAGTTTTTTGACAAAATGTTTGTGGATTAATAGAAATTCTTGTAACTTCAGCCTCTTTTAATACTTTTAATTTTTCATCAGTAATAGTATCAGGTCTACCACATTCTACTGTAAACTCTGATATTGGATAATTAATTTCATTAAATAGCTTTTTAAATTGTTCTGGTGTAAGTATGCTAGGTGTTCCCCCTCCTATATATACAGTTCTTATAACATAAGCTTTGTCATTAACTATTTTCTGAACCATTTTTAATTCTTTTACAAGATTTTCAATATATTCAGGGAGAATATCTTTTACTTTTTCATATTCAGAAGAAATAAAGGAACAATATGAACATCTTGATGGACATACAGGAATATTTATATATAAATCTACAAGTTTCTCATTCCTTATTATTGAGGTTTGATTTCTTATCACTTTGGCAACAATCTTTGCTTTTTGTTCACTAACTAGATAGTTCTTCATTAGCATTTCTTTTATAAAATAAATTGGCGTACCTTCTTCAAGTAATTCATAACCAATTTTTGTAGGTCTTATTCCTGTTAAACTTCCCCATGGCATAGTTTTTCCTGTAATGTTTACAAGAAGCTTATATAAAGCCAATTTTAAATATCGTTTTATATATTTCTTCTTTTTTAACTCTGTACCTTTTATATCTGGTTTAATTTTAGGTAGAATTTGTTTTTCAGAAAATGTTTTGCCATTTAAATTAAAACAATTTTCTATTTCATCTCCAAATAATTTTAAACCATGCGTTAAAACCACCCCATCATCTTCATTTAAAATTAAATTGGGATAAAACATGTGCATTATATCATATATATCATTTTTAAACTCTTCTTTGTTTGTGTTTATAATCATATATCACCTAAATACATCAACCACACCTTTAATTTGTTTTAACTTTTTTATTAACAAAGCTAACTCTTCTTTCTTTTTTACTTCTAGTTTTATAGTGGCATTTGTTGTACTATTCTTTGTATGAGAATCCATACTTTTAACCTTGAAGTTGTCAAGTTCTTTCACAACCTGAGTTATTAAATTAGGACAATCTTCTGCAACTATTTTTATAGTAGTTACAAAAGGTTTCTCACTATTTTCATCCCATGTTGCATGAATTAAACGCTCACTTTCAAGATATTTTAAATTTGGACAATTATCACGGTGTATAGTAACACCTTTTCCTCTTGAAATATATCCTACAATTCCATCACCTTGAACAGGCGAACAACATCCAGCAAACCTAACAAGCATACCACTAGAACCGTCAACCAATATTCCATCTTTGTTTGTTTTTAAGGTTATTTGTTGAACTTCTGTTGGTTCTTTGTTTTTACTTATAGTTTTTTCATATTCCTGAATTAATTTATTTACAACAACTTTTGATGGCAAACTTCCATATCCAACCGCAGCGTAAAGTTCATCTAAATTAGCCACTGAATATTTATAGAATACTTCGTCTAAAAATTTATCTTGAAATAGTTTTTCTGTGGTAAAATCTCTATCTTTTATTGCTTCTTCTAAAATAGTTTTACCTTTCTTTATATTTTCTTCTTTTAATTCCTGTTTGAAAAATAATTTAATTTTTTGCCTTGCGTCCGCGGTTTTAACAATATTAAGCCAATCTCTAGATGGTCCTTTAGATGTAGAAGAAGTTAAAATTTCTACTATATCACCATTTGATAATTTGGTATCTAAAGGCTTAATTTTATTGTTTATCTTACCACCAACACAAGTATTTCCAACTTCTGTATGAATTGCATACGCAAAGTCTATTATAGTTGCACCTTCTGGAAATTCTATAACTTTTCCTTTTGGTGTTTGTACAAATATTGCTCCACCATAAAGATTTGTTTTTAAGGTTTGAATAAAGTCCTTTGAACTCATATCCTTACCCATTTCCATTATTTCTCTTATCCAACTAAGCCTTGAATCTAACGAACTCTTTTTTGTACGCTTTTCTTTATACATCCAATGCGCCGCCACACCATATTCAGAGTTTTTATGCATTTCAAAAGTTCTTATTTGAATTTCAAGTGGTCTATTATTTTCTGCAATAACTGTTGTATGCAAACTTTGATAACCGTTTGCTTTTGGATTAGCTATATAATCTTTAACTCTTCCTGGCATAGGTCTATATATTGCATGAATTTTTCCTAAAACAGCATAACAATCTTCAATTTTATCAACTATCACTCTTAAAGCAATTAAATCATATATTTTGGCAAGAGGTAAATGTTTGGATTGCATTTTTTTGTACACACTAGAAAAATGCTTTTGCCTTGCCATTATTTGACCTTTAATTCCTAATTCTTTTAAAATATTTTCTAATTTAGCTTTTGTAATTTCAATTTGTTTTTGATTTTCATCATGCTTTAAATTTACATTGTTTAATAAAGATTTATAAACATTTGGTTCTAAAAGTTTTAAACACTCATCTTCCATTTCCGATTTTATAACATTTAGTCCCAATCTTTCTGCAAGAGGTGCAAAAATGTCTTTTACTTCAATTGTTAAATTTCTTTGTTCGGAATTTAATGGCAATTTATAGCTTTTTAGCTCAAATAAAAGGCAATAGAGCCTAATTATAAGCACTCTTAAGTCTTTACTCATCGCAACAAGCATTTTCCTTAAATTCTCGGCTTCTTCCGTTCTAGTTTGCGTGTGCAAAGATTTTATAAGTTGTAAATTTTTAAAAAGTTCTAAGGTTTCTTCATCAAATATTGTTTTTATTTTATGTTCATCAATTTCAACCTTTTCAACAGCTTGGTCGAGTAAAAACGCACAAATAGTTTGATAGTCTAGTTTTAAATTTATAAGCTCCTCAATTATTTTTAAACATTTTTCTTGGTCTAAAATAGTAGTTAAATTTTTTAACTCTTCAATTTGATTGCTATTAGGTTTGAAATTCTTTTCTATTATTTCAATAATCATTTTTACTCCGTTACATTTTTTAATAACTTTGCCATATTATAAACACTTGATTTATTTAAGTCTGTTTTAATACTATCATTAATTACAAATTTTGTTAAGCCATTTTCAATATATGTGTCTATTATATGAAGTTCAGAAAGAGTTAAATAACAAATTAAGAATGTTTCAAAATTAATTGGCAACTTTAATTTGTTATATAGGTCTTCTTGACAAACAAATCCTGCCCTATATCTTTTTATAGCATTATAAATTTTGCCAAAAGTTTGTCTTGATAAGTCAATATTTTTAAAATTAGCTGAACCTTTTTTATTTAAAGGAAGATATACTTTTGCATCACTCAATTTGTTTATTCTTGAAATATAACCCCCATCTAAAACAGGGCTTAAAAAAACTATTCGCTCGAAATGTCTACAAAAATCTATATTTTCTGGACAAAGAAAAAGTGTATTAAAGCCTTTACATTCATTTCCATCAAACAAATTCAAATTTACAATTTTGTCCATATTATAATTAGTTATAAAATTATTATAGTCATTCATATTAAATGCTATAAAAGCAGTACCGAAATTTGTTGGTAAACTTACAAAATTAATTAGGTCTTGGTCAGTATAATAGTCATAAATTCTAGGAGATTTTTCAGAACAATATTTTAATGTTTCTATGTTTCCGTAATTAAAATTTTTATTATATAATAAAGGAAAATCAAAATTATTTGCTCTAACTATTCCTTTTAATGTTTGCTGGTAAGAATCATGTTGTAATTCGAAAATAATTGATTTATTTTTGCAATATTTTAATCTATTATGGTCATTTACATAGTTAAACTGGACAAAGTTAATTTTATTTTGCATCTTAATTTGACAATGATAACTAAAATTTTTCATTGGTGCAATATCTAATTTGTCTATTGATATTTTAAATTTAGGATTAGAATTTGCAAGACCAAAAGGTTCTAATTTTTGTAAACTTTCTAAAAGTGCTTTATTTAAATCGTTTGCATTTACTTCAATATCATAATATTGTACTGGTGTGAATACTTCATCATTGATATTATTTAAAATATATTCATTAACCTTCTGCTTAAATATCGGTAAATTTTCTTTTTTTATTGTCAGTCCAGCAGCAACAGTGTGGCCACCAAAAGTTTCTAACATGTCTTTCATTGAATTTAAAAGTAAGTGTACATTTATTTCAGGGATACTTCTTGCTGAACCTTTTGCATCTTCTTCTAGTTCAGAAAAGAGAAAAACTGGTCTATTATATTCTTCCACTAGCCTTGCACATACTATTCCTAAAATGCCTTGGTCCCATTTTTTAGAAGATAAAATAATACATTTATTTATGCTCATATTTTCATCTTCTAACATTCGTTTGCAATCTTCATAGACCTTTGCACAAAGTTCTTGCCTTTTTTGGTTATGTTTTGATACTTTTTCTAAAAGTTTTTTTATTTCTACAGGATCGGTTTCAAGATATAACTTTAAAGAATCTGCAGCATCACCCATTCGGCCAGCAGCATTAATTTTAGGTGCAATTTTATAAGAAATATCAGTAGAATTTGCTTTTGTTAAAGGCATCTTTTGTTCTTTAAAAAGCATTTTTAACCCTATTGGCAAATATGCATCTAAAAGCTTTAAACCTCTATACACAATTGTCCTATTTTCATCTATCAAAGGAACTATATCTGCTATGGTTGCAATGCTAGCAATTGGTAAAAATTGTTCAGCTTCTTTTCCTAATATTGCCTCAGATATTTTATAGGCAAGCCCTGTTCCGCAAAGTTCACGAAATGGATATTCTTGATTTTCAAGTTTTGCATTTAAAACAATACCATCAGGCAAAATTTCTGGAATTTCATGGTGGTCTGTAACAATTATTTCAATGCCAAGAGATTTAGCATATTCAACCTCTTGATAACATGATATTCCACAATCTACTGTAATTATAAGATCTGGTGAATATTTTTCTTTAATTTTATCAATTACTGCACAGGTTAAGCCATAGCCATCTACAAATCTGTTAGGAAGATAATATTTAGGTTTAACACCTAAAATATTTAAAGTTTTAATCATGATGGCTGTTGCGCTAATACCATCTACATCATAATCACCAAAAATTAAAATTTTTTCTTTGTTTAATATGGCAGTTTTTACCCTATTTACCAGCTTATCCATATTTTTGATTAAAAAAGGATTGTGTGTAAGTGTAGGATTTAAAAAGTTTTCCACCTTTTCAATAGTATCATATCCGCGTGAAATAACTAGCTCCCCTGCAATTTTTGAAAGCCCAAATTTATTCATGATATCTTGAAGAAAAGAAGCATTAATGCTCCCGTTAAAATATTTTAATAATTTCATAAAACCTAATATGCAAATTTTAAATTTGCTACCTTATGATTTTATTATAATATTAAAAAAAGAATAATGCAAATAATTTTTGCATTATTCTTTGACTTCTTCTTTATTTTCGGATTTATTATCCTTTTT
This sequence comes from uncultured Clostridia bacterium, assembly GCA_944350095.1. Lineage (GTDB taxonomy): Bacteria > Bacillota > Clostridia > Christensenellales > UBA1242 > Caccopulliclostridium. The sequence goes on from CALVOB010000034.1 coordinate 21,013, forward strand.
AACTTTTATTCTTCTTCTATAAGCCATAGCCCAAAGATGAGGAACTAAAATTTGAGAAGTATATACGCAAGCTATGAATCCAAGAGCTATTGATATAGAACTTGAAAGATTGTAGAATGCAAATGCACCTATTGCAACTAAACTAGTTAGTGTTATTAAAATTAATGAATGAGCAAAATTTTGTTGAGTGGATTTAATAACTTCTTCATTAGATGCTTTGAGTAACGCCTCTTCTTTGCTATTATCAACAAGTTTACTATAAAATAAAGTATTTAATACAATTGAGAATATAGCTGTAGCAACAATTGCGATTCCAAAGTGAGTTGTTATAGGAAGTCTACAAATGAGAGTTAAAGATATCATTAAAAGTGTATCTAGTATAACAGAAAGTACTATACTAAATGCATTAGCTACGCTATGTCTTAAAGCTATATAAACAAAAATTCCAACCAAGCCAACAAGTATAGCTAACCCACAACCAGCAAAAGTCATAGTCATATTTTGTGGTTCAATATATCCGCTAACTTTAATATAGGTTTGTTCTAATAAAGAATCTTGATCATAACCAAAAGATTCAATCAATTCATTTTTTATATTTTGTTCTAGTGAATCTGTATTTTCAATTTTTGTTGTAAATTTTACTGCAATTACATCGCCATAATCATCTTTTTCAAGAGAGTACTCTCTAACTGATAAATCTTTATCTTTAAGTACTTCATCAATTTTATTCAAAGCTTCTGAAATTTCATAATTACCTGTATTCACTTCAATTAAATGATAACCGCTTAATTCTAAAGATTTATTAAAACCTACTGTAAAAAATAATACAATACCTAATATTAAAACCAAAACAGGAGCTAAAATTCTTAACCAAAAATTAGATTTCATTTACGTTTTCTCCCCTTTTAAAACCAAGTTTCTTTGCATTTGAGCTGTTTATTGGAAGATACCATTTCATAAATGCTTTTGTAGCTAAAAGTGTTGTAAATAATCCCATTAAACAAGAAATAGTTAGAATAATACCAAAACTCATTGTAAACACATCACCTAAGAACCACATAACAAATGAAGCAATAATTGCACAAACATTAATGTCAACTATTGGTAAGATAGATTTTTTATACCCAGATTTTACAGACAAATGAATCTTTTTGCCGTAAGAATATTCTTTTGCAATATTATTAAACATTATTGCATGTGATATAAATAATATTCCAAGCCCTAAAGCAAGTGCAATAAAACCACCAAAAGTTAATAATACAAGTGGTATAGCTTGCATGAAGAATACTACAAGTATTGCATAAATTAATAAACTAAGCAATGAAATCCAGCCAAAATCTTTAAACTTAACTACCATTAGTACTACATAAATTATAGCTAAAACAGCAAGTGCTACACAAGCAAATGTTGCAAAATTCATGCCTAATGTTGCTGGTATTTCTACAACTGAATTTGGACCTTGTGAAAGCTTTGTATCTAGTGTTCCAACTAGAACTCTTAAAGCAAACTGATTAGCAGTTTCTTGAGAATTTATTCCACCACCTGAAAGGAAAAGTACGCCATTTGTTTGAGCTTCTGTTATTCCTCCAACAGATTGATAGAGTTCGTCGTCCATGTAAATATAAATTGTATTTCCACTTGATGCAACTGTTGTAGTTAAATCCTCGTATTTTTCAGCACCAGATTTTCCCGACGAACTACTTTGAGTAAATTCTATTATTACCCCCCAAGAAAACTCTGTTTCAGATGTTTGCATTCTTGTTGCGTAAACATTAGATATATCTTCACCTACAATATCACTATCTGAAATATCAGCGGTATCAGAACTTTTAATGTAAATATCACCTGCACTACCTAATGTACTAATTAAAGTTTTAGGATTATTATTTTTAGATACAGTAAGTCTGATTTGACTATCGCCTTGCTTTGCAACTATTGCATCTGAATATCCTTGATTTACTAAAACATTGCTAATAAATTTTACAGAGGAGTCGATTTCCTCATCAAGAGATTTACTATCGTCCTCTAAAACAATGTCGTAAACAACAGAATATCCCCCTGCTACATCTAAGCCAAGAGGTATTGAATTTGCAAATCCATTAAAATTGCTTGTAGTAAATGGAATTGCAAAACTAAAAATTGATAGTGCTAACCCAATAGCTACTGCAATAGATACAAATAAATATTTTAATATACTTGATTTTTTGGTCATTATCCTATCGCCCTTTATTTATATTAATTAAACACTTAGGTAGTATAGTAAAAACAGCGACTGCTGTCAAATGTTTTTTTAAATATTGACAAAAAAGTTGAATTTAATTCATGATTAATAAAGAATATAAAGCACACTTCTTTCATATTGTACATTGGAGGCATATATGGAAAAATTGAAAAAAAGAGTAAAAGAACATTCAGGAGAAGGTTCATTTTTTCTAAACACTTTAAAAGGTTCGTTGATAGCTCTTTGTATATCTTTAATAGGAATATTAATTTTTGCTTTTATTATAAGGTTTATTTCAATACCTGATAGTGCTATTTCACCTATAAATCAAGTTATAAAGGGTGTAAGTATATTAGTTGGTTGTTTTATAGGGTTAAAAAAATCTAAGGAAATGGGCTTTATTTCTGGTCTTGTAATTGGCATTTTTTATACAATTATAGCTTTCATAACTTTTTCTATTTTAGATGGAAAATTTGTTTTTTCTAAAACAATTTTAAATGATTTATTATTTGGCGGAATAATAGGAGCAATTTGCGGAATTATAGCAGTTAACTTTATAGGAAAGAAAAAAGCATAAGCATATACAACGATATTGATAAACTAATTTAAAAACTTAGATAGTATATGTTAATTATATATTTAAATTTTTATTGACTTTTTATGCTATTTTTGATAATTTATATTTGAGAATTATGTTCTTAATTTTATAAAAGGGGTAAAACAAATGAAAACTGCGGCTAAAGTTTTTATTATTATTGGCATGGTTGTTGGCTTCTGGACAATTCTTCCTTTGATTTTTGGAGGTATTGCTCTCAGTCAAATGAAAACACGCAAACCTTCAACAGGAATAAGCGTTTGTGTCTTATTGTTTTGTAATTTGTTAGGCGGAATTTTTCTACTTTGCTCAAACGATAACGAATATATTAATCAATAATAATAATAACATTAAAAAAATTGTCAAATTTTTTTGACAATTTTTTTATAATTTATGAAGTAAACTTAAATACTTTACTATGCTTTTTTATTTGAATTTTTAGATTTTGAAGATTTTTTAACAGGTTTTTCGTCTACCTTTTCTTCTACTTTAATTTCATTAGAAACTTCTTCTACATTTGTTTCTTCTGGTTTTACTTCTACCACTTCAGCTTTTTCATCAGATTTTTGTTCTTTATTTTTTTTGTCTTCTTTAACATTTTCTGTTATAGGTTCGCCATCTGTACCAAAAATTTTATCTTTGTTATCTGCGAAAGAATAAACTGCATCTATAGTTACACAAACATAACCGCTATTTTTACCTTCGCCTGTTTGCAAAGTTAAAAATTTGCCATTTTGCTTCTCTAAGATTTCAACAACCTTTCCCATAATACCAGAATATGTTATAACATAATCACCTTTGCGGATAGTTTCATAAAGTTCCGTTCTTTTTTCTCTATCTTTTTTATTTCTAATATACATAAAAATAGGATAAAGAATTAAAAGTGCTGCCACAACTACTATTAAAGTTATTTGTGCAGGGTCAAGAAACATTAAGCTTGATAAATTAAACATTAAAATTCTCCTTTTAAATTAACATTCCAAAAATTACTAGCGCTATTAAAGCACAAATTGGAATAATAATATTTGTGACTGAAATAAGTAACATACTTTTCTCCATGTCAAAATTCATTCTACCATAGTTTAGAAAAAAAACAAATGAATTTTTGACGAATTTTTAAATTTTATAAGTTTTTAAATAGTTTTCTTTGAAATCTAATAATCTATCCTCTTTTATAGCCTCTCGAATTTGATGAGTAAGGTTTATTAAAAAGTGTAAATTATGTATGCTTAGCAGTTCTGCGCCTAACATTTCTCCTGCATTTATTAAATGCCTTATATAAGCCCTTGTAAAATGTTTGCAAGTATAACAATTACAATCCTCTTCAATAGGTCTAAAATCTTGCTTAAACTCCGCATTTCTAACTACTATTTTACCAAATTTTGTGAATGCCGTACCATTTCTTGCAATTCTTGTTGGCAAAACACAATCCATCATATCAATTCCTCTTGCATACCCTTCTAAAAGGCAATCCGGAGAGCCAACTCCCATTAAATATCTAGGCATGTTTTTAGGAAGATGTGGTTCCATTTTTTCTAGTATTTCATACATTAGTTTTTTAGGTTCACCTACGGATAAACCACCAATGGCAATACCGCATTTAGCATAAGGAATACAATCTTCAATGGCAGAATATCTTAAATCTTCAAAAACATTTCCTTGTACTATTGGAAATAACATTTGATTTTGGTTTTTATGCGCATTAAAACATCTTTCAAGCCAAAGTTTTGTTCTGTTTTTTGCCCTTACTGCTTCTTCGTATGTAGCACCATATTTTGTGCACTCATCAAAAGCCATTATTATATCTGCACCTAAGTCATTTTCTATTTGCATACATTTTTCTGGCGAAATAAAAAGTTTTTCTCCGTTTAAATGAGATTTAAATTCTACTCCTGCATCGTTTATATTTCTAAGCTCAGCCAAAGAAAATACTTGAAAACCACCACTATCTGTTAGTATTGGCTTGTCCCAATTCATAAATTTATGAAGACCGCCAGCTTCTTTAACAATTTTTTCTCCCGGTCTCAAAAAAAGATGATAAGTATTAGATAAAATTATTTCTGCACCTAAATCTTTTAAATCTTCAGGACGAAGTCCTTTAACAGTGGCTTGCGTACCAACTGGCATAAAAACAGGGGTTTCTATTTCTCCATGTGGTGTTTTAAATACCCCATATCTTGCCCCTGATTGTTTGCATATATGTTTTATTTCATAACTAAAATTCATAAATCAATCCTTATGAAAAATATTTGTCATTATTATTATTTAACTTGTTATAAAGTTTTTTGTTTACATATTCAACCATATAATAAGTTCTTTCGTCTATTTCACCTGTTATGTTTGCAATGCTTACAAGTTTTTGTTTATGCTCTTTAACTTCTTTTAAACTCATAACTTTATATTCAGAAAGCTTGTAAACCGTTTTTCCATCTTCTATTACATCTTCGCCAAAATAATCTTTTTTAGGTATTAAAGTTTCAAAAACAACAATTGGCCTTACATCTTTTGTATCTATTAAAATTTCTTCTTTTGGAATCATATCTGTTGAATATTGAAAATTAGAATTTATAGGATTACCTAAATAACTTGTATAATTTTCTACCCAATACATAGTTTTACCAAAAGCTTTTTCATAACCCCTAAAAAAGCCTAATACTGCTCCACGCTTGTTTAAAACGAGCTTTTCTTTTTTTGTTTCACCTATTTTAAAATTATTTTTTATAAATTCGCCTATATTAATTATTTCAGCATCATATATGTACACATTATCAAATTCACTTTCATAATATGCATTTACTATAAAAAAAGATTGGTCACCCAAATTTTGTAAACTAACATCAGAAAGTGCTTGAAGTTCTTTTGCAATTTTTATATTTAATTCTTCCATAAATTTACTCTATCAAATTTTACACTATTTGTCAATATTAAAGTAATAACATAGCATCACCAAAGCTAAAAAAACGATATTTTTCTTTGACTGCTAAATTATATAAATTTAAAGTTTCCTCCACCCCACAAAATGCTGAAACAAGCATAATAAGCGTAGATTCTGGTAAATGGAAATTAGTAATTAAATGGTCTACAGCTTTAAATTTGTATGGCGGATAAATAAAGATTTTTGTTTCTCCAAATGCTGGTTTTAAAATGCCGTTTTCGTCTGCACATGTTTCTAAAACTCTTACAGATGTAGTTCCAACTGCTACAATTTTCCCACCATTTTTTCTTGCTTCATTTATAATATTTGCATTTTCTTCGGTAAGTTTATAATATTCTGAATGCATATCATGTTTTAAAATGTCATCTTCTTTAACAGGTCTAAAAGTACCAAGCCCAACATGAAGTAAAACTTCAACTATTTTCACGCCTTTTTCCTTAATTTTTTCTAAAAGTTCTGGCGTAAAGTGAAGCCCAGCTGTTGGAGCTGCACTTGAACCATCTATTTTTGAATATACAGTTTGATATCTTTCCTTGTTTTCAAGTCTTTTTCTTATATAAGGTGGAAGTGGTGTTTCACCAATTTCAGCTAAAATTTCTTCAAAATGTCCATCATAAACAAATTCGATATCACATTCACCATATTCATATTTTTGTTTAATTATACAAGCAAGTTTATTAGAAAAAATAACCTTTGTTCCAACCTTTAATCTTTTAAATGGTCTAGCTATTGCTTTCCAATTTTTTAAATCTGTTCTTTTTTGAAGTAATATTTCAATATTAGCACCTGTTTCTTCTTTTTTTCCATAAAGTCTAGCAGGTAAAACTCTGGAATTGTTTACTACTAGCACATCGCCTTTATTTAAGAAATCTATCAAATTGTAAAAATGTTTATGAGATATTTCCTTAGTACTTCTATCATAAATTAAAAGTCTTGAAGAATCCCTAGGTTCCAATGGTGTTTGTGCAATTAATTCCTCTGGAAGATAATAGTTATAAGTGCTTCTTTTTGTATAATCAATCATTCAACATCTCCACTTGTTTCATAAATAGATAAAGCATTTATTTGTGCTTTACTTAATGGTAAATTTAAATGCTCATAAGCACCCTTTAATGCAACGCGTCCGCGAGGAGTTCTAGCAATAAAGCCTAATTGTATTAAATATGGTTCATAAACATCTTCTATTGTTGTTGAATCTTCGCCCGTAGCAGATGCAAGAGTATCCAAGCCAACAGGCCCACCACCGAATTTATTTATTATATTTAAAAGAATTCTTCTATCAATATGGTCTAGCCCTAATTTATCTATCTCTAAAAGTTCAAGTGCTTTGTTAGTTAAATCCTTTGTAACTAGGCCATTGCCATAAACTTCTGCATAATCTCTAACACGCTTTAAAATTCTATTTGCTAAACGAGGAGTTCCCCTACTACGCCTTGCAATTTCTAGGCTTGCATCAGGCTCAATTTTTATGTTTAACACACTTGCAGAACGCTCTACAATCTCTTGAAGCTCTTTTTCGTTGTATAATTCAAGACGACATAACACTCCAAAACGGTCACGAAGTGGCCCTGTTAACATTCCTGCCCTAGTTGTTGCACCTATAAGCGTAAAAGGTTGAATTTTTAGCCTCATGTTTTTAGCTGATGGACCTTTCCCAACTATAAAATCTAAAGCAAAATCTTCCATTGCAGGATATAAAATCTCTTCAACGGATTTATTAAGTCTATGAATTTCATCTATAAAAAGAACATCGTTTCTTTGAAGATTAGTAAGTATTGCAGCAAGGTCGGCAGCATGTTCTATTGCTGGACCTGATGTTATTTTAATTTGGCTACCAAGTTCATTTGCAATTATGTGAGAAAGTGTTGTTTTACCTAATCCCGGAGGCCCATATAATAAAACATGGTCTAATGCCTCCTTTCTTTTTTTTGCAGCTTGAATGTATATAGAAAGTTTTTCCTTAATTTTTTCTTGACCTACATATTCAAGCATACTTGTAGGACGCAAAGAATTTTCTATTTCTGCGTCTGTTAAGGATTTAGAACTAGATATAAATCTGTTATTTTCCATACTACTTACCCATATTTCTTAGAACACTTGCAATTATTTCTTCCGCTGTGCTATGTTCGTTTGCATTTTGTCTTGCAAGTCTAAGTGCTTCATTTTTTGAAAGACCTAATGAAATTAAAGCTTCACAAGCATCATCAAGTACATTTTCATCTATTTGTATAGCATTATCTTCAATTAAAACTCCACCAACAGGTGTAAGTTTGTCTTTAAGTTCTAAACATACTCTTTCCGCCGTCTTTTTGCCTAAACCTTTAATTCTAGAAAGTGCTGTTGTATCTTCTTTTAAAATGCTAACAATTAAATCGGATATGTTCATTCCAGAAAGTATAGTTATTGCCATTTTAGGACCTACACCGCTAACAGATATAAGTTTATAAAATAATTCGCGTTCGTCCACTGTAGTAAAACCAAATAAACTAAGCCCATCTTCCTTTACTTGCAAATATGTGTATATTTTACATTCTTCTCCTACAAGCGGAAGAGTAGCAAGGGTAGCCGTTGAAGTTTGAACTTCATAACCAAGACCATTGCAATTTATTACAATGCCATTTTCAGATTTTTCTTCTATTGTTCCTGTGATAAAAGAAATCATATTTTCTCCTTAAATTTTGTTTGTGTTAAGAGCTGTGTTAATTTGACTATGACAAATAGCAATAGCTAGTGCATCTGCCGCATCATCTGGTTTTGGCACTTTTTCCAATCCTAAAAGAGTTTTAACCATATACTGAATTTGATACTTCTCAGCCCTACCAATTCCTGTTAATGCTTGTTTAACTTGAAGTGGCGTATATTCAAATACATTTTCACACAGCTTTCCGCAAATATGAACAATAACCCCTCTTGCCTCTGCAACAGGAATAATAGTTTTTTGATTTTTAAAGTAAAACAACTCTTCTATTGCTATTTGGTCTGGCTTATAAGTATCTATAATCTCCGTTAAACAATCTGCTATTATATTTAATCTAACAGGCAATGTATCCTCTTTTGGCGTAGTTATAACACCATAATCTACAACTTTTAAATTATAGCCATCACTTTCTATAACACCATAACCTACTATCCCATAACCGGGGTCTATACCTAAAATTCTCAAAGCCTTATCCTATTTAACATTATGATAAACATTTTGAACATCATCTAAATCTTCAAGAGCATCTATCATCTTTTCAAATTGTGTCTGCTTTGCTTCATCAAGTTCAACATACATATCTGGAACAAGTTCAACATCGTATTCGTTCACTTCAATTCCATTATTTTTTAAACTTTCTACAACGCTATTTAATTCATCAGAAGCAGTTTCAATAGTAAAACAATCTTCATCTTCAAGCACATCTTTTGCGCCTGCTTCTAATGCTTGCATTAATATTTCATCGCTATCCATTTTATCATTTTTTTCTAAAATTATTATTCCTTTTCTTTTAAAAAGATAGGAAACGCAACCGCTTGCTCCTAAACTTCCACCATGTTTATCAAAGGCATGACGAACATCACCAGCAGTTCTGTTTTTATTATCTGTTAAACATTCAACTATAACAGCAGAACCACCTACACCATAACCCTCATAAGTTGTATTTTCATAGTTTACATTAGAAAGCTCTCCTGTTGCCTTTTTTATTGCCCTTTGAATAGAATCGTTTGGCATATTGTTCTGTTTAGCTTTTGCAATTATATCGCGAAGCTTAGAATTAGAAACAGGGTCTGCTCCTCCCGTTTTAACTACTACTGCTATTTCTCTACCTATTTTTGTAAAGATTTTTCCTCTTTCGGCATCACTTTTTCCTTTTCTTGCTTGTATATTGTGCCATTTACTATGACCTGACATAAATTTAACTCCTTGAATAAATTTGATACATAATTATGCTTCCCGCTACGGAAGCATTTAAGCTTTCAAGTCCATTTGCCATTGGTATGGAAACAGACTTATTGCATACTTTTTTTAGTTCTTCGCTTACACCATTCCCCTCATTTCCAACCACAATGCCAATATTTTTTGGAAAAGTTATTTTATAAATATTTTCTCCATACATATCAGCGTAGCACATATGTAAGCCAAAACACATGTTTAAAAATTCATTTTTAGTACATTCAAAAATGTTGAGCTTGAAAATTGCTCCCATTGAACTTCTTACTACTTTATCACTTGCAACTTTTACACAGTTAATAAGGTAAACATCTTTAAAATTTGCCCCTAGTGCAGAACGAAGAAGTGTTCCAACATTTCCAGGGTCTTGAAGCTCGTCTAAAACTAAAAAATTCGATTTTGGAACACTAAGAGGCTTTTTTTCAACCTTTAATATCCCTATTAATCCTTGCGAATTTACTGTTTGAGAAAATGTTTTAAAAATTTCCTCAGAAACTAAAACATTTTCTCCCCCATAGTCCGTTTTACCAGCATAATTTTCTTTAATAATTAAGTATTCAATTTTATAACCAGCTTTAACTGCCTCTGATATTAGTTTTGGATTATCTAAAAACATAAAGCTTTTATCCTTTAAAAGCCTTTTTAATAGTTTTATCTTTTCATTTTGTACAGAGGTAATCATAGCATTATTATAAATATATTTAAAAATTTTTGCAACCTTTTAAGCTAGGCTTTAAAAAAACTTATCCGAAGATAAGTTTTAAAAACTTTAAATTGAAAAATATTAACTAATTAATATTATATTATATAGACTAAGCAATAGCTTTTTTTGCTGTTTCTACAAGTTCACTAAAAGCTTTTTCATCACGAGCAGCAAGGTCTGCTAAAACTTTTCTATTTAAATTTATATTAGACTTTTTTAAACCAAACATAAATTTACTATAAGAAATTCCGTTTAATTTGCAAGCAGCTGAAATTCTTGTAATCCAAAGACTTCTAAAATTTCTCTTTCTTTGTTTTCTTCCAATATAAGCATATTGTCCGCTCTTCATAACTTGTTGACGAGCTACTCTGTATAGCTTACTTTTAGATCCGCGATAGCCTTTTGCTTGTTTTAAAATGGCTCTGCGTTTTTTAAGTGCTGTAACTGATCTTTTAATTCTCATATTCTCTCTCCTTATTAACCTTGAACCATCTTTTTGATGTTCTTAGCTTGCTTTCCTGTAAGGTAAGCACCTTTTCTTAATTTTCTTTTTCTTGATGGACTTTTTTCTGTTAAAAAGTGTCCGCGGTCTGTTTTAGCTATTTTAACTTTGCCATTAGAGTTTATTTTAAAACGCTTTTTTGCTCCGCTATGTGATTTTAGTTTTGGCATATTCTTTCTCCTTTAATTCTTTTTAGGGTTTACAATTAAGATAACATTTCTTCCAACAACTTCGGGTTCTTTATCGTAAGTTCCATTTGCTTCAAGCATTGAATAAAACTTTTTAACAACTTCAACTGCATTTTGTTTATACGCTTGTTGTCTTCCTTTCATTCTAAGCACAACTTTAACTTTGTTGCCCTCTTGAAGAAAACGATTTCCGTGTTTTGCTTTTACTTCCATATCGTGAGTGTCTATGGTCATTGAAAGCTGAATTTCTTTTAACTCAGAAACTTTTTGATTTTTTCTAAGTTCCTTTTCTTTTTTGATGGAATCGAATTTATATTTTCCATAATCCATTAGTTTACAAACTGCAGGATTTCCAGAATTTAACAAGGCTAAATCAAGACCTCGTTTGTCTGCTTCATTTAAAGCTTCTTCTAAACTCATAATTCCAAGTTGCTCCCCTGTTTCAGCAACAAGCCTTACGCTGTCAGCACGAATTTGTTCGTTTATAAGTAGTTCCTTAAAAATGTTTTTATCCCCCTTACATAAAAAATTGGTGAAAGCATAAAGCCCCACCAAATTTTGATAACAAAATTTTTAAAACCTAATCTAAGCTCTGCTTGACTGGTGAGAAGTGGTCTTCTGCTTTTACGAGCAAAATAATAGCATAAACATTTCACGCTGTCAAGCATTTTAAAAAAATATTTAAAAAATTATTTATTTCTTTTGAAACTTTCCATCTTTTTTGTATACAACAAAATTAGAATCTGAATTTTCGCTAAGTTCTTTAACACGCTTTAAAGCTTCTTCTTTTGTTTCACGACTATCTATAATTCTTTTAGCACCGTCTTTTTTTATGTTCCAAACCTTAGTTTCCTTATTATAAATAACTCTGTAAACAGATTTTCTGTTTTTTTCTTCCTTTTCCACTTTTTCCGCTTCCTTTGTTTTCTCTTCGTTATCTATTTTTGTTTCTTTCTTTTCTGACTTTTTAAGCTCTTTTTTAGTTTCAGTAGTACTTTCTACTGTAACTAAGCTACCTTCTTCCTTTGTTTCTACTTTTTTATCTTCTTTTTTCTTACGCTTGAAAAAACACATAAATTTCTCCTTTAAACAGAATTATTTTAACATACTTTTAAAAAGTTTTCAACATTAATTTAAAACTTTATTATCAATTTCTTTTTTAATTCTAGCAATAAAATCTTCAAGTTTAAGCCCGCTTACATTTTCATTTCTTCTGCCTCTTAATGAAATTGTATTAGACTTAATTTCCTCTTCACCAATTATTATCATATAAGGAATTTTCATAGAAGATGCACTTCTAATTTTATAGCCTATCTTTTCATCTCTGTCATCAATTTCAACTCTAATTTTATTCTTTTCAAGTTCAGCTTTAATCTCTTTACATTTATCTATAAATTTTTCGCTAATTGGAAGTATTTTAACTTGAACAGGAGAAAGCCAAACAGGAAAAGCACCTGCAAAATTTTCTGTAATAATACCAAAAAATCTATCAATTGAACCATAAATAACCCTATGAATCATTACAGGTTCTTTCTTTTCCCCATTTTCATCTATATATTCAAGATTAAATCTCTTTGGAAGTTGCATATCTAGTTGTATAGTTCCACATTGCCATGTTCTTCCTATTGCGTCTTTAATATGAATGTCAATTTTTGGACCATAGAATGCTCCATCACCCTCATTTATATAATATTCTCTTCCTATGTGGTCAAGAGCATTTTTTAAACCTGTTTCAGCGATTTCCCAATCTTTTACATCGCCTATATGATTTTCTGGCATTGTAGAAAGTTCAAGATGATACGTTAAACCAAACACGCTATATATATCATCGACAAGACTTAAAACATTTTTAATTTCATTTTCAATTTGAGATGGTAACATAAATATATGTGCATCATCTTGTGTGAAACATCTAACTCTGAATAAACCATGTAAAGTTCCACTTGCTTCATGGCGATGTACTTTTCCTAACTCACCCACTCTTAAAGGTAAGTCTTTATACGAATGAACATTTTCTTTATAATAAAGCATTCCACCAGGACAATTCATTGGCTTTATAGCAAATTCTTCTTCATCAACTTTAAATGTGTACATATTTTGTTTGTAATGGTCCCAATGTCCAGAAATTTCCCAAAGTTTTCTATTCATGGCAATAGGAGTTTCTATTTCAACATATCCTGCTTTTTGATGCTTTTCTCTCCAAAAAGATATCAATTCATTTTTTATTATCATACCATTTGGTTCATAGAAAGGCATACCTTTTGCATAATCTGATATAAAATATAAACCTAATTCTTTTCCTAGCTTTCTATGATCTCTTTTAGCTGCCTCTTCAAGCATGTGCAAATGATCTTTTAAATTTTGTTTATCAGCAAAGCCTAAAACATAAACTCTTTGCATCATCTTATTTTTTTCATTTCCTCTCCAATAAGCCCCAGATACTCTATTTATTTTAAAAGCAAAATTTCTTAAAAATTTTGTGTTCTCTACATGAGGTCCTTTACATAGGTCTGTAAATTTATCTCCAAGTTCATAGATTGAAATTTCTTCATTTTCTGGTAAATCATTTATAAGTTCAACTTTGTATGGTTGATTTTTAAACATATCTAATGCTTCTTTCTTTGATATAACTTTTTTTGTCATATCAAGATTTTGAGAAATAATTTCTTTCATTTTTTCTTCAATTTTAGTAAAGTCGTCTGGCAAAATACTTTTATCTAAATCAAAGTCATAATAAAAGCCATTTTCAATAGCAGGACCAATACCAAATTTAACTTTATCGCCGTAAATTTGCTTAATTGCACCAGCAAGCACATGTGCCATTGTATGACGCATTTTTAATTCTAATTCTTGTTTTTCATCTCTAATTTTTTCCATTTTTTATCTCCTTTTTGGGCTTTTTAAAATAAAAAAGCCCCTAAAACTATTTTAGTTTTAAGGACGAAAATTTCTTTCCGCGGTTCCACCTTAATTGCAATTTCTTGCCACTTTAAAGTATTCTCACAGAAGCAAAAGTGGTTTCGGATTTTCCTAGAAGTTACACGGCTTCCAGCCACGACCGTGATTCTCTTTAACCCTAGCTTGAAAATTCTACTTGTCTTTCGCTTTTTTATCTGCTTGATGGCATTTTAGCATTATAAAAATCTTTTGTCAACAATTTTTGCACTTTGTTTTGGTAAAATATTTGTTCTGTTGGAATATATGCAATTTATTAAATTTAGTTCATCACTTGAAGAGTCTGTATATATATTAATTTTTCTTGGTGAAAGTGCAATAATGTTTTCTACAAGCCAAATTCCATCACCTTTTTCTTTTAAAACATCTATGTCTTTAAAGTTTTCATCAAGAACTTGATAACCATCGGCATCTGAAATTATATTTACTGTATCAAAACTAATTTCAAGATTATCTACTAAAAATTTAAGTAGTTCTATAAAAGTATCCTCTGTTAAAAGATATGATGAATTTTCATTGGCAATTTTTGTTAATTCAAGCCATTTATTTTTTAATATTTTTAATTTAAATTCAAAAAAAGATTCAAGATAAAGATTTTTATCAAGGGATAAATACTTTTCAACTAAATACCTATCAGTTTCCTTATCAAAATATTGAAGCGCCTTTTCAAATGCAGATATACTAATCCTATTTTTTAATTGTACTTTTAAATTTTTTCTTAAAAATTCATTTTTAAAATATGAACAAATTGCTTCCGTGATAAAACTTTTCACATAATAGTAAAGCCTTGTTTTTTCTTCTTCACCGCAAGCAATAACTATATGTATAAGTTCAGCTTGGTCAAAAGAGGTTATTACCCCACCTACTTCTTCTACATATTTTTTTAAATTGTTATATAAAAATTTTGCAACGTTGCTATGCTCAGCTTGAAGCATAATAGAAAACTCCCACATAAATAGCTCCTGTGGTATTTTATGCAAGGAATAAAAAAATACTCTTTAATTTATAAAATTTACATAAGTTTATTTGACAAAACTAATAATATAATGGTAAAAAATTACGAGGGAAATTATGAAAAGTATAGTAAAAAAATGTTTAAGTATGGTTTTGGCATTGTTTTGCCTTGCATTTATTTTAACAGGTTGTGAAGAAATAAAAAATCATAAAATAACGGTAACATCGTGGGATATTACAACAGGTAGCGTTTCTGGTTATGGCACATATAAAACAGGTTATGAAGTTACACTTACAGCCACCCCAAAATCAGAACAAAACAGGTTTTTAGCTTGGTTAAAAGATGGCTATGTGGTCTCTCAAGAAAATCCATACACTTTTACAGCTAACGATGATACACAAGGAAAATATATAGCTATATTTAATTCAGAGTATTTAGATTTACTACAATTATCTTCCGCTAGTGTAACACTTCCAGGTCTTCCAATAGAAGATGGCACACAAGAAACAACAATTACAAGTTTTACTAATATATCTTTTCAAATAGGAACAAGTTCAGATGTTCTATTAAATATAGCAACACAAGAGAATGTAACACCTACACCACCATTAGTTTTTACAGATGATTTTACAATACTCCCTTATGTTCTTGATAAAGATTTGGAATATTATATAACTTTTTCAATGACAGTACAATATAAAGATAATTTAAGTGGTGAAATAACAACTAAAAAGTATCCAACCCAAATTAAAATTAATTTTTCAAGTCTTGGAACAAGCCAAAATGGAAATCTGATAATTGCACAAGATGAAACAACAGGAAATTATACAATAACAAGAAAGAATTTAACAGCTGACTCATCTTGGACTGTAACAGAAGAAGCCAGTCCGACATTTGTACTCACCTTTTCAAGTTTAAGTTTTGAACAACCTGAAGAAGACATTGAAGAAAATATTTAAGAAAATAAAGGACCTATAAATAGGTCTTTTTTATTTAATAATTAATTATAATAATTTAATTTTTGAAATTTAATATGTTGATTAAACTATATGTAAATAAACACTATATATTAAACATTATGTTAACATAACAAATGAAAAAATGAATAAAAAAAGCATACTATTTAGTATGCTATATCAAGCTAATATTATAATAAGTTAATTTATGGTGGGAGTTATAGGACTCGAACCTATGACCCTCTGCTTGTAAGGAAAACTTAAAACGGCTACAAGCCGCATAAATAAAGGCTTTCATGAAATTTGACCACAATCTTGACCACAAAAATATTACAAAAAATTATTAAAAAAGAACTAGCAAACGCTAGTTCTTTTGTATAGCTTTTTATATTTTTACTTATTGCTATTAATACAACTTAGTTTTCTTTCCATACCTTTATTATTTCTTCTATCTCTTCTTTTGTTTTGCCTTCCTTTGCTAGCTGTTTTCTTTTATATTCTTCAGCTGCTTTTATAGATTCATAATAAAAGCCTGGATCTACATAATTATCTATAGCTTCATAATATTCCTTATGACTTTGTACCACTTCTGGTATTTTCTTTCCTTCTTCTGTTAACTCATATCTTCCTATAAGCTCGTTCCCTTTTTGTGGTACAAAATAATACCACTCTTTTTTTTCTTTAAAGTATGGTCTACCTAATAACATAAATCTATCTCCTTTTTAAGTTTATTATTATTTTTTGTTTTTGTCAAATTCTTTTTTTATTCTTGGATTTTTAACCGACATCTTTTTAGCTAAAAATATTTCTGTTGCTTTTCCTAATGTGCTTGGTTCTTTTGAACAATTTAAGTTAGTAAAAAGTTCTGCAAACGCTTCCCTGTTGTTGGTTTTTCCATATTCACTTAAATTATTAATATTTTCTTTGCCAAAATGTTTTCTATGTATCCTTTGAATTGACTTAAAAAATTTTGTAGCATATTCTTCTGAATATTTTTTAACAATTAATTGTCTTTCTTTAATGTTTGTAGCCTTTGATAACTCATCTATGTATTTATCATATCTTATTCTGCCCTGTTTTGTATTTAAATCTTTCTGCATAAGTACTTTTTGTACATAGTGTCCAAACTCATGAGTAACTGTTTGATTAACATACTCCTCCTTATCGCATTTTATCCACTCGCCTTTATTTATTAAAATCTCACTTCTCTTCTCGATAATATCTTTATTCGAAAATGTCAAATCTTTGTTAAATACAATTTGAAGATTATCAAATTTAGTTCCATCATGGAAAAAAGCAGCTGCATAATTTGAAGGCATTTTCCCTGACCGTATAGCAAGTTCTTTTTCATTTTTTCCTAAAATTTTTGTTGTATCTGTATACTTTCTTGTAAGTGAATCTATTTTATATACATTTGGCAGAAAAATTTCTTCTGGAATTTTGTCTGTAGATTCCTTTATATGTATATTTTTTTGCTTTAGCTTTTCAGTTTTGCCGTTATATTCTTTCTCTGTGTCTTTATCCTCTTCTGCACTTTCTAAAATATCAAATAAATCAATATCTCCAGAAGTAGATTTTGAAATATCATAAAAATTTAAATAACAACTTCCTCTTCCGCCCATTTATTTTTCTCCTTTTGTGTATTTTTCTAAACTAATTTGTAAATGTGTAGCTATTTGTTTAATCTTTGAGTTACCTTTTAAACTTTTGGGAACTTCACCATAAAATAGTATTTCTATTGGCTCTAAGTGTTTAAGCATTTCATTGAAACCCTTACAGAAGCCTAGTGTAGCTCTTGGATTTTTCATACAACCTAGAGAACTTACAGCTATTACAGAATTTTTAGGCAGTCCATCAAAACACCATTCAAAGCTACTTTCATCTGACCAACTAGCGTTTGGTATTACTTCTATGCCTTGACTTTGAAAATAATAGCCAAGAACTTTGGAACGGTAACTATTCCAGATTTGTTGAGCTTTTGGCATATCTATATACAAACTAAAATCTGGCATTATTATTCCCTTGAATTCTTTTAATAAATTCAAATACTTTTCTGGAAAGTTCCAAACTCTATCGAACTGATAGTCATCTATGTAAAAATGTACATAATAATTTTTCTTTCGCTCTAATAAACTTACAGCTATATTAAACGGTACAAGTTCATATTTACTAAAAGTCGTTTGTGTAGCCTTGATTTTAGGAAATTCAAATTCGCCCTCGAGCTCTGCACCTTTAACAAGATTAAGCCTTAAATTGTTTCTAGTTTTGCTTATGTTGTTTGATTTCATTTTACTCCTTTATAATTCTATATCTTCCAAACTATCAACTAAGCCGTCCAATTCTTCTTTTGTGTAGTTTCTGCCTTTATTTTCAGAAACATGCTCAGCTGATTTTGCTTTTGTGCTGGAGTGGTCGATTTTATCATAATAGCCAGCTATTATCTTTTCGTAAATATCTTTTCTACAGCAAAGCTTTAACCCAAAGTTTTTTGCACCTAGTAGGAATTCTGGACTGTTGTTTATTCCTTGAATAAGCTTCTCCATATCTACATAGTCTGGTATTACAAAATCTTCTTCAACTATCTTGTTTGGAAAAGCTTGTTTAAACTTAGCTTTAAGTTGGTCATTGTCTTCTCTCTTTTTAACAATAGTTTGTTGTTTTTGAAGAAGAGAGCGAACTTCCTTAACGAATAGTATATATTCTCTCTCTAAGTCTTTATTTTGAACTTTTAACTCTCGCTTTTCTTGTTCAAAATTTGCCTTAATATTTTTTAAAATCTCCGTAAAAATAGACTGATATTTAGTAAATTTCATAATTTTAGGTATGATAGAGGATATTAGAAAGGGAATTCTAACATCTATATTTTCAGACTTTCTTCCAACTACTGTTTTAAAATGGTTTAGTTGAATTTCTTCATTGGTCAATATTGAAAACTTTTCATATTTAGTTTTATCAAATATTCCAAGATATACAGTCTGATTAATAATTTCAGAAAGTTTTGAAGCACTAGTATGGCACATAAATGCTAACCCCTCAAAACCCTCTTTCTTTATTTCGAGATAGTACCCCTCATTTACAAGCCCTAGCAAAAGAAAGTATGAAAACATTCCTTTTGCTCCCACTCTACCATACAGAGTACCCTCGATTTCTGAAAGTCTATTTCTACGAAGATACAACGGCTTTGAATATGAAGCCATTTTAGCACCTCCGCACACCGCTTATTGCGATGAGATTTATTTTTAAGAAAAATTTGGTAAATCTATATATCTTATATCTTTTCGTAAATTCATACATTCTTTTATCATTAATTCATCTAAATTAATAAATTTTAAATTATTGAATTTAGCATAATTATATAGATTATCGCAAAGCGGGTGACGCTCGCCGTAAACCCAAATAAATTTATCACCCTTTTTAAACTCATTTTTATCTTTTATTACTTCAATAATTGAAGCATTATCTTGACTTTGCTCTACAATATTAACAACTTCTGATACCTGACTTAAATTTTTTACTTCAATAAAAATTTCTTGATATCCCATATTTCCACCTTATTTTGTGTAGCTTTATACTGCTGGTATTACATTTGAAGCAAAAGCTGAAAGAGCACCCATTACGAAACCTAAAATGAATCCACTTAACCCTATTAAAACATATTTAATTATATTATTAAATTTTTTTATTTCTTCTTCTCTTTTGGCTTTTTCTTCTCTATATTCTTGAACTTCTTCTCTAAGTTCTTCTACTTCCATTTGATTAATATCTTTCATCTTACACCTTCTTTTAATTGAATAAATTTTACAGGGCAGTTTTCATCTCCTGTTGTTTCATCTTTAAAATATTCCTCGCCAAAATTACATTCCATTTGACAATTAAAGCAAGGACAATTAAAGCAATCTTTTGGATATATGTTCATTTTTTCTCCTTTTGCTTTTTATAGCTTATCAACTCTTCACGAAGCTTGTCTGGTTTAACTTGCATTACTTCCGCCAGTGCTTCTAATATATCATCTGTAGGTATATGTATACCCTTTTCCCATGTCCTAATTTGTTGCCTTGAGATTTTTCCTCTGCTAGCACCAAGTTCGTTTAAGTCTTCTGCCAGCATGGGCTGAGTCCAGTAATTACGCTTACGCCATTCTTTTATTGGGTTTTTCAATGTTTTTTTCACCCCCTTTTATTTCTTTTTATTCCTTTTATTCTTTTTTAACCCGCTACGCGGGTTTTAATAAGATTCATATATTTATTTGAATACTTTATCGACCAAATATTAATTTTGCCTTTCTACATAAGTTTCTTAATGCCATTTTTTCAATATGCTGTTTTTTGAATAGGCTTACGCCTTTGCCTGCTTACTGTTTTGTTTGGTTTTTCTGTTTTGAAGATTTTTTATAAATCAAGCTAAAATTTTTTTAGAAATTTTGCTGGGCATTTGCAATTTGCAAATGCACACAGTCAAAATTTTACTAAAAAAATTTCTTTACGCTTGCTTTCTAAAAAATTCTTCTTGATTACTAGAAATAACTAAACTTTTCCATACATTCTTTTGCAAAGGCTTATCTTTTGCCTTATAAAAATTCCTATAACATCTATCGTCATAAACGGCATTTAATATAGCTGGTAAAATAAAGGTACTTACGCCACGCTTTAACTGTTTCAAATCTGGAACTTTGTCTTCACCGTAGGCCACCATAGAACTAAAGCCAGACTCCGTTCCTGCAAAGTCTTTGTAATAATACTTTCGATATCCAGAAAATTTTATAAACTTCTCAAAGTTCTCCATAAAACCTGAAAAAAGTTGAGATTTTCTTTTTGTGGGCTTTTTAGAAAACTTATCTTTAAAAAAGTTAAAGAGCCAAGAAAGTATTAGAGGCTTTAATACTGGTTTTTGCAAAAACATATATTTATTTTCACAGACACAGCGTCGAATGTCTTTATTAACATTATTCTTATCCTGTTCTGTACAGTAAATGTGGAATTCGCCAAAGTGACGGCACCAACGAGCTAACTCGCCAATCTCTATTGGGCGTTCCTTTCTTCCTGTTTCGTCTATGGATACCACAGAACCGACTTCGTCTACTATTAAAACTGTATATTCAGCTATACGGTCGACCTGTTCTAAATGTCTGCGAGTACAAATGTTTGTAAAAAGTTTTCCAACTTTCATAGGAATGTTTGACCAAAGGCAAGGGACACAATCACCAACTGAATAGAATAGGTAAGCTTCTTTTATTCGTTCCCAGCGTTGTATTTTTTCCTTGTCACCTGAAGCATATAGCTTAGCTTCTTTAGCTAGATCCTTTGCATATTGATATCTAAGTTCTAGCCACATTTTACGAGCTAGAATTACGCCGTCATAAACAAGTGAGCTTGTTTTGCCAGCGCCTGGCGTGCCATTGCGAGTTACCATGTATTTTGATATATCTATACTTGCGTTGTGTAGCTTTACACGAGA
>CALVOB010000035.1 GCA_944350095.1 uncultured Clostridia bacterium
AAATATTGCCTACAAGCCCGAACACGCAAAAACTACCCTTTGCAAAGGGTAGTTTTATCTTTTCATACTTAATTTTACTACTTTTCTAAAATATTTTAATTTTTTTTAAAAAAGTTGACACATTTACTTGACTTTTCAAAATTTTAATTTGCTAAATATAGTTATTTTTCGACCTATTGTCCAATTTTTTGCAAAAGATTCTATGCTATCATTTTTTTATCAAAGGAGGAAATATGTTAGTTAAAAATAGAATTTACAATAATACGCTATATGTGCTTTTAAGCGGGGAATTAGATGAACATTCTGCTTATAATACAAGGCTTACTCTTGATGAACTTTTTGAAAATGATAACTTTAAGCAGATTATTATTGACCTATCTGAACTAGATTTTATGGATAGCACAGGCATTGGCGTTTTAATAGGAAGATATAAAAAGATGAAAGATAGAAAAATTCCAATTTTTATTTGTAATCCTTCCGCTCATGCAGAGAAAATTTTTAAAATGACAGGGCTATATGAAATTATGCCTAAAATAATTTAAGGAGAAAATTATGTTGAAACCAATTAATGAAATGAATATTTCTTTTAAAGCTCTTTCCGTAAATGAGGGATTTGCTAGAGCGTGTGTTGCAGCTTTTTGTGCACAAATGAACCCTAGTTTAGACGAAATTACAGACATAAAAACAGCAGTTAGTGAGGCGGTGACAAATTGTGTTGTGCATGCATATCCTAAAAAAACTGGTGATGTCAATATTAAAGTTGAGCTTTATGAAAATTCTGTAACTATTTACATTTCAGATAACGGGGTAGGAATTGAGGATTTTGATAAGGCTCGTGAGCCTTTCTTTACCACAAAACCAAATGAAGAGCGTAGCGGAATGGGTTTTACAGTTATGGAAAGTTTTATGGACAAGTTAGATTTATTAAAAAACGAAGGAAAAGGTGTTACGGTTAAAATGGAAAAGTTTTTTTCCATAAAGAAAAATATTGCAGTGGGGGAATAAATGCTCTCTTCAACAGACACCTTGGCACTTATAAAACTTGCCCAGCAAGGCAATGAAGATGCAAAACAAAAGTTAATAGAAGAAAATTCGCCCCTAGTAAAAAGTGTAATAAAAAGATTTATAGGTAAGGGCATAGAATATGATGACCTCTATCAACTTGGCTGTGTGGGTTTTTTAAAAGCCATTAAAAATTTTAACACAGATTACAATGTTAAGTTTTCAACTTATGTTGTTCCTATGGTAATAGGAGAGATAAAACGATTTATGCGTGACGACGGAGAAATAAAGGTATCGCGTGCTGTAAAATCTTTAAATTTAAAAATTTCAAAGTTTATAGAAAATTTTATGAAAGAACATATGCGCAAACCTACAACAAAAGAAATTGCAAAAGAATTTGGAATTGATGAAAGTGAAGTTATTTTTACAATGGATTCTGCGAAAATGCCTATTTCTATGTTTGCAACTTATGAAGATGATAGTAATAAAGGGCAGTATTTAATAGATAGATTTGTACAGATAGGCGACAATGAGGCAATATTAGATAATATATCTTTAAAAGAAGCGTTATCTAGCCTTGATGAAAGAGATAAAAAGATAGTGCTTCTTAGATTTTTTAGAGATAAAACACAAAGTGAAATAGCAAGTGTATTAAATATTTCACAAGTTCAAGTATCAAGGCTTGAATGCAAGATAATAGAAAAGATGAGAGAAAAGTTAAAAGAAAATATATAAGCTGAGATGTTATCTCAGCTTTTTATGAATAATTTATAATTTAATTTAAGCTTTTAATAAAACTTGCAATTTTTTCACCAGCTATCCTTAATTTGTCTATATCCTTGTCTTCAAGTCTATTAGGCTTATCTTTTACTATGTGACTATTTACATTTTCTGTTTCTTCATCACTAGTTTTTATTTTTGGATATTTAGATATTTTACCATTTTCTATTATATATCTATCTTGAAAACTATCTGTATTTTTTACCTCTTCGCCATTTTCATCAGTGGTAATTTCTGTGCGAGAACCAGATATATCTATAACACCATCTACTTCAGCCTGCTCTAAATTTCTTCTAGGTGGTGGCATTGTGCTTTCTTGTGCATTTTCACAATTAGGACAAGTAATAGTATCATTTTCACTTTCAGTAATATTCTCATAATATCCATTAGATAGGATTGTATTTTCAACTTGTAATAGAGAACTTAAAATGTTTTGCAAATATGAGTTTCTTGTATCCAAACTATTTAAAAGTCTAATATATTTTGAAGAAAGTTCATCTACATTAGCCGAATAATTAACTTTCATGTTGCTAACACTTTTTAATTCTGTATTTACTTCATTTTTAGAAGTGTTTATTTTATTTGCAAAAGAATTTGCGTTATTTAAAAGGTCTTTTACTGCTTTTGCTTGTGTGTCGCTAACTGATATATTACCAGACTTAATTTGTTCTGCAAGTGAATTTAAATAACTTATATTTGCAAGTATTCTTGTTTTTAAACTATTTGTTTGGTCATTGCAATTTAATGTGTCTATTTGTATAGCACAAAGATTGTTTAATTTTTGATAGTGTGCATTTAAGTCTGTTTCATAGCCAACTTCTGAAATATCATATCGGCTTTCATAATTAGCTTTTTTGTAAGTGTTTATGTTTGAAGCAATGTTTCTATAAGTATTAATGTTTTTTCCAAGTCTTCTTGTTGAAGTTTGATTTGCTAAGTTATTTCCAATTTGATTGTTGTTTCTATAAAACCTATTATATAAATTATTATAGTTTATATTATCTCTATAAGTATCAATATTTGTTCCTACAATTCCATTTCCATTATAACCATATCCATTATAAAAATTGTTGTAACCATAGCCATATCCATAAGGGTTACCATATCCATAGCCGTATCCATTAGGAAGACCATATCCTATTCCACCATTATAACCATTATATCCGTAGCCATTATAACCATATCCAAATCTATTATTCACATTGTAATAATTTCCGTAGGTATCTGTGTTTCTATTATAGTTTGGCACAATAAACGCATTTCCACCGACATTTTTAATATCTAATTCTTCGGCATTTGATATTTTGTCGTTTGGTTTAGTTGTACGCATTGTTGTTATAGCGGTATCAGATATTAAATCTGAAACAACTATCTCATTGTCTGCAATGGTATCAATATTTTTTATATAATTGTTTAATTTATTTAAGCTGTTATTCATATTAGATGCTAGACTGGCATTTGTATTGCCACAGCCTACAAGCGTAAGTGTAAGCATTATAGCCAGGGTTAAAATTAAAAATCTTTTCATGTTAAACCTCCTGTTTTTTATAGTTTGTGTAAAAATTTTTTAATTATGTAAAGTTTAACCAATAAAAATATTGCAATAATTAATTAGAGGTTTTTATGAATGATATAGAGAAAAATAAAAAATACAATGCCTATGTACAGGCAAAAATTCCAAAAACAAAAGCATTTCCATCGCTATTTAATTCTTTTTGGGTGGGAGGAGTTATATGCATGATGGGTCAAGGTATTAATGATGGATTGTTAGCTATATTTCCTAACATGGCAGAGCAAACTGCTTGGGGGTATACCTTAATAGTGCTTATTTTTTTAGCATCTTTTTTAACAGGACTTGGAGTATATGATAGGATTGGCAGATTTGCAGGAGGAGGAAGTATTGTGCCAATTACAGGCTTTTCAAATTCTATTACAAGCCCTGCGGTAGATTTTAAAAGTGAGGGTATTATTTACGGAATTTGCGTTAAAATGTTTTCTATTGCAGGGCCTGTTATAGTTATAGGAGTTTTATCAAGTATTATTGTTGGGTTAATTTATTTAATTTTTTAAAAATATTAAATTTGTTTCATTTGCAAAAAATAGAAATTTATTGTATCTTAATATATAATGAAAAAATATATAATAGGTGAAAAATTTAAAGATAAAAAATTTGATTTTAGAGAAACTTGTTTTGGAATATGCGAACAAGATGGAAAAATTTTACTTACTAAAAAGTTGAAGAATAATGAAATATCTTTGATTGGTGGGGGAATTGAAGACAACGAATCTAAGGAAGAATGTTTAAAACGAGAGTTTTTGGAAGAAAGCGGTTATATTGTTAAAGACATAAAAAATCTTTGCACAATAGATTGTTTTTGGTTAGCAGACGGCAAATGGCCAATGGAATCATTGGCAAATATATTTATAGTTGAAGTTTTAAAAAACAATATAGAACCAACAGAAAAAGGTCATGTTCCGCTTTGGATTTCAATAGAAGATTGTACAAAAACTTTATTATTGCCATATCAAATTGAAGCAATAAAAAAATATATAAATTATAAAAATAAACATTTAAAACATAAATCCTTTTAAAAAAAGGATTTTTTTATTAAAAATTTTTGCTTGCAGATTTATGCTATTGTAAGTTTATAAGTAAAAAATAGGGCAATAATAATTATTAATAAAAATTTTATTAATAGTTAGGAGATTACATGACAAAAAATTTAAAAAGTCCGCAAACGGTGGAATTTAAAAATAGACCTAAAATTATAGGTAACTACGCAATAGTTGGACCTAAGGAAGGTGATGGCAACTTTGGTGACTATTTTGACTATGTTATGAAAAGTGACCTTTTTGGTGAAAAGACCTATGAAAAAGCAGAACGAAAAATGGTTGAACATGCACTTGTTGGAGCAATAGATAGTGCTATGCTTACCCCAAGAGAAATATCTTTGTTACTAGCGGGGGATTTATTAAATCAAATAATAAGTTCAAGTTATGCGGCGCGTGCATTTGATATGCCTTATCTTGGCTTATTTGGTGCATGTTCCACAATGGCAGAGAGTTTAACAATAGGGGCAAGCTTAGTTGACGGCGGATATTTTAAGAATGTAGCGTGTTCAACTGTAAGTCATTTTTCTACGGCGGAAAGACAATTTAGATTTCCATTAGAACTTGGCAATCAACGCCCACCAACATCTCAATGGACTGCAACAGCAGCTGGGTGTAGTATTTTATCTTTACAAGGTAATGGACCTTGTATTACAAAAGCAACTTTTGGAAAAGTTACAGATTTTGGCATAAAAGATGTGAATAATATGGGTGCGGCAATGGCACCTGCGGCAATGGGAACACTTGTTAGACATTTTGAAGATACTGCTACAAAACCAGACGATTATGATTTAATCATAACAGGCGATTTAGGAAAATTAGGTAGTGAAATTTTAATAGATTTAATGGAAGATAAGGGTTATAAATTGGGTGTAAACTATTGTGATTGTGGTCAAATGATGTATAGAAGAAAGCAAGAAACATTAATGGGGGCTAGTGGTTGTGGGTGTTCCGCTTCAATTTTAAATTCTTATTTTATAAAAAAACTTAAAGATGGCACTTACAAAAAAATTTTATTCATGGCTACAGGAGCACTACTTAGCACAACATCAACTCAGCAAGGTGATAGTATTCCAGGCATTGCTCATGCTGTTGTAATAGAAGCAGAGTAGTAGCAATTTTTTTGACAACATTTTCTTAATAAAAAAGTTGTATTTTTTTGCTCCTTATGGTAATATATTAAGTATGAAATTTTAAGGAGTTACAATGGCATCTTTTGATTTAAACAAAAAAATAGAAAAGCCTAAAAAAAGGATAACCTCTAAAACAGTAGGGATTATCCTTTTAGTGATTTGTTCTATAGCTTTTGTAACACTATTTACAAATTTAATTCCTTTTTTAAGGTTCTTTTTACTAGGGGTAATGGGGCTGTTTGCTTATCCGTTTTTTTTAACGCTTTTTGTAATTGCTCTTGCTTTAATTAACAATAAAAAATATGTTTTAAGCAAAAAGTATATATTATATATTTGCTTATCAATAGTAAGTTTGCTTGCAATAATTAACCTTGCAATTTTAGGCAAGCCAAATGTTGGTTTTTTTGAATATTTAGGGCTTTCATATAGCTTTCAACTCACTGCTGGTGGAATAATTATAGGAATACTTGTATCACCATTTTTATACACAATTGGTCTAGCTGGGGCACTAGTTGTATTCTCTATAAGTTTAATTGTTTTTGTTGCCTTAATTATAGATTACTTACATTATGTAAAAACTAATGCAAAAACTGTACTTGTAGAAACTGCTAGAAGGCGTGAAGAATTTTCAGAAAAAGAAAAACCTTTAAAGCTTCAACCTATTTTAGAGGAGGTAAAAATTGTGCCACAAGATGAAGTTGAAGCAAAAGAAAAGGAAGATTTTAATGTTTTTTTAAATGCACAAGTTGAAGAAAACAAAGCAGAATTATTAGCTAAACAAAAACTTGGACTTGTAGAAGGCTATGACGCTTTGGAAGATGAGAAAAAAGGTGAAGTGGTTAAGGAAAAGTCTATTCGTGAACATCTTTTAACACCACCAAAAATTGATATGAGTAAATATCATCATGCGGAAGATTATAACATAGCTCCAAGATCTGAAATAGCAGAAAATGTTCAGGAGCTTAAAAAGAATGATATTTTTACAACACCTAACTTTAATAATTCCTATAATAAAGAGCAGGAAATTAAGCCAATTATAGAAGAAAATGTTGCACATGCAGAAAACATTTTAAAATCATCTATAAGTGAAGAAACGCCAAAAGTAGAACAAGAGGAAAATAATATAGAACAGCCAGAGCCAATTCAAGAAGTTAAAAAACCTAAACACGAAAGAAATTTTGTTCAATTTCAAATTGATGGAACTGAAAAGAAAAAACAACAAGACCTTCCTAGAAATGTATATAGAAAACCGCCATCTTATATTCGACCACCATTAGACTTATTAGATACAGTTAGTGTAGACTTATCAACTTTAAATGAAGATGTTGTAGGAAAGAGAGAAAAACTTGAAAATGTTTTAGCTACTTTTAATATTCCAGCCAAAGTAATAGGCGTAGTAGTTGGCCCTGCCGTTACTAGATATGAACTTGAAATGCCACCAGGCATAACTGTAAAAAAAGTTACTGCTCATGCTGATGATATTGCCTTAGCTCTTGCTTCTAAGGGCGGAATAAGAATTGAAGCACCTATTCCGGGAAGAAGTGCAGTGGGCATAGAAGTGCCAAATGAAAAGATAGCTACTGTTGGATTAAAGGAAATTATTAATTCTAAGGAATTTTACAGCAATAAAAACCCGCTTGCTTTTGCACTTGGTAAAGATATATCTGGGAATATCAGACTTTGTAATCTTGCAAAAATGCCTCACTTATTAGTTGCAGGTGCTACCAACTCGGGTAAAAGTGTATGCTTAAACGGAATTTTAATTAGCTTAATTTATAAAACATCACCAGAAGATTTAAGGTTTATATTAATAGACCCAAAACGCGTTGAATTTACCATGTATAATGGGCTTCCACATTTAATGCTTCCAAATGTTATTACAGAAGCTGATAAAGCAATAAATGCTTTTAATTGGGCAATTAATGAAATGGAAAGAAGATTTGGGCTATTTCAAGAAACTCGTGCAAGAAACTTGGAAGAATATAATAATTTACCAGAAGTTATTTCAGGAGAACGCAAAAAGCTTCCTATGATAATAATAATGGTAGATGAACTTGCCGACCTTATCATGTGTAACAAAAAGGAAATCGAAGAAAAGATTATGAGGCTTGCTCAAAAGGCAAGAGCAGCTGGAATTCATTTAATTTTAGCAACTCAAAGACCATCTGTTGATGTTATTACAGGCACTATTAAAGCTAATTTCCCATCAAGAATTGCATTTTCTGTTACATCTTTCCAAGATAGTAGAACAATTCTTGACCAAGGTGGAGCAGAAAATTTGCTTGGAAGAGGAGATATGCTTTATGCGCCTGTTGATGCTGCAGAGCCTTCTAGAATTCAAGGTGCTTATGTTTCGGGCGAAGAAGTTTACAAGATAGTAGAGTTTGTAAAAGATAATAATCCTAGTGATTTTGATGAAGAAGTGGAAAGTAAAATTTTAACAGTCCATAAGGCAGGTGCGGGCGTAGATGGCGATGAAGACGGTGATGCAGGTTATGATCCTCTTCTTCCACAGGCTTTAAAAATGTTTATACAAAATGGCCAAGCTTCAATTTCCGTTATACAACGACGCTTCTTAGTAGGGTATCCAAGAGCGGCAAGAATAGTTGACCAAATGGAAAAAGCAAATTATATTTCTCCACAAGATGGGAGTAAGCCAAGAAGTGTATATTTAACAATGGAGCAGTTTGAACAAATTTTTGGAACTAATGTAGGATAAAATATGAATAGAGAAGAACTAAAAACGAGGAAAGTATCAGCCTTTAATTTAGGTTGTGATAAAAATAGGGTGGATTTAGAGCATATTTTATATGCTTTAAAGGATTATGGTTTTACAATTACAGAAAATATTGCAGATGCAGAGATTATTTTTGTAAATACTTGTGCGTTTATTGCTCCCGCAAGAAAAGAAGCAATAGATGCAATTTTAACAGCTATTCATGAGAAAAAATTTGGCAAAGCGGAAAAAATTATTGTAGGGGGTTGTCTTCCACAAAGGAATTTGCAAGAACTAAAACACGCTTTGCCAGAGGTCGATTATTTTTTAGATTTTAAAAATAATGATAAAATAATAAATGTAATAGAAGAATTATACGAAATAAAGCCTTCAAAATATAATTTTCAAGAATATAAAAGAGTGCTTACAAATTTCCCGCATTATGCTTATTTAAAAATATCAGAAGGTTGCAGTAATGCTTGTGCATATTGTGCAATACCAAGAATAAGGGGAAGATATCGTTCTACTCCAATTGATACTCTTGTAAAAGAAGCAAAAGAGCTTGCCTTGAATGGTGTTAAAGAACTTATAATTGTTGCACAAGATGTAACTAGATACGGCGAAGATATAGGTACAAATTTAATAACTTTGTTAAAGGAATTAGTAAAAATAAAAGGTATAGAATGGATAAGATTGCATTATTTATACCCTGAATTAGTTACTGATGAATTATTAGATTTTATTAAAAATCAACCAAAAATGTGTAAGTATGTTGACATACCTTTGCAACATATAGATGATATAGTTTTAAAGAATATGAACCGTAGGACATCGGAAAATCAAATTATAGAGCTTATGGATAAACTAAAAACAAAATATCCTGAAATTTCTATAAGAAGTACATTTATTGTTGGTTTTCCTGGTGAAACTAGGGCTCAGTTCAAAAAACTTTGTAAATTTTTGAAAACTTATAAATTAGAAAATGTTGGCTTCTTTCCATATTTTAGAGAACCAAATACAAAAGCTTTTTTCTATAAAAAACAGATTTCTGAATTTACAAAGAAAAGGCGTTTAAAGAAAATTCAAGATTTACAAGGCGATATAGCTATATTTAATAATCTTTCCAGAGTTGGACAAGTACATAAAGCTATAGTTGACTATTATGACGAAGAAAATAAATATTTTGTTGCACGAACTGAATTTTGCTCGCCAAATGTAGACTTTTGTGTTATAATAGATAGTGGTGTTGAGGTTGGTAAGTTTTATGATGTTGAACTTACAGACCTTTCGGAAATTGGATATAGAGGAGAAGTAAAATGAATTTGCCAAATAAAATTACTTTAATAAGAATAATTTTAATTCCTATTATGGTGTTTTTATATTTAGCTACATTTATTCCATACGGAAAATTAATTGCACTTGCTGTATTTATTTTAGCTGCTTGTACAGATTTTATAGACGGCATGATTGCTAGAAAATATGGTTTAGTTACAAACCTTGGAAAATTTTTAGATCCGATTGCAGATAAGCTATTAACAGCTAGCGCTCTACTACTTGTTGTATGTGATATGACATTGCCAGCACCATATGGTGTGATTATTGCAATTATAATTCTTGGCAGAGAGCTTATTATTAGTGCATTCAGGCAAGTGGCTGCAACTAAAAATTTTGTTATGGCAGCAGATAAGTGGGGAAAAATTAAAACAATATTTCAAGATATTGCTTTGCCTGCATTATTCTTTTTAAGTTTAATTTATCAATATTCGTGGTTTAGTGAAAGTTTTGTAAATGTGTATGAAATAATATGCCACTTGTTAATTTTAATTGCTACTATTTTAACTATAATTTCAGGTATAAATTATTTGGTTAAAAATTGGGCAGTTTTGAAAACAGATAAAAACGATGTTGCAGTAAAAGAAGTTTCGAATAAGGAAGATATAAGAAAAGATTCAAAGGAAGATAAAGGAGAAGAAAATGGAAGATAGAAGAAAAAATCTTGAACAAGCAATTTTGCAAATTGAAAAAGACTTTGGTAAAGGTGCTATTATGAAACTTGGTGATACTGCCAAGGAAAATATAGATGTTATATCTACAGGTTGTTTAACACTTGATGCTGCTCTTGGAATTGGCGGAGTGCCAAGAGGAAGAATTATAGAAATTTATGGTCCTGAATCTTCTGGTAAAACAACTGTATCATTACACATAATAGCTGAAGCACAAAAATTAGGTGGTGTGGCTGCATTTATAGATGCAGAACATGCCTTAGATCCTGTTTATGCTGCAAAGCTTGGTGTTAAAATAGATGACCTATATGTTTCACAACCAGATAATGGTGAACAAGCACTTGATATTTGTGATACGCTTGTTAGAAATGGCGCTGTGGATATTGTAGTAGTTGACTCTGTTGCTGCTTTAACTCCAAAAGCTGAAATTGAAGGTGAAATGGGCGAAAACCATGTTGGTTTGCAAGCAAGGCTTATGAGCCAGGCATTAAGAAAATTAGCAGGAATTACTAACAAAAGCAAAACCTGCGTAATATTTATAAATCAATTAAGAGATAAAATTGGTGTTGTGTATGGAAGCCCAGAAGTAACAACAGGCGGAAAGGCTCTTAAATTCTACGCAAGTATTAGGCTTGATGTTAGAAAAGGTGAAGCCATTAAAGATGGTGCAAATATCATAGGTTATAAAACAAAAGTAAAGGTTGTTAAAAATAAACTTGCTCCACCATTTAAAGTTGCAACATTTGATATGATTTTTGGTCAAGGAATTTCTAAAACAAGTTGTGTTCTAGACCTTGCAATAGAATTTAATTTAATTCAAAAAACAGGCTCTTGGTTCTCATTCAACGGTGAAAAGATAGGTCAAGGCAGAGAAAATGCTAAAAAATATATTGAAGAAAATCCAGAAGTATATGACGACTTAGTTAAAACCATACAAGAACTTTTAAAAACATCATCTGATATGGTTATAGGTTCTGATCAAGACGAATAATCTAAACTTAAATACCATTTATTATTTTTATCATATAGGGCGACGAGTTCAATCTCGTTGCCTTTTTCACTTGTTTTTTCATTATTTATGGCATAATTTTCTATTGATGTAATTATATAATATTTAGCTCTTTCTTTATCTTTAAGCTTATCTTTAACTTCAATTTTTCCATTTTTATTTTCTATTGTTTTTAATTTTTTTTCTTGTCCATTTGAAACTTTATATATATCATAACTCATAAAGTTCTGTGCATCAAACCAAAGGCTTACATTACCATATCCATCTACGCTACCATTAATCTTTGCTGGCAATACTCTTAAATAAGTTTCAGACTCTTCATCAGGCAAATTAAATTTTGAAAATATTTCTTTAACTCTATATTTTTCTGGAACTAAGCTATTAGCTTTTACAAGCCTATGATTATTTTCATGTTCTAGTGCATCTAAATCTATTTCATCAACTGAAGTGGGTTTTAAAAACTTATTAGGAGCTTTTTCTGAATATATTTTATTAAAATATTCTTTTGCCATTTCAGTAGGTATGCCTCCTCCAACAGTAGATATAGGGGAATTGTCCATATTTCCTATCCAAGCTCCAAAAACATCTTCTGTTGTATATGAAATGTTATAAGCATCTGTGTTACCTTTTGATGTTCCAACAGTTCCTGTTTTAGATGCAACATCAAATTTAAAATTTGCTAGTTTTTTTGCAGTTCCCGTTTTTGCACTTGTTTTTAACATGTCAGTTATCAAATAAGCGGTATCTTGTCTAAAAACATTAGCGGTTTTTATATTGTTCCTATAAATAATTTTACCATTTTTATCTGTTATGTAATTTACAAATTGAGGACTACTAAATTTTCCTCCGTTCGCAAGGCTTGTATAAGCTCCTGCAAGTTTATCTAAACTTGTTCCATAAGTAAATCCACCAAGACAAATTGCATAGTTGTTATCATTTTTATCTAGCTCTATTCCTAATTTTGATATGTAACTTTTCATTTTATCTAGTCCTACATAAGAAGCAATTTTTATAGTCGGCACATTTAATGATTTAGAAAGACATTCTCTTGCAGATACATAACCGTTATAATTTCCACCAACATTTTTAGGTGAGTATCCATCTATGCTTATAGGTTCATCTAATATTTGTGTGGCGGGCGAAATTATATCTTCATTAATTGCGGGAGCATAAACAAGAATAGGTTTAATAGCAGAGCCGGGTTGGCGTTTTTGCTCTAAAATTCTGTAATTACTTTGTCCTATAAAACTTTCAATTGTTCCATTCTGAGAATTTAAACTTATAAGAGCACAATCGTTTTCAGTTTTAATACTATCAAAAACTTCCTGAAGTGCTTTTTGTTTAACAGGGTTTTGATATGTGTAAATTTTATATTCTGCAAGTGCTAGTTGTTTTGCAGGCATTTTTAAAATTTTAGAAGCTTCTAAAATAGCATTTTCGCTATAAGAATTTAATTTGTTTGAGTTTTCCGAACTTAAATTTAGTGTTATATTTTTAGTTATATTTTCACTATATATTTTTTCAGATATTTTTCCGTCTTTAAGCATTTCGCTTAAAACTAAATTCCTTCTTTTTTTGCATCTATCTGTGTTTGAGATAGGTGAATAGTAATTAGGTGATTTTATCATTCCTGCAAGCATGCAAGCTTCATCTAAACTTAATTCTTTTGCAGGTTTTGAAAAGTAGTGTTTACTTGCACTTTCTATTCCATAACTATTATCACCAAAATAAATAATATTCAAATAGTTTTCTAAAATTTCTTCTTTTGTAAATTGTTTTTCAAGTTCTAAGGCTAAAAATATTTCATTTATTTTTCTAGAAAATGTTTTTTGACTGCTTAAATGTGTGTTTTTTATAAGTTGTTGAGATATTGTTGAAGCGCCTTCTTTTAATTTCATATTTTTAATATTTGTAAGCATTGCTTTTACCATTCGTTTATAATTAATGCCCTTATGTTTGTAAAAATCTTTATCTTCAATAGAAATAAAAGCTTCTTTAACATAAGTAGGAAGTGTAGATAGCTTTGCTTTTTCATTAGAAATTGTGTTTTCTTCTTTAATTAAAATATTGTTAGCATTATACACTTGAATTGCTAGTGTGTTCTCAGCAATTTTTTCTGCTGAAAATTGAACTTTACTAACTGAAAAACTATAAATAAGAAAACCGCCAATAAATAGCGAAGCTATTATGACTAGAAGTAAAATGATTATTAAACTAATCTTTAATGCTTTTTTCATTCCAAATTATTATTCCATGTATTAAATAATTTATACTATCATTAATTTAATTTTGAATTTTTACTTACAAGGATTTTTTTAAAATATTTTATTTGATTTTTTGTCGAAATGTAGTATAATCTATTGGTAATTATTTAATTTTGTGAGAATATATGAAAACTTATTTTATTACAACATATGGTTGTCAACTGAATGTACATGAATCTGAAAAACTCGCTGGTGTATTAAAAAAGCGAGATTTTTTGCCTGCAAATAAACTTGAAGATGCCGATATAATAATATATAATACTTGTGCTATCCGTGAAGGGGCGGAAGATAGAGTTTTTGGCAATGTAGGGGCATTAAAAAAATTAAAAAGGGAACATAAGGATAAAATAATAGCTGTTTGCGGTTGCATGACACAACAAAAAGCAAAGGCTGAGAAACTTTATGAGGTATTTCCTTTTATAGATATAATTTTTGGTACTAGTAATCTTTATAAATTTGAGGAGTTTTTAGATAAAAAAACAAAAAGGTTACTTGCCTATGATGAAGATTTTAATCTAGAAGGCGAAAATATGCCTTTTTATAGAACTAGCGGTGAAAACGCGTGGGTTAATATTATGCAAGGGTGTAACAATTTTTGCACTTATTGTATTGTGCCTTATGTAAGAGGACGAGAGAGAAGTAGAGCTCATGAAGATATTTTAAAAGAAGTTAAAGAAGCTGTTAATTCTGGATTTAAACTTATAACTTTATTAGGGCAAAATGTGAATAGTTATGGAAAGGATTGCGGAGAAATAAGCTTTGCAGAACTATTAAAAAGAGTGGCAGATATTGAAGGTGATTTTAAAATTGCATTCATGACTTCACACCCTAAGGATTTAACAAGCGAAGTTATAGATGTTGTTGCTCAAAATGATAAACTTTTAAAAGAAATTCATCTTCCTGTTCAAAGCGGAAGCAATAGTGTACTTGAAAGAATGAATAGAAAATATACAGTTGAAAAATATCTTTCTATTATTAATGAAATAAAAGCTAAAATTCCAAATGTAAGAATAACAACAGATATAATAGTAGGTTTTCCTGGAGAAACAGAGGAGGATTTTGAAAAGACTTGCGAGTTAATAAAAAAAGTAAAGTACGATGGGGTTTTTGCTTTTATGTATTCTGTAAGAGAGGGAACTGTGGCAGAAAAGATGGATGGACAAATTCCGTTTGAAATAAAAAATAAGAGGGTAAACAAAATTTTGGAGCTTGAAAAAGAAATAAAAAAGGAAAAATTAGATGGAAATAATAGATAGAGAAAAACTTTCTCCTATGATGAAGCATTATTTAAATATTAAAGATAAATATAAAAATACTATTCTTTTTTATAGACTTGGTGATTTTTATGAATTTTTCTTTGATGATGCGGTGGAAATGTCAAGTGTTTTAGATTTGTCACTTACAGGAAAAGACTGTGGTAATAATATGCGTGCACCTATGTGTGGAATACCATACCATGCGGCAGAAGGCTACATTGCAAAACTTATGAAACTTGGATATTCAATTGCAATATGTGAACAATTATCTGAGCCAAAAGCTGGAAAAATTGTAGAGCGTGATGTTATAAGAATTGTAACTCCAGGAACAGTTACAGAAGATAGTATGCTAGATGAAAAGTCTAATAACTATATAGCCTGTGTAACATTTAACAATAATGATGGCTTTGGTGTTGCAATAGCTGATGTTACTACAGGAGAATTCAATATAGTAGATTGTCAAAATCTAAATGATTTAGACAATATTATAACAAGAACTACTCCTGCAGAAATAATAGCAGATGAACTTTCCATGGAATTTTCAAATGAGTTAAGTTCAGTAAGGCTAGGCAATGTTCCAAGATTTAAAAAATATTTTGATTGGGCGTTTGTTGAACCAAGAATTAGTGAAAATTTAAGGAAACAATTTTCAGAAAATTGTTACACAATATATGAATTAAAGGGCAAAGATGCAGTTTGTTCTGCGGCGGGAGCGCTACTTGAATATTTAAATGAAACAGAAAAAGTGGCACTTCCTCATATTACCAAAATGAGATGGTTAAATGTATCTGAATACCTAATTTTAGACGCAAATACTAGGCGAAATCTTGAAATTATTGAAACAATGAGGGACAGGCGAAAAAAAGGCTCTCTTCTTGCACTTTTAGACAATACATCTACTAGTATGGGGGCACGCAAATTAAAAAATTGGGTGGAACAGCCTTTAAAAGATGCTAAAAAAATCAATTATAGGTTAGATACTATTGAAGAATTGAATGGAAAAGTTATACTGCGTGATGCTTTAAGATTAAAATTGAAAGAGCTTAGTGATATAGAGCGAATTACAGGTAAAATTGCCATGGATAGAATTATGCCAAGAGATATGGGCAATTTAAGAAAATCTTTCCAAGCACTTCCAGAAATTAAAACTCTACTTACTACATCTGGGTTTAAAAACTTAAATAGTCTTGGAGAGGCTATTCCAGATTTTAGTCAAATATGTGATATATTAGAAAGGGCAATTGTAGATACAAATATTCCTTTAAATGTAAAAGATGGTGGAGTTTTTAAAGTTAATTATACTCCTGAACTTGAAAATCTTAAAAATTTGTTTAACAAGGCTGAAAAATACATAGAGGCTTTAGAGGCAAAGGAAAGAGAGCTTACAGGAATAAAAAATTTAAGAGTTATAAATAACAGGGTTTTTGGTTATTTAATTGAAGTAACGAAATCTATGTTAGACAAAGTGCCTATGCGCTATACTAGAAGACAAACAACGGCGAATTCAGAGCGTTTTACTACAATAGAACTAAAAGAACTTGAAGATAAAATTTTAAATGCGGGCACAGAAATAGAAAAACTTGAAACATTTTTGTATTCTCAGATAGTTGATATTTTAAAAGAAAATATTGAAGATTTATTAAAACTAGGCAATATTATTTCAGAAGTCGACTGTTTACTTTCATTATCAACATTAGCTGTTAGAAATAACTATTGTAAGCCTACAATTAATAATAGGGTAAAATGTATAAGAATTGATGAGGGAAGACACCCTGTTATAGAAGACTTAATGAAAAATGAACAGTTTATTAGTAATGATACATTTTTAAATGGAACAACAGATAAAACCATGATTATAACAGGTCCAAACATGGCTGGAAAAAGCACATATATGAGGCAGGTTGCAATAATTACTTTAATGGCACATATTGGAAGTTTTGTTCCGGCAAAGAGTGCGGAAATATGTATTACAGATAGAATTTTTACAAGGGTTGGTGCTAGTGACGATTTAGCTTTTGGACAAAGTACATTTATGGTAGAAATGTCGGAAACAGCAAATATACTAGCTAACGCAACAGAAAATAGTTTAGTTATATTAGATGAAATAGGAAGAGGAACTTCAACTTTTGATGGTCTTAGCATAGCTTGGTCTGTGGTTGAATATTTATCTAAAAACATGAGATGCAAAACTTTATTTGCAACACACTATCATGAACTTACGGAGTTGGAGGGAAACTTAGAGGGCGTTAAAAATTATAAAATAAATGTAAAAGAGATAAACGGAAACATAGTATTTTTAAGAAAGGTAGTTAGAGGTGGGGCTAACAAGAGCTTTGGTATAGAAGTTGCTTCACTTGCAGGGCTTCCTAAAGAAGTTATAAAAAGAGCCAAGGAAATTAGTAAAACATTAGAGCAGGTTGATGTAAATAAAAATTTATTTGAAGAAGTAGAAAATTCTCCTGAAAATGAAAAAAGAAATAAAAACATCACAGAAATTATGGGAATTCTTAACGACTTAAATATAGAAAAGATGACACCACTTAGTGCATTTGAAATATTAAACGATTTAATAACCAAGGCAAAAGGATAATTTTATGAGTAAAATTAACATTTTAGATAAATTTGTTAGTAATAGAATTTCGGCAGGAGAAGTGGTTGAAAAACCATCTTCTGTTGTTAAAGAACTTGTAGAAAATAGTATTGACGCAGGGGCAGATAAAATAATTATAGAAATTGAAGAGGGTGGAATTAAAAGTATTTCAATACAAGATAATGGTTCAGGTATTGAAAAAGATGATATAAAACTTGCTTTTATGCCTCATGCTACAAGTAAAATCAAAACTGTTGCAGATTTAGATTGTATTGGTACGCTTGGTTTTAGAGGTGAGGCGTTAGCAAGTATTGCATCTGTTGCTCAGGTTGAAATGATGTCTAAGACCTCTTCTGAAGAACTAGGTTCAACCATTAAGATAGACGGTGGTGAATTTGGAGAACTTGGCGAAACAGCTATGAATAATGGCACTAAAATACTAGTAAAAAATTTATTTTATAACACTCCGGCAAGACGCAAATTTTTAAGAAAAAGCAAAACAGAAGAAGGTGATATAACAGACCTTGTTGAAAGAATAATCTTATCTAATCCTAATGTGCAAATTAGATATATTGTTGATGGAAAAATTAAATACAATACAACAGGTGGCGGTTTATATGCAAATATATATACAATATATGGTAAAGAAACGATTGATAATATTATAGAAATAAATTTTGAAAGAGATGGATATAGGCTTACTGGATATATTGGCAAGCCAGAAATAAGTAAAGCAAATAGAACTTATCAAACACTTATAGTAAATGGTAGAGTTGTTAAAAACGCTTTTATTTCTAATGCTATTCAAGAGGTTTATGAAAACTTTTTAATGAAAAACAAATTTCCCTTTTTTGTTTTAAATTTGAACTTGCCAAAAGATAGTGTAGATGTAAATGTTCACCCT
This sequence comes from uncultured Clostridia bacterium, assembly GCA_944350095.1. Lineage (GTDB taxonomy): Bacteria > Bacillota > Clostridia > Christensenellales > UBA1242 > Caccopulliclostridium. The sequence continues at coordinate 18,268 of CALVOB010000035.1, forward strand.
AGTAAAATGGAAGTTAAGTTTGAAAATTTAGGATTTATAAGAACGCTCTTTACACATGCTGTTTATTCAGCATTGATGAATGCAAACTATACAAGAAATGTGGAAGAAAACAAACAAGAAGATAAACAAGAAAGTAACGAAGATAAAACTTCTACTTTTGTATCTAGTTTAACACCACTATCTAAAGATGAGGGAATAAGTTTTTTACAAGAAAAAGATATTTTTTCTGAAACAAACAATTTAAAAGAAGTTAATTTAAATTACGAAGATTTCAATACTCAAAGTTTACCTAATCTTGAAACAAACTCTAACGAAAGTAGGCTTACAGACTTTATTTTAAATACAAAGAAAAAAACTCCTTTTGAAATGACACAATTTCAAGAAACAATAGAAAATACTATTCCAAGAGCTAAGATTATAGGTACTATATTTAAAACTTATATCATTGTGGAAAAAGAAAATGATATTTATATGATAGACCAGCATGCAGCTCATGAAAGAAGTTTATATGATAAATTTTATTCAAGTGTTCAAAATAGTAATGTTTTCAAACAAGGGTTAATTACACCTTACACTTTAAAATTAAATGCAATTGAATATGATTTCTTTAACAGAAATATTGATGTTTTAAATAGTGTGGGTTTTGAAACAGAAGATATTGGAAATAATCAAATTAAAATAACATCAATTCCTTATATTTTACCTATTGAAAAAATTGAAGATTATTTCAACTATTTTCTTAGCAATCTTCAAGATTATTCTTCTAAAGCTTCTGACTATTTTAAAACAAGTTTAATGCAACATGCATGTAAAATGGCAGTTAAAAGTGGTCAAGTGCTTTCTGTTAATGAAATTGAAACATTAATTAGTGAAATGGAAAATCATGTGCTATTGTGCCCTCATGGTAGACCGGTGTTGATTAAAATAACAAAATCTCAAATTGAAAAATGGTTTAAAAGAATAGTATGATAAAAGATGTTATTATTATTACAGGACCAACAGCAGTTGGTAAAAGTGAAATTGCTGTAACCGTTGCAAAAAAAATTGGTGGAGAAATTATCTCTGCTGATTCTATGCAAATTTATAAAGGGTTAGATATTGGCTCTGGAAAGATTACAAGTGAAGAAATGCAAGGTGTTAAGCATTATCTTTTAAGTTTTAAAAATATAAAGCAAACTTATAGTGTAGCTGAATTTTGTGAGGATTGTAAAAAATTAATTAAAGAAATAATGTTAAAAGGAAAAGTACCAATTGTTGTTGGTGGTACGGGACTTTATATTAAGGCCTTAGTTAACGACTATAATTATTTTGGCGTTAAGCGTGATGATGAACTTAGAGCTAAACTTGAAAGTTATGCAGAAAATAAAGGGCTTGCAGAACTTTATAACATGTTAAAAAAATTGTCTCCAACAATGGCTGAAAAAATATATCCTACAGATAAAAAGCGAATTGTTAGAGCATTAGAAATTTGTAAAAGTAAAAAGCGCGAATTTAATGTAAATAGCAAACAATTTACTTATAAAATTTTTGCTCTAAATACGGATAGAAATGTTCTTTATGACCGTATAAATTCAAGGGTGAACAAAATGCTGGAAATGGGACTTTTAGAAGAAGTTAAAAATCTTGTAAAAGAAGGGTTAAACTTAGAAGACCAGTGCGCAAAAGGCATTGGCTATGCAGAATTATTAAAATATTTAAATGGCAATTGCACGCTTAGTGAAGCAGTAGAAAAAATAAAACAACACTCAAGAAACTATGCTAAAAGACAACTTACACTTCTTAGAGGTATTAATCCTATTTGGGTCGAAGCTTTTCCTCGTGAAAATGCAATTGATGAAATTTTAAAAGAGGTAGAATATGGACATGATAACTGAATGTGAAAATAGTTTAAAAGAAGTTTTTTCATACTATGATGATATAGCACTTTATAACACAGAAAAGGTGTTAAAAGCTTTTCAAGAAGGAAAAGTGGCTAATCGTCATTTTTTCGGCTCTACAGGTTATGGTTATGGTGATGAGGGAAGAGATAAACTTGGAGAGGTCTTTGCTAAGGTATTTAAGTGTGAAAGTGCACTTGTTACACCTCTTATTACTTGTGGTTCTCATGCACTAAATATTGCTTTATTTGGCTTATTGCGTCCTAGTGACACAATTTTTTCAATCACAGGCGATCCCTATGATACATTAGGCGAAGTTGTATATGATAAAAAGGGGCTTGGAAGTTTGCCAGATTTTAATATTAAATTTGAAAAAATTGAACTTAAAAATGGTGAAATTGATGAAGAAAATGCACTAAATTATATTAAAGAAAATAAACCAAAGGTTGTGTATTTACAAAGGTCTAGGGGGTACGCCATTCGTGATGCATTATCTGTGGATAAAATGGAAAATGTGTTTAAAAGAATTAAAGAAATTGTTCCAAGTTCTTTTATTGTGGTAGATAATTGTTATGGTGAGTTTGTAGAAAAGCGTGAGCCAACTGAGGTTGGTGCTGATGTTATTGTAGGGTCTTTAATAAAAAATGCATGTGGTTCGCTTGCTCCAACGGGTGCTTATATTGCAGGTACAAAAAAGGCGGTTGAACTTATTTCAAACAGATTTACAAGTGCTTCCCTTGGCGCAGAAGTTGGAAGTTTTGAAATGGGATATAGATTATTTTTCCAAGGGCTTTTTATAGCTTCACATGTAACGATAGGCGCAATTAAAGGTATGTATTTGATTGGCGAAGTTATGAGTAGACTTGGCTATAATATTATGCCAAAATCTAATCAAAAAACATTTGACATAATAAAATCCATAGAGTTTAATACGGAAAAAGAATTAATTGATTTTGTACAAACAATTCAAAAATACTCTCCTGTGGATAGTAATGTAGTTCCTGAGCCTTGGGATATGCCAGGTTATACTGAACCTGTAATAATGGCGGCGGGAACATTTGTTGGTGGGGCGTCTATAGAACTTAGTGCGGATTGTCCAATAAAAAAGCCATATTGGGTATACTTGCAAGGTGGAATAACCTACGAACACTGTAAACTTGTAGCTAAGGAGTTGTATAATAAGTTTAATAAATAAGAATGAATAATATAAAATTTAAAAATAGAATAAATCTCCTAATAATGAGGTTTATTTTTATTTTTCAAAAAGATTTATTTTTTATAAACTTTCTAAAAGTCAATTATAATTGAGTAAGATTGAAAATTTTTAAGTAAAAGATAAAAGTAAAATCCTTTAAAAATATGCGATTTTGCCAAGCGGGATAAAATAAAATTTGTTAAAATGGCGTCGATAGTAGAAAAATTTTGTAAATTTTTTTAAAAAAGCGTATTAGTTTGCTTGACAAAATCGCGGGGGGGGTAAAATGACTTCGTCATAAAAAAATGGTTAAATGCCACTATTTAATTGACTATTATACCATAATAGAATTATAATCAACTACGAATAATTAAAAGCAAATTTAACAAAATAAACAAAGGAGTAAAATATGAAAAAAAAGACTAAACTATTTGGTGCAATTTTTGCACTATGTTTAAGCGTTTGTATGCTTTCGTTTGGGGTTTTTGCCGCAAGTACAGTGAATTTAAGTGTTAACAGCACTGTATCTTTTAGTGCAACAGGAGTTTATGCATCTGTATCTGGTAGTATTTGGAGAGGTGAATCAACTTCTAACTTAACCCAGGTAACAGAAAATGTTAATCAAACATTAGCCGAAACAAAAAACTTTGTAGAAGGACAAGTTTCAAACAATAATTTTATTGGGTTGGAAAATGGTTGGAATCCTGCAGAAGTTTCATTTAGCGAAACTAATAAGGTTATTGAATATAGATTAACATTTAAAAATTATTCAGAATTTCCAATAGAAGTTAATGTAACTAACAATTCGGTTCAAGGTACAAATATAAAAGTAGAAGAAATTACTTCTAATATAGATTCAATACCAGCAGATAACGGAACAACATCTGCAACATACATACTAAGATTAACTCTTGAAAATGTGTCTGTTAGCACTGATATGAACATAGATTTGTCTATAGCTTTAGATAAATTATCCTATTTTACTATACAGAATTCAGAAGATTTAAACAATTCTTTTTATATATATGTAAATAACAAACATTTAACTGAATATTCTAGTTATAATTTTACAGTAATTGCAGGTGATAGAGTTAAAATTTCTAGTGCAGGAAATGATTTAAAAGGTATTTATGTAAAAAATTCTACTGGTGATATAGTTGAAACTATATATGAAACTGAAACTCATTCAAGAGATTGTTATACAGGTGTTGAATGGATTAATTTTTCTAAATTAGATGATGGTAATTATATTTTTGTAGAATGGTTCCCTCACTATGATGGTGAACATTGGTCTCCGCAAGTTGGTACCTTAGGAACTTATTTTGTGAATTAAGTTATCTTAAAATTGATATAGTAAATTACATTGCTAGATTTTATCTCAAAAAACTAACAGATTTCAAACTGCCTGTTTTGATTATGCTTTCGCCGTATTTTGCACGAAGTATGTCTAGCGCTAGGCTTAATGAACTCTTTTTGTAGGTGATTGGCTCAAATATTGATAGTTGCTTTATTTGTACGCTACTTAGGCTTGAACAACATATTCTTATAGCCCTTATCTTTTCGGAATAGTTCCAAAAACTATTTAGAAGAGTAAGGGCATTTTCTGCTATTTCTTTTGTACTGTTTGTTGGTGTTGTTTTGTTTGAATGATGTTCATAACAAAATTCACAGGTTTTAACTGTAACTGAAATGGTAGATGAAAGTAGTTTCTTTTCTCTTAATCTGCGTCCAACTTCCTCAGCTAAGTAAAATATTGTATTTCGTACCTCTTCGGGCGTAAATATATCTACTATTGTAGTTGTTCCGTTGCCTACGCTCTTAGGAGCCTCTTCATCATACATGCTTTTAACAAGGTCGTAGTCTAACCCTCGTACTTTTAGGCTTAATTCTCTTCCTACAACTCCAAATTTATGCTCTAAAATTTCTGTTGGTATATGGGCTAGGTCGCCTATGGTTAATATGTTCATCTTTTCAAGGTGAACTTTCATTTTTCTTCCAATTCCTACAATACTACTTACAGGAAGAAGATATGTTAGTTCTTTAAAATTATCTTTTGGTAGACAAGTTATAGCGTCTGGCTTTTTTATATCGCTTCCAAGTTTTGCAAATAGTTTACTAAAACTTATTCCTATTGAAACAGTTATTCCAAGTTCTGTTTTTACTCGATTTCTTATATCTTCTGCAAGGTTTAAAGCTCCTCCAAAAAGATGTGCTGTTTCTGTTACATCAAGCCAACATTCATCTATACCAAAAGGCTCTATTAAATGTGTATAAGTAGCATAAATTTCATGTAACTTTTTTGAATATTCTTCGTAAATATCGTGATGTGGAAATACACAGATTAGGTCTGGGCATTTTTCCTTAGCTTGCCAAATAGCTTCTCCTGTTTTTACGCCGTAGGGCTTAGCTATTTCATTTTTAGCTAAAATTATGCCTGTACGCTTTTCTGGATTGCCAGATACGGCTAGTGGTTTACCTTTATATTCTGGGTGCATTGCACATTCTACGGAAGCATAAAAACTATTTGCGTCACAATGTAAAATAATTCGCTCTTTCATTTTACTATCTTTCCTTTTTTTTGATATAATATAACTATTAATAGGACACAGGGAGGCAAGTTTGTGAAATATCATTTTTATAATGCAAATATTTTGAGTAACGGTAAAATTATTCATGGAGATGTAGTTGTTGAAGATGAAAAAATAACCTATGTTGGAAAGCCTATAAGTGTGCAATCTGATAAGAAAATAGATGTTAAAAACAATCTTTTAATGTCTGGTTTTGTGAATGCTCATGTTCATACACCTATGACACTTTTAAGAGGCATTGCAGACGATAAGACATTAGAAAGTTGGCTTTATGATAATATATTCCTAGCGGAAGAAAAACTTACGCCAGAAGATATTTATTGGGGTGAAATGCTTGGAATAGCAGAACAGGTTAAAGCTGGAATTACAACTATTGAAGAGTGTTATTTTTATTATGATGAAATTATAAATGCAGTAAAGAAAAGTGGAATAAGGTGTAGACTTGGATTTCCTAGCACTTTTGAAAGTAAATCTAGTACACAAATGAAAGAGTTTTTAGAAAGCTTGTTATCTAAACTTGATAATAAACTTATAAAACCTGTAATATATGCTCATTCTATATATACATTAAGTGAAGATGAACTTTCAACTCTTGTAGATTTTAGTGCAAAACATAAGCTTCCTATGAGCATGCATTTAGCTGAAACTTTAAAGGAAGTTGGTGATTGCACTGTTAAAAATGAATGTACTCCACCAGAATACTTAGAAAAATT